>CAZTKF010000098.1:0-10659 GCA_964614205.1 uncultured Loktanella sp. | reverse complement strand
GTGCCCTTCGAATTCACCGGCGGCGACAACCGCAAGACACTGGGCCTGACCGGTGAAGAAACGGTGACCATCGAAGGTCTGGACGCCGTAAAGCCTCTGCAAGAGATGACAGCCAAGATCACGATGGCCGACGGTTCGGTCAAAGAGATCACCGTGAAGTGCCGCATCGATACGGCCGTCGAAATCGAATACATCGAAAACGGCGGCGTGCTGCACTATGTGCTGCGGAATCTGGCCAAAGCGGCCGCCTGAATGAAATGCAAAAGCCCGGTCGTATTGGCCGGGCTTTTTTGAACGCGCGGGTGTCACACACCCTACGTCGGGTAGTTGAAACCCACGTAAACCATTCTATTCCATAGCCTTCGCCAGTTCCGGCAGGAACCGTTGTTCGTAATCCGACCCGACCAGCGGCCCGACAAAGCGGAACAACACAGTGCCGTCCCCGTCAACGATGAAGGTTTCTGGCGGTGCGGTTACGCCCCAGTCAATCGCAACCCTGCCCCGCAGGTCAAATCCGGTGGCAAAGAACGGGTCATCATGGTCATTCAGATAGGTTGATGCCTGATCCTGCTGATCGCGGAAATTGATCCCTGCGACGCGATAGCCCTGCGCTTCGAGGTCCAGCAGATTGGGGTGCTCGGCCCGGCACGGGGGACACCAGCTTGCCCAGAAATTCACAAGCGTCACTTCGCCAGCGCGTAGATCGCCATCCGTCAACTGGGTAGTCCCTTGCACGGCTTCCACCGGCACTGCCGGAGCCTGACTGCCGACAAAGGTCGACGGCAGTTCTTCGGGGTTTTGCCGAAACATACCCGCGACAAAAAGCCCGGCAAGGGCCGCAAAGACCACCGGTGGCAGAATCATCAAAGGCGAGACCTTAGCCATTCTTCTCGACCTTCTCCAAAGCCGCACGGACGCGCGTATAACGCCGCCAGCTGAGCCAGACGATCCCGGCCAGCAGCACGATGCTGACAACATAGGCCGACATGACCTCGACTGCATATTGACCCAGATCAGGCACGGCGCGCCCTCGCTTCCAGCGCGCGGATGCGGCGCGCGCGAATTTCCGTCCGCGTGCGCATCAGCACCAGCGCGATAAACAGCAACACAAAGCCCGCGATGCAAACCAAAAGCGGGAACCAGAACACGTCTGCCACGTTCTCTTCCTTGTCCAGCGACAACGACGCCCCCTGATGCAAACCCTGATTCCAGAACAGCACCGCATAGCGCGACAGGATCGCAAAGACCGAACCCACCATGCACAACACCGATGTCAGATCGGCGGCAGTATCTGGGTCTTCGATCGCTTCCCACAGGGCGATGTAGCCCAGATAGAACAGGAACAGGATCAGAAAGGACGTCAGCCGCGGGTCCCACGCCCAATATGTCCCCCACATGGGCTGGCCCCAGATGCCGCCGGTGAACAGCGCAATCAGCGTGAAAACCACACCCACAGGGGCCGCAGCCCGTGCAGCAAGCGCAGAAACATGGTGCCGCCGGACCACCCAGATCAGCGACGCCACCAGCATCATGATCCACGCATTGATCGCCATCAGCGCCGCTGGCACGTGAAGGTAGATGATCTTGACGGTCGATCCCTGACGGAAATCATCGGGCGTAAAGAAGAACCCCCAGACCAACCCCACAGCAAGGCAAACACCGGCCAGCGCAAAGCTCCATGGCAGGACCGGTCTGGTCCAGCCCATGAACAGCTTTGGATTGGCATATTCCCACAATGACATGGCGCTTATCTATCCTCCCTCATCCGGTCCAACAATCCCCGATCACCGCAGATTGATACGTAAGACGGCCGCAGTCGCAAACGGCAAGAGCGCGAAGGATCCCGCCGTGATCCCCGCCATCAGCATCAAAGCGCCCATCGGGTCCAGCCCGTCGGCCCCGCGCCGCACTGCCTCGGCCCCGAAAATCAGCGTCGGCACATAAAGCGGCAGAACCAGCAGTGACAACAAAAGCCCGCCCCGCCGGAGCCCGACTGTGAGTGCCGCCCCGAAAGTGCCGATCATCGAAAGCGCCGGTGTGCCTATCAACAGCGAAACAAGCAGATAGGCATAGGCCTCGGGGGCAAGGCTTAGCAGGAACCCCAGCGCTGGGGCGGCCAGTGTCAGCGGCAGGCCTGTGGTGATCCAATGGGCCAGCGCCTTGGTCATCGCCGCCCCTTCCAGTGGTAGGGGCGATGTGGCAAGCAGGGCCAGCGATCCATCCTCGTAATCCAATGCGAATATCCGGTCGAGCGATAGAAGTGCCGCCAGCAAGGACGCCACCCACAAGATGCCCGGCGCGATCCGCGACAAGAGCGTGGTTTCGGGCCCGACGCCAAAGGGCACAAGCACGACAACGATCAGGAAGAATGCCAGCCCAAGGCCAAACCCGCCGCCTGCACGGACGGCCAACCGCAGGTCACGCAGCAAGAGCGCAATCACAAGAACGCCTCGTCTGATCCGCCGCCCGCATCATCGGCCGCCCTGAACGGTGTCAGGTCAAGCTCTGGCGCCTCCAGCCCCAGATCGATATGGGTCGCAATCACGGCAACACCGCCCGCCGCAAGATGCGTATTCTGCAACCAGTCGGCAAAGAGCCGCACCGAAAACCCGTCCAGCGAAACGGTCGGTTCATCCAGAAACAGGACCTTGCGCCCGATCACACCCAGCCGGGCCAGACCAAGGCGGCGCTTTTGTCCGGCTGAGAGTGTCCCCCCCAGCCGGTCCCGTAGATCAGCCAGATCAAAGGTTTCCAGAATACTGTCGGGTAAAGCCGCACCATGGACATCGGCCCAGAATTTGAGGTTTTCCGTGACGGTCAGCGCCGTCTTGATGCCGTCCGCGTGGCTGGCATAGGCCCCTTGATCCTCGGGAAAGCTGATTTTGCCCTCGATCGCAGGCTGCAATCCGGCGAGCGTGCGCAACAGGGTGGTCTTGCCAACCCCGTTGGGGCCGCGCAATATCAGCGCCCCCCCCGCTGCAACGGCAAAATTGACATTTGCTAGCACGGGCACGCCGCCGCGCGCGCAGGTCAGGCCTTGGACCTTCAACATCAGACGGGCAACAGGGCGACAGCGACGCGCCGCCCCTCTGACAACAAGACATTGTAAGTGCGGCAGGCCGCAGGAGAGGCCATTGTCTCAACTCCGATCCCGGCGTCTTCCAGTACCGTGCGGAAAGCTATGGGCGGATGCGCGATTTCGGCGCCGATGCCGACAAAAAGAACATCAATATCCGCGACATGATCCAGTATCGCGGCCGTATCCGCGAACCCGCTCCAACTGCTGACACCTGTCGGTAGCACCAAGACAGCGCCATCGTATTTCTTGCCGCCAACACGAAAAAAGCCGGGACCGTAGCCATCAATCGGCACCGCATCATTATAGCTGATTTCGTTCAGGCGCATGGTTCACCCCGCTTCAGGTGTCGATATGACCGTATTTCGTGCCTGCGCTGGGATCTTTCTTGGACCAGTCGCGCTTGACGCCCAACACCAGCAATATCGCCGAGGCCACAAAGATCGACGAATAGGTCCCGATCACGACGCCCCAGATCATCGCAAAAACAAAACCGCGGATCACATCGCCCCCCAGCACAAACAGGGCGATCAGGGCCAGAAGCGTCGTGACCGATGTCATCAAAGTGCGGCTGAGGGTTTCGTTGATCGACAGGTTCAGCACCTCTTTGAGGTCCTTTTGCTTGTATTTGCGCAGATTTTCCCGCACGCGGTCAAACACGATCACCGTGTCGTTGATGGAATAACCCACGATCGTCAGCAAGGCCGCGATGATGGCCAGATCAAACTTGATCTGAAGTTCCGAGAAGATACCGATGGTCAGGATCACATCGTGGCTCAGCGCCAGCACGGCGCCGACGGCAAACTGCCATTCAAACCGCAGCCAGATATAAAGAAGAATCGCCACAACCGCGAGCGCCACTGCAATAATTGCAGTCTGGATCAACTCTCCCGAGACCTTTGGGCCAACGGATTCGACCGATGGAAAAGTCATATTCGGATCAATGGTGCGCAGGGCTTCTTGCACTGCCTCAATCGTCTCTGTCGCGATCCGCTCATCGCCCTCTTGGGCCTGAATACGGACCATGGCGACATGCTGGTTTTCATCAAAAGACGGGTCAAACACCTCGGCAATGGAGACATCACCCAGCGCCAACGGCTCAAGCGCGGAGCGATAGGCCGCAACATCTACGGGGGTCTCGGACTGGGTCCGAATGCTCGTGCCACCCTGAAAGTCGATCCCGTAGTTCAGGCCTTGTATCAGGAACGATGCAAAAGCGATCACCATCGCCACCATGGAGATGCCCAACCAGATTCTCGCCCGGCTGAAAAAATCGATCGTTGTGTTTTCGCGAACCAGTCTTAAGCGCATATCAAACCTCGATTGTCTTGGGGCGGGTGCGCGAGAACCAGATCACAATCAGGGACCGGGTGACAAAAATCGCAGTGAAAACGGATGTAATGATGCCGAACCCCAAGGTCACGGCAAAGCCGCTAACGGGGCCAGAACCCATGGTGAACAGGATCACGGCCGTGATAAACGTCGTGATATTGGCGTCGATGATGGAAGACAGCGCCTTTTCATAACCCAGCTCGATGGCGCGTGCGGGGCCCTTGGCTGTCTTGAGTTCTTCGCGAATCCGTTCAAACACGATCACATTTGCATCAACCGCCATACCGATCGTCAGCACGATCCCCGCGATCCCCGGCAGCGTCAGTGTTGCGCCAACGATACTGAGCAAACCAAAGATCAGCCCGATGTTGATGATCAGCGCGATATTGGCAAAGACACCGAACAGCCCATAGCTCAGCACCATATAGACAAGGATCGCCAGCCCCGCCACGAGGCAGGCCACCTGCCCCGCTGCGATACTGTCTGCGCCCAACTCGGGCCCAATTGTCCGTTCTTCTAGGAATGTCAGTTCGGCCGGCAACGCACCGGCGCGCAACAGAACAGCAAGATTTGTTGCCTCTTCCACCGTAAAGTTACCGGTAATAATGCCGGACCCACCGGGAATATGGCTTTGGATTCGGGGGGCCGAGATCACCTCGTTGTCCAGCACAATCGCAAACGGGCTGCCGATGTTTTCGAGCGTGTAGTCACCGAATTTCCGAGCGGCGGATGTGTTGAACCGGAATGCCACCGCCGGCCGGCCATTCTGGTCGAAATCAAGTTGCGCATTCTCGAGGTCTTCGCCCGTCACGACCGGGCGTCGTTCAAGAATATACAGCAATTCGGGCGCTTCCTGCGCGGGAACGATCATATTCCCAGTCCCCGCCGAGGCCTCAGGATCGCTGGTCGTGCCTTCAACAGGGTTAAATGTCAGCTGCGCTGTCGTGCCCAGAAGTTCGATAATCTCGTTAGCTGACCCCACACCGGGCACCTGCACCAGTATGCGTTCCGATCCTTGGCGCTGAATGGTGGGTTCGCGTGTGCCGACCTCGTCGATGCGGCGGCGGATGATTTCAAGCGTCTGCATGATTGTCCGCTCGTTCATCGCGGCAATCTCGGCCTCGCTCAGGGTGATCGTCAGCAGCGTTCCATTGATGCGCACATCGATATTCGTGGCTCCGGCTCCGGTAAAGGAAGCAACGGGCTGTGCCAGACCGCGCGCGATCTCGAAGGCGCGGGTCGCCCCCTCGGCCTGAGAAATCCGGACCCGCAATTCGGTGGGCGGGCTGTCTTCGCGCGTGACAAAACCCACTGTATCACGTTCGGCTGCCAGCGCATCGCGCACCGAAGGCCAGAAACCCTCCAGAAAAGAGGCATGCACGTCCTCGACCTGTACTTCGACAAGCAAGTGCGCGCCGCCGCGCAGATCAAGACCAAGGTTTACAAGGTTCGAGGGCAGAAAGCTTGGCCATTGGGCAGCAGCCGCTTCAAGCTCTGCATTGGTTTGGCCGGTTTCGATGACGGCCATTGCATCATTATGGGTCTCGACCCGGCCGTAAAAGCCGTTGGGCATCGCAAAGACCAGACCAATGACAACTGTGATCCAGATCAGCAGCAGCTTGGGAAACGAAATATTGAGCATAAAGCGTGCCTCAGCGGCCAGTTTTAGGTTTTTGCCGGTTCGGTCTTGTTCATCACAGTGGCGATGGTCGATTTGACGACACGGACGTTGACGCCCTTGGCGATCTCGACCTCGACTTCGTTGCTGGCGTCATCTTTGACTTTCACGATCTTACCGACAAGCCCGCCTTGCGTGATGATCTGGTCACCGCGGCGCAGACCCTCGAGCATCGCCGCATGTTCTTTCATCTTTTTCTGCTGTGGACGGATCAACAAGAAGTACATGATCGCAAAGATCAGTAGCAGCATAATCAGGTCGGCAGGTCTCATAATCCATCCCTTTTGGTCGTGCGGCGTGGGCGCCTTGGAAACTCGCGGCACATTATGTCCGCCACCTATGATTGGCAACCGCGATTGGTCCGTTTTCAACGGGCTTTCGTGCCATATGGGGCGGGTCTGGGCGGAAAGCAATCGTCGCTTGTGACTTTCCCGGAAATTCGCGGTTCGCGGCAGTAGGCGTTACAAGGTCCGCAAACGAAAAAGGCCCGCAGATGACTGCGGGCCTTTCGAACGATGTCAGGTTTGCAATCAGAAACCAATCCCGCCAGCAAAGATGCCGAAGCCGTAGCTCGGCTGCAGGCCGAAGATACCTGTTTCCAGATCGTCATACGCAGCTTCCGACATGTTGCGATCAAGCCGCTGACGCTCACCCATCTCGTAGGTCAGGCCAAGGGCCAGCACATCAGCGTCTTCGCCATCGGTATCAATCTTGGAATAACGGGCGCTTGCCGCAACGCCAGGCGCGAATTCATATGAACCGCCGACAGAAACCGATGTGTAGTCAGGCCCAAAGTCGTCGCCAGAGACAGTCTCCAAGCCGGCTGTAAAGGCGATGGCATCGTCAAAGCGGTATTCGCCGCGTGCACCATAGATCGCAAAGTCTGCGTCTTCTGCGCTTGTGTAGTAGGCGCGTGCGAAAATCTGGCCCGCATCATATTCAGCGGACAGGAAATAAGCATTCTCGTCAACTTCAGAGAAGGATTCCAGAATACCGCCCAGCGTTACGCCAGGTGCGACTTCGGCCTCGGCAAAGAATGTTGTGATCTCAACATCATCAAAGTCCTGATCCGGGCGATTATAGTTCACTGCGACACCAAAGGCACCGGTCTGGTACTGGCCAAAGACATCAAAACCGTTGAAGTCATCGTCGACGGGGTCCGCAATATTGACGTTGGTGAAGCCGGCACCCACAAGGGCCTCGGGCGTGATGGCATAGCCGGCATAGGCGTTCAACCTGCGCACAGTAAACTCTGGCCCGCCGTCAAACTCGAACTTGTCGTTCGACAAACCTGCGCCAAAAACGAACTGGTTCATGGTGAATTCGCCTTCACCCTGCAAATCGAGCGATGTCAGATCGCTACCACCGCCTTCAGGCGCGGCTTTTGTATAGTCGAGGCTGAAGGAACCGAATGTCAGTTCCTGTGCGAAGGCCGGGACAGCCAGAATGCCAAGAGCGGCAGCAGTAAGACTTGTCTTAATCATCTGTTTTCCTATCGAAAATTCGTGTTTCACAAGTGTGGTCATGCAGTATTCCGAGACCGCGGGCAAGCCATGAAGCGGTACATTTCGAAAGCAATTCAAAGGCTTTTTTGCGGCACGGTTGATCGTCTTTCTTTGCGTGAGCGTGGTCTAGCACATTCAGCAGCAAAGCAAAACTGTCCGCGGTCACAAGCACCCGCAGACTGCGCTTTCTATGCTTCACTTGCTCTGCACAATCAGGCATATGACCCGCACCGAATGATCGCACAAGGACCGATGCCATGCATGATATCCGTACCATCCGTGACAACCCCGCTGCTTTTGATGCTGCCCTGTCGCGTCGTGGGATTGCGCCGATGTCATCCCGGATTCTGGCGATGGACGAAGCGCGTCGCGCCAAGATTCTGGCGGCCGAAACCGCCCAGGCCGAAGCGAACAAGGCCGCCAAGGAAGTCGGCGCCGCCAAAGGACGCGGCGACGAGGCCGAATTCGAACGCCTGCGCGCGCTGGTCGCTGAAAAGAAGTCCCAGATCGCCGCGCTGAATGATGAGGCCAAGGCCGAGGATGCGGCGCTTACCGATCTGCTGATGGGTATCCCGAACCTGCCCGATGACAGCATCCCTGACGGTGAAGATGAAGAAGACAATGTCGAAATCCATCGTTTCGGCACGCCGCGCTCCCTCGATTTTGACCCGCTTGAGCATTTCGACATTCCCGCGATCCGTCCCGGCATGGATTTCGAGACTGCGGCCAAACTGTCGGGCAGCCGCTTTGTGCTGCTCTCAGGGGCCGTCGCCCGACTGCATCGCGCCTTGGCGCAATTCATGCTGGATGTACATGTGGAAGAACACGGGTTGACGGAGACGATTACGCCCGTGCTTGTCCGTGAAGAGATGATGTATGGCACGGGCCAGTTGCCCAAGTTCGGCGAAGACAGCTACCAGACCACGAACGGCTGGTGGTTGATACCGACCGCCGAAGTTACGCTGACCAACATTGTCAACGGCTTGACGCTTGATGAAGGCGACCTGCCCCGCCGTTATGTCGCCCACACCCAGTGTTTCCGCTCGGAAGCCGGATCAGCGGGGCGCGACACATCCGGCATGCTGCGCCAGCACCAGTTCGAAAAAGTCGAGATGGTCAGCATCACGCGCCCCGAGGACAGCGCGGCAGAGCACGACCGCATGACCAAACAGGCGCAGGCCATCCTTGAAAAGCTCGATCTACCCTACCGCACAGTCGTGTTGTGCACCGGTGATCTGGGTGCAGGGATGCGCAAGACCCACGATATCGAAGTCTGGTTGCCCGGTCAGAACACATACCGCGAGATCAGCTCGGTGTCTGTGGCCGGCGATTATCAGGCGCGGCGCATGAACGCCCGTTACAAACCTCAAAGCGGCGGCAAACCACAATTCGTTCATACGCTGAACGGATCAGGTCTGGCTGTTGGCCGCGCACTGATCGCAGTCGTTGAAAACGGCCAGCAGGCAGACGGTTCTGTTGACTTGCCCGAGGCCCTGCATCCCTACCTGCGCGGCAAGACACGCATCAATGCAGACGGGCAGTTGGTCTGAGACATCAGCGTGGCTGTCCTGCGTGATGGCCCCGTCGCTTTCGGCCCCGAAAAACTGACGCCAAGTCAGGCACCCGGAATGCCGGTATTTCCTTTCTTCGGGATGCAATGCGACCGGAACACCCTATAGTCAGAGTCATGCGCAGAATTTATGCGATCTTTACCCTCGTCTTCACTGCGACCTTCGTGGTGTCTCCGGCGCTGACTCCGCCGTTTAGCGGCTTTCGCGCCGATCAATTGCCGATCCCGCAGATTGATCCGCCAATTCAGCCCGAGGGATACGCCTTTGCTATCTGGGGTCTGATTTATGCGTGGCTTGTTGTCTCAGCTGTCTACGGCCTGATCAGACGCGCAGAAGATGCGGCTTGGGATTGGGCGCGCAAGCCATTGATACTCAGTCTGGCCGTCGGCACGCCTTGGCTGGCGGTCGCGACAACCAGCGCGATCTGGGCGACGATCCTGATTTTTGTGATGGCTGCCACGGCGATTGCGGCATTGATGCGCGCTCCGGAAGACGACAACTGGCTGTTTAAGGTGCCTGTCGGCATTTACGCAGGGTGGCTGACGGCCGCCGCGTTCGTGTCGCTGGGGACCACTGCGGCAGGATACGGCATAGCAACCGATGCTGTTGGCTGGGCCTATATCGGAATCATTGGCGCTTTGGCCGTCGCGGGAAGCGTCCTGACGCGCCGCGCTGCGACGCCTTATGGATTGACCGTTGTCTGGGCGCTGGCCGGGATCATCGCCGCGAACGGAGCCGGCCTGTGGACAGTCTCGGCGCTGGCAGGCGCTGGCATCATCGTCCTGCTGGGCCTGATGACTGCCACACGCACTACCGGCCCCCCGGACCCTTCTTGAGGTGCTTTGAAAGACGCGAGGGTTGAGAGGACTTTTTGTCTTTATAGGGGTTCTTATCCCCCTGATCGCGCAGGAACAGGCGGATCGGCGTCCCCGGCATATCAAAATCGACACGCAAACCATTGATAAGATAACGCTTATAGCTCTCTGGCATCATGTCAGGATGCGAGGTCATCACCACAAACGCAGGTGGCCGTGTCTTGACTTGGGTCATATAGCGCATCTTGATCCGCTTGCCGCCCGGCGCAGGCGGCGGGTGCTGTTCCAGCATCCCCGTCAGCCAGCGGTTCAGATGCGCGGTCGATACGCGACGGTTCCAGACCTCATGCGCGCGCATGATGGCCTGCTGTAAGCGGTCCAACCCCTTGCCGGTCTTGGCAGAGACGGTGACCAAGGGCGCACCGCGCAGCTGTGGCAACAGACGTTCAAAGTTCTCGCGCAGTTCTCTGAGCTTGCTTTGCTTGTCGTCTTCCACATCCCATTTATTGACGGCAACAACGACGGCACGGCCCTCGCGCTCGGCCAGATCGGCGATACGCAAATCCTGCTGCTCGAAGGGGATTTCCACATCCAGCAGAACCACCACAACCTCGGCAAATTTCACCGCGCGCAGACCGTCAGAGACCGAGAGCTTTTCCAGCTTTTCCTGCACCTTGGCCTT
>CAZTKF010000097.1:0-10731 GCA_964614205.1 uncultured Loktanella sp. | reverse complement strand
GCGTTGAAGCCCTCCTGAAAGAAGATGAGTGCGGCGATGGTTGCGACAGCCAGCCAAACCACACCTGCGTTCCGGTAGGCCGTGTCGGCGGCTGAGGACCTGTGGTTGTTGATTAGGGCCATCGGGCGGTCATTCTTAAGAGGATCCTTTTGTCGATGCTCTCGCACCAGTTCTTTGCTAGCTTCATGGATAGAACAACCTCAGGCTCATGACAAAAGGGCTTCTGCTGCATGCATGGGTCCTACTTATCATAAGCGCGTAAAAGAATGGGTTGAATGCTAGCTGGGCAACAAAGAAAGAAGAGGCACAGAAAACCCAGCCAACACTCTGAACGGAACCATGGATGGGAGTGTACGTGTGCTTGACCAAGAATTATTCAAATCCTTGTGGCTCTTTACATTCTGGCCTCAAACTGGCCACAAAATGTTGCTAAGTAGAATCGAAGTGTAGGTTTATTGTGTCGAGTTGCTTTTCTATGTTGCCATATTCAGGGATATGCGCGTGCTTTCACGCGTCAAGGTGTATGTCGGTTTGTCGCGCTTCGGGCAGTTTCGTACACGTGATATGAATAGCAAGTGGAACATAGAAAGGCGTGCGCGCACCATCAGATCTTGGGGCATGTGGCCTTTGCGGGGTTGGAACCCCGTTGGTTGGTTCAGGACTGAGCAGATGCAAACCCTTCTGGCAGCGATACCCGGATACGACTCATTGACTTATTCGCGGAAGGAGTTGTTATCGTGATTTTGGACCTGAAGTACTATTTGTCCCGGTTCTTTGGTCGAATCCATTATTTCTTTGTGATCTTCGCATGCGTGGTGGCGTCAGGCGTCGTCTTTGCCTTGACGCTTCCCGAAATCTACCGCGCGCAGGCCAGGCTTTTGGTAGAGTCGCCTCAGATTCCGGATGATCTTGCTGCATCGACGGTGCGTGCAGACGCATCTGAACTTCTGGGCGTTATCCAACAGCGGATCTTCACGCGGGCCAACCTGTTGGAGATCGCCCGGACGTTCAATGTGTATGACGATGTCGCGCAAATGTCCGCCGACAAGATGGTCGAGGAAATGAGCGACAGGATCGCGATCGAGACCCCGATATCCCGCGATGGGACCGGTCTGGTTGTCGTTTCATTTGAAGCCGAGAGCGCCTTGACCTCTGCAGAAGTTACCAACGAGCTTGTCTCGAAGATTCTGCAGCAGAATGTCGAGATGCGGACGGAGGCTGCGGGAGAAACGCTGGACTTCTTCGAGCAGGAAGTTGATCGTTTGAATGCAGAACTCGCGCAGCAAGGGGCACGAATCCTCGAATTTCAGATGGAGCACAGCGATGCGCTTCCTGAAAGTCTCGATTTTCAGCGCAACCGGGTAACTGCTTTGCAAGAGCGCGTTCTTCAGATTAACCGCGAATTTTCTTCTCTGACTGATCGGCGTACGCGTTTGGAGCAACTGTTCGAACAGACCGGCCGGGTCGATTTGAGCGATGCGAGCATGTCTCCTGAACAGCGTCGGCTTCGTGAATTACAGGGTGAGTTGGCATCTGCGCTCATTATTTATGCCCCTGACTCGCCTCGTGTTATTTCTCTGCAGACGCAGGTTGAGGCCTTGGAAGAGCGTATCCGGGCACAAGCTGGTCCTGATGCCGAAGGCAGTGAGCTGCAGACAGCATATGCCCTGCAAATTTCTGATATTGATGGACAAATTGCATTCTTGTCAGAGCAGCGCGATGAGATCGAGACAGAAATGGCCGTCTTGATGGATGCCATTAATGCAACACCTGAAAATGCGATTGAACTGGGCAAACTTGAACGGGACTATGAGAATATACGAGCGCAGTTCAACCAGGCTACGATGGCTTTGGCCGAAGCGCGGACAGGGGACCGGATCGAGGCTCTTGCGAAGGGCCAAAGGATTGTTGTGATAGAGCAGGCCAGCATCCCAGAGTTTCCCTCTTCTCCGAACCGGAGACTGATTGTCGCTGCAAGTGTCGGTGCCGGGGGGCTCCTTGTGGTTGGACTGTTCCTTCTGTTGGAAATGATGAATAGCACCGTCAAACGTCCTGTCGAACTGGAGCATGAGCTGGGAATTAAGCCGTTTGCGACGGTGCCCTACATTACAGATGTGCGGCAGGTCATGAGGCGCAGACTTACATATGCATTTATGATCATTGTGGTGGCTGTTGGTGTGGCCGCCGCGCTGAATTATGTGCACACACAGGTTATGCCCTTGGAAATGGTTGTGGAAGAGTTGCGTCAGCGGGTGGGTATTTGAAAATGGATCATATTCGCGCTGCTATCGATAAGGCCCGCACAGAGCGCAATGCAAGGGAAGGAACCTCTGCAAAGGAAACCAGGCGCGCAACTGCTCAGGTGGGTCGCCCCAAAACCGTATCCACTTCGGAAGAATGGCAAGCACTGCCCGCGTTCAGTGTCGCTCCAAAACAACTGCTGCGACACCGGATCATGACGCACCATGCGAACCCCAAGGCAACGCCGTTCGATGTGATGCGCACCAATCTGCTACACGAGATTCGCGGAAAAAACTGGCGCCGGATTGCGATAACCTCTCCCGGAATGAGTTGTGGAAAATCCACAATCTGCATGAACCTTGCGTTCAGCCTTGCCCGTCAAACTGACATCAGGACGATGGTGATCGAACTGGATCTGCGGCGACCATCAATTGCCAACATGCTGCAATTGCAGGGTGTGAATTTCTCTCGGGTGCTGTCTGGTGAAGACACAGCCGAAAATCATATCAGGCGCTACGGGGGAAGCCTTGCGATTGCGGCCGTTCAACCGACACCGAACTCAGCAGAGTTGTTGCAAGGCCTGACCGCAGCCCACCAGATTGATGAGATCGAAGCGCGCTTTCAGCCGGATGTGATGTTATTCGATATGCCGCCGATGCTGCTTGTTGACGATACGATGGCGTTTATCGATCAAGTCGATGCTGCGTTGCTGGTTGGTGCAGCTGAGTCGTCAACAACGGATGAAATCGGTCGCTGCAAGCAGGAACTGGAGTCGCGCACCAATCTTATTGGCGTTGTTCTGAACAAATGCCGATATCTCGATCCTGCTGAAGGCTATGGCTACGGGGGATAGCCGCGAAACAAAGAAGGAAATGCACGGAATTCAAGTACTAGGCTGAGGAAGTGACGACTGCGCCTTTGACCCGACAGCGAAACCGACAGTCTATCATTTGTGCGCAAAGGGTAGATAAGCCGGTTTGAGTGGCCTAAAATTGTTGGAGTGGTGGGTGCGAGTGAATAGGACCGCACGGCATATCTGTTCCCGTAGATTTGCCAGATGCGGAAGTGAAACGACAGGAATAAGAAATGCCGATCTACGAAATTGATCCCGAAACTCTGAGCATCGATGTTGATACCGCCCGTGCCGCTGCTGCACCATTTGCGGAAGAGTACCAAAGCGGGCAGCCTTACAACCATATCTGCATCGACAATTTCCTACCCGAGGAAGTGCTGCGCAAGGTGCAATCTGATCTGTCCTCGCTGCAAGAAGACAAAGACAGCGATACATTTGAACGGGCGCAGGAAAACCTGAAAACGCAGTATAACCCTGACCGTTTGCCCATGTTTTCCCGAGAACTCTTTCACGCTCTGAACTCGCGGCCTTTCTTGCTGTTTCTGGAGGAAATGACGGGCATTAAGGGATTGATACCTGACCCTTACTTCATTGGCGCCGGCATTCACCGTGTGGCAAACGGTGGACATCTTGATATTCATGCAGATTTCAATCTGCATAAGCAGATGACTGTCGAGCGCCGCCTGAATGTGTTGATTTATCTGAACGACGACTGGCGCGAAGAGTGGGGTGGCTCTTTTGAAATCTGGGAGAATGACATGAGCGCAAAGGTAAAAAGCTTTGTGCCGCTCTTTAACAGGATGTGCTGTTTTTCGACGGGCTCGAACACCTTCCATGGGAACCCACAGAAGGTGAACCACCCCAATGGCGAACCCCGTCAGTCCATCGCATTGTATTACTATACGGCGACATGGGATCCGAGCCGCAAGTCGCATTCAACTATTTTCAAGCCGCGGCCGGGCACCGAAGATCAAGAGGATCGCAAGTCACGCCGTCAGGCAGCGCTCGAGAATTGGCTGCCACCTGTGCTCTACAGAAAAGTCTACCACCGGCTTGCCCGTCTGGGTTTCTGATTGCGTAAATCCCTGAACCTCTTCGGAGCCTAGCGATTTGCTGGCTCCTAACTTCGCCTTTTCCTTTGGAATTCTCCGGGGAAAGCGTTGCTTTGGGCTCTTTGACCACGGGGTTGACGCTTGTGTAGGACGGGAGGATCGACTTGACTGATCTTTCGGTCCGAAACTTGTTTTTCGGTCGTGACATGGCTGGACTGAAGCGAACTGGCCAAGAGCAACCCAGTGAGCAACCATGTCATCGTGTTGATCGTCGAATTCGGGATCAGGTCGAGCAAATTGATTGCTAGCAACAGGGCGATGCCATAGGACAAGTAGTGCTCGCCTCCAGCGGAAGTGCTCCGCCGCTGCCACCAAAGACGGAAAAGCGGCAGCGTCAGCAGTCCGAAGACACAGATATAGCCAATCCATCCAAGTACGCCAATGATGATAACCCAAGCACCATCGGTCACTGTGAGGCCACTACCCGTTTCCGGATCCCACAACCGGTTCCGATCCCAAAAACCCCATCCGAATATGGGCTTGGCGGCGGCATGGTCCAGCAGCATCTCCTCATTGTCGAAGCGGAACTCGAGAGACTGCGCTCTTTCCTCGTGTATCAAGGAGGCATAGTCTACCAGTCTTTCGGTCGGAATCAGGTCCGAGGCTCGCAGAACAGGGTAAGTCAGGACGAAGAGTGCACAGACCATTACGGCCCAGCTTTTCAGTTTTAGATTTGTAAACAATACGATTGGCAGAAACAAAGCCACGAAGACAAGCGCACCGACTGTCTTGCAGAGGATCAGAACAAAGAGCAAATAGACCAGCGCGTAAGCGTAGAAAATGCGGGTCTTGGTGTGCGACCCACGCCATAGAATTGCTGTACAAATCACGGCAGTCATCAAGAAGAATGCGACCGCCAGTCCGTGTCCCATGAACACAACTGGGCGATACCCTCCAAACCGGATCTGCTGTGTAAAAAGCTCAGGGAAGTACCCATAAAACCAATAGCTGAACTGGGGAGCCAATCTGACTTCCAGCAAAATGGGTACCGAATATATTAATCCGGCGATCATGTAGGATGTCAGGAAATTGTGCCTGGCGTCCCGGGTCGTCAACAGATTGAAAGCTAGGACGAAAGGGATGAGTGTGATAGCGTATTGCATCAAGAACGATATGGCATCACGCATTGACAGACCGGGAAGGAAAACCACGCCATCAATAAATGGCGCACGGTTGCTCATCATCGTCGCAAATGGGCTGATGACGAACCCAATCATAAAGATCGACGCGATGCTTGAAGACGGCAACATCCGTATGCGTTGATCAACCATTGTCAGGCACAGCACGAGGGCAGCCAGGCTCGGTATTGTGGTCTTGTCCAGTGTTGGGATGAGGGGAAGATCGATTGACACCCCGGCCGGCAAAAGCATCCAAGCGCCTAAGAATGACCAAATGAGCGCACGATCAGGCGTCAGTTTCTTAAAGAGCCCTACCATGACCAGTGGCCATATAAAGAGCATCGCATAAGCAAAGAGATTGGGCATGTGATCAGTCAGGACGGATGGTTGCGGTCAGTTGGTCCTACCATGCTTCTCACAAGATGTCGCTCTTGGCGTGGCTATATTGTCATCTCTATGAAAGAAAGCCCCTCTGCAGGCGCGCGCCTCATAATGGCCTTCATTGCAAGTAAGGCTGATCGAAGTTGAGCTGAACTTGTGGGGGGCGTTGTTTGGGCCATTATTCACTGTGGTACAAATGGCGAGGCCTCGGATAGCGGGGTTTGTCCCAATTTTGGCTTGATGCGTCCGAAGGATAGCGGTCAAAACAGGTCCGAGGTGTTTCTGTGTGAAGGTGACGATTTTGGCAGTAGGTCTTAGAAAATTGTTGGTGGAGAAGGTCGTGCCTGCCAGCAGGACAGTGGTGCGATGCCCAAAATGAGCCAACGCATGTCAAACATGTTTTCTGATCGTGACAGCCTCAGACAGAAAATACTTGCATCTGCAGCACTCTCTACAATCGTTTTCGCAACGCAAGTCATCTCGAGAATACTCTCGACCGTTGTTCTGACAAGGATGCTCGCTCCAGAGGTATTCGGTGTCTTTGCGGTCGTCTTGATGTTCATATTCATCTTGGAACAGTTTTCCGACATCGGTGTGCGCTCACTTATCCTGACAAAGGAAGAGGATCTGGATGATGGTTTTCTGAGATCATGCTGGACCGCACAGATTTTGCGTGGTGTGCTCATCTGCGGCGTTTGCGGATTGCTTGCCATTGGGCTCAGCGCACTGCAGGGAGCCGGATACTTCCTTCCCGAATCAAGCTACGCTGATGCTGCACTACCATATGCAGTGGCAGCAATCGGAGGCGTCGCGATCATAACCGGTTTCTCGTCCCCCGCCAAATTCATGTACGAGCGCGAGATGAAGTTCCGTCAGATCAGCCTAGAGATGCTGATCACTACAGTGCTTACCGTCATGATCACGATCGGCCTGGCATATTGGCTACGTAACATCTGGGCGCTTGTCTTGGGCAATCTTGTGCGCGCACTCATTGTCTTGGCGCTTAGTTTCCTTATGTTTAACGGCCCAACAATGCGGTTGCACTGGAGCGTTCCCGATTTCCGGCTGATCATCGCGCGTGGCAAATGGATCATTAGTCACTCTGCCCTTAGTGCGATCGTTGCAGTAGCTGATCGCTTGATACTTGGTTTTGCGATGTCCGCCAGTTCCTTTGGTTTTTACTATATCGCCCGCCAAATTGTCGAATTGGTTGAGTTATTCCTTAACTCTGTACATGGGCAAATGGGCCTGCAGGTGTTTACGGCGCTACAAAAAGATGGTGACCCTGCAAGGCTAAGTTCGCGCTACTATCAGTATCGCATGCTTTTTGATGGAATTGCGATGTTCGGTGCCGGCGCGTTCCTCACATTTGCACCTACTTTGGTCGATATCATCTACGATGACCGCTATACGGATGTTGCCATCATGATTCAGATCCTCGCTATCGGTCTGATCCTGATCGGTCCGGGACTCTTGCGCGAGGCCTACAGCGCGCAGCGTCGCTTTCGCGAGATGACAATGCTAAGTCTTGTCAGAGCTGCATCAATATGGACTGGGCTTGCGGTAGCTGTTGTTGGATTCGGATCCGTAACAGCAGGTCTGTTTGTTGTTGCACTACATCGGATTCCTGAAACAGCAATCCTTTTGCTCAAAGGGCGTGGTGAGGGGTGGGTCTCTTGGCTGCTTGAGGTTCGATTGATGCCGCTGGTTGCCGTGGGTGCTGCGTTCGGCTGGGGCCTTGCCGAAGTGTGGATGTTTGTCGCATAGTACCTGCTAATGCGGTCGCCATGTGGGGTGAGGTCAACCACGCGAGCCGCGACCCCCTACTGAGTGAAGAATCTCCAATTGCTGTCGCACATCTCCTGAATGCTGTGTTTGGCAGTGAAGCCAAGTACATCGCGCGCCCGCTCAGTTGCTGCAAATGAGACCGCAGGGTCGCCGGGGCGGCGAGCCACGATGCGGTAAGGGATTTCACGACCGACAACTTCGGAATAAGTGCGCAGGACGTCCCGGACTGAATGGCCACGCCCCGTTCCAAGATTAACAAGATGGCTTTCGCTTTTGTTAAAGAGCGTATCAAGGCTCAGCACATGACCACGAGCAAGATCGAGGACATGAATGTAGTCGCGGATGCAGGTGCCGTCGGGGGTGTCGTAATCGTCGCCGAAAATGGATAGAGCTTCAATTTCTCCGCGCGCAACACGTGCGATCACAGGCACCAGGTTGCCCGGGGGCTGGGACGGGTCTTCGCCGATCAGACCCGAGGGATGGGCGCCTACTGGGTTGAAGTAGCGCAAGATGCCGGTCCTGAATTCAGGGTGTGCCGCAGTAACGCGCGTCAGAAAATCCTCACCAAAGAGTTTGGTCGCTCCATAGCAGCTATCAGGTGCGCGGGGGCTGGTCTCGGTCAATGGCATTTTGGATGAACTACCGTAAACAGCGGCTGAAGAAGAGAAAACAATATTGGTGACACCACTGGCCCGCATCGCGTCTACGATGTTGATTAAGCCGATACAGTTGGTGCGGTGATACTGAACCGGTTCAGCTTCGCTGTCAGGGACAGATTTAAGTGCGGCGAAATGCACGACTGCATCAAACTCGTTGGTCATAAACGCCGCTTCGATGGCATTCTTGTCTCGGATATCTGCATCGATTATTGGCACGGCATTGCCAGTAATCTGAACCAGCCGTTCGGGTACATCGCGGCGTGCGTTCTCAAAGTTGTCGAGGATGGTCACGGTATAGCCAGCATCTACCAGAGCCGCATAAGTGTGTGAGCCAATGAATCCGGCGCCGCCAGTTAGAAGGATGTGTTTGCTCATACGTATCTGCTTTGCGCGAACTTCGCTATGACGATAACCCGTCATTGCCGTATCGACCAGCCTCCAATAAGATGATCCGAATACTTCTTATTGAGTAGAGTTCCCCAAATGGCATGCTTTGATGGAGAATTCGCCATATCGATTGGCTACTTCAAAGGGAATCTGGTGCCGACTCAAGGACCCTGCTACGCTTCGTTCATATGCGTTTTGAACCATTGAATCGCGCAGCAAACAAACTCTAAGTATCGGACTTTGGCACCAAGAAGAATGCAGAAGGACGTCACGGGCTCAGGTTTTGGAAATTAACGGATAACTGTACAGAAAATGAAGATCGCCATCTATGTCTCGTCGTGGCCGCCAGGGCGTGTGGCATCAGGGATTGTGACCTACACATCGCAACTTGTCTCTTCCTTGCGTGCTTTCGGGCATGAAGTCTACATTCTGACCCCTGATGCTGGCGAAAAGGACCCTTACACCATAGATATCGAGGAGAGACGGTTTTCTGCGTTGTCGCGTGTCTGGCAGCGAGTGACAGCCGCTACTCTATCCCTGCCGTATGCCAGTGTTCAGCGCGCAGCCAGGATAGCTGCCGCTGTTCGTCAACTGGTCGATGAAGAAGGCGTTGAGGTTGTTGAGATCGAAGAATCCTTTGGCTGGAGCGCCGCCGTTTCGCGCATGAGTATTGTTCCGGTCTCGGTTCGGCTGCATGGCCCGTTTTTCCTGACGGGCGAATTCAATGATGCCATGTCAGCTATGCCGTTTAACAAAGGTCGCGCCAAGCAGGAAGGTGTGGCCATCAAATCAGCACAATACATCACCACGCCCTGCAAGTACGTACGCGACGCTGTGAGTTGTCACTACGATCTTCCATTGGTGAACAGTACCGTTATTCCAACGCCAATTGCCTCGCTTTCGGAGTCAGAAATCTGGAAACTCGATTGCTGCAATCGCAACAAGATCCTTTTCGTTGGACGTTTTGACAGCATCAAGGGCGGTGATCTGGTCTTGCAGGCCTTTGCGAAGCTCGCCGTGACCAACCCAGATCTGAAACTTACCTTCATCGGGCCAGACCAGGGCCTCAAGTCTCCGAACGGAACAGTGTTCTTTGAAGAGTTCTTCGGGCAGAATTTTCCGCAAGAATTGCGTGGACGCGTCGACTATCTCGGCCAGCTGGGTCACGAGGAACTGATGGCATTGCGCACAAGCCACTATCTTACTCTTATAGCTGCTCGGTATGACACCATGGGCTACATGTTGCTTGAGCCGATGTCGTTTGGCTGCCCATTGGTTGCGACTTCTGTAGGTGGTATTTCTGAGGTCATTGAGAACGAAAGAAACGGCCTCCTGATCCCCGGCGAGAACGTCGACGCCATGGTAGAAGCGTGTCAGCGATTGCTGGATAATCCCGACCTTGCAGTACAGCTCGGTCGGCAGGCATGGAAGGATTGCAGCGAACTCTACAGCCCGGAGACCGTGGCGACCCAAAGCATTGAAGGCTACAAGAAGGCGATAGAAGCTTTTCGGCGCAAGGAAACAAGCAATTGAATCCAGCTCCCCTAGTAGGATGAATGCAAAGGAACCTCGCGACATGATTTGCACGAAGATTTACCTCCAGAGCCTGCAACGATGATTGCTCTCTTACTTTTTGCAGCCAAGCGATCTTCAATGAGATGTATAGGGCAATAAGACGAACGAGAGATGGCGAATATGTCGATTGAAGAAACGTCCGAGATTGAGTCTGCTGAGCCGTTTGTTTCCGCCACCGTTCCCGATTGGTCCCGGGAAGAGGTGCGGTAGTTTTGGGATCCGGGCTATAAGCTGTTGCGCGCGATTCGACGCTATCAGAAAACCAAAAATCGGGGCGGTCCGGTTGGATGGTTTCTAGGGACAAGCCTCATAACCAGTATACGCCGAGAGCTGCAAGGGCGATGGCGGACAGGAAGACCTTCGGGCATCTGTCGTAGCGGGTTGCCACCCGCCGCCAATCCTTGAGCCTGCCGAACATGATCTCAAACCGACCTTCATCGCGGCGAAGATGCCCTTATCGCTCCACCGCTTCCAACGATTGTAGAGCGTCTTGTGCGGGCCATAGGCTGCCGGGGCGTCCCGCCACCTTAAGCCATTGCGATTCATGAAGATAATCCCACTCAACACGCGCCTGTCATCGACGCGCGGCTTGCCGTGGGACTTCGGGAAGAAAGGGG
>CAZTKF010000096.1:0-10732 GCA_964614205.1 uncultured Loktanella sp. | reverse complement strand
CACACGCAACTTCCAGCGCACGCCACCCGTGGTCTGATCCGTCGACACCAACCGTTATATTACTGAACATCGTCGTTTCCCCTCTGTAGCGGCACGTTGGGAAGTATAGGGCAGACGTTCTTTTCGTGCTTTGATTGAGGTCAACGGGTCGCCGCAGGTTTTCCCGTTGACCTTGATTTCGGGACCTTAGCCGATCAGTGCGTTCAAAGTCGCCGATGGACGCATTGCCTTAGCAGCACTTTCATCAGACGGGTGGTAGTAACCCCCCAGATCAACAGCCTTGCCTTGGCCTTGTGAAAGCTCGGCCAAAATTGCGGCCTCGCCCTTTGCCAGACCATCGGCCAAAGGCGCGAAGGCTGCAGCAAGTGCTGCGTCTTTCGTCTGGGTCGCAAGGGCTTCGGCCCAATATCTTGCGAACCAGTAGTGGCTGTGGCGGTTGTCAGGCTGGCCAACCTTGCGCTGCGGCGAATGACCTTCGGCCAACAGCTTTTCCGTGGCGGCGTCAACGGCATCACCCATCACCTTCGCGGCGGCTTTGGCTTGGCTTTCACCCAAGAAGCGAAGACTTTCACCCAAGGCACAGAATTCACCCAGCGAATCCCAGCGCAGGTGGTTTTCCTGCAGCAACTGCTCGACGTGCTTGGGGGCCGATCCACCAGCGCCGGTTTCGAACAAACCGCCGCCTTCCATCAGTTTGACAACCGAAAGCATCTTGGCCGATGTGCCGACCTCGAGGATGGGAAAGAGGTCTGTCAGATAGTCGCGCAGAACGTTGCCGGTCACGGCGATCGTGTTCTTGCCCTGATAGATCAGTTCAAATGAACGGGCCGTTGCTTCGCGTGGCGCCATGATCTTGACCTTGTCGGACAGGCCCGCCTTGGCAAGGGCCGGCTCTACATAGGCCAGCAACTGAGCGTCATGCGCGCGGTTCCGGTCGAGCCAGAAAATCGTTTCATAGCCAGTCGCCGCCATGCGGTCGATCGCAAGCTGGATCCAGTTTTCGATCGGCGCGCGACGTGCCGATGCCATGCGCCAGATGTCACCAGCCGCAACTTCATGGGTGTGCAGCACGTCGCCGTTGCCAGCAATCACCCGCACAGTGCCTGCATGAGGAATTTCAAAAGTTGTCGGGTGCGATCCGTATTCTTCCGCCTTTTGCGCCATGAGGCCGACGTTTTGCACTGTGCCTGCCGTTGTCGGATCCAGTGCGCCATTGACCTTGCAGAAGTTTACCGCTGCGTCATAGACCGGCGCGTAAGAGCTGTCGGGAATGACACAGTTGGTGTCATCTTCCTTGCCATCCGGACCCCAGCCTTTGCCCCCCGCGCGGATAACAGCCGGCATCGACGCGTCGATGATCACATCGGAAGGGACGTGCAGGTTGGTGATGCCACGGTCCGAGTTCACCATATAGAGCGGAGGGCGCTCTGTGAGCAGCGCATCAATTTCTGCGCGGATCTGTGCACCGTTCGGCATAGCATCAATGGCATTGAAAAGCGTGCCGAACCCTGCATTGGGGCTGATCCCGGCAGCAGCAAAATCATCCGCATATTTGTCAAAGACGGGCTGCAAATATGCCACAACAGCATGACCGAAAATGATTGGGTCGGAAACCTTCATCATCGTCGCTTTCATGTGCAGCGAAAACAGGGTGCCGTCCGCGAGTGTGCGTTCAATCTGCTCATGGAAGAATGCTTTGAGCGCTTTGGCCGACATGAATGTCGCATCAACAATCGTGCCCGCAGGCATGGCGATCCCATCCTTGAGTGTGGTGACCGTACCGTCAGCGGCGGTCAATGTGATCTTCAGGGTGCCTTCTGCCTGTGCGTCGGTCAGCGTGACAGAGGTCTCGTTCGAAAAGAAATCGTCGGCGCCCATTGTGGATACGCGGGTCTTGCTTTCAGGGGACCAAGCGCCCATCCGGTGTGGATGCGCCTTTGCATATGCCTTGACCGAAGACGGCGCGCGGCGGTCAGAGTTGCCTTCGCGCAGAACCGGATTAACGGCAGAGCCTTTGATCGCGTCATAACGCTTGCGTGCTTCGATCTCATCGGCCGTCTCAGGTGCTTCGGGGTAGTCGGGAATGTCATAGCCCTGCCCTTGCAATTCCTTCACTGCCGCCACCAGTTGCGGCACAGACGCCGAAACGTTGGGCAGCTTGATCACGTTTGCGCTGGCCTCTTTGACGACTTTGCCAAGCAGCGCCAGATCATCGGATACTTTTTGTGCCTCGGTCAGCTTTTCGGGAAACGCCGCCAGAATACGCCCTGCCAAAGAGATGTCTTTGGTGCCAATCGAGATGTCGGCCTCTGAAAGGAACTTGCGCAGAATGGGCAGCAAAGAGGCCGACGCCAGTTGCGGCGCTTCATCGGTCTTGGTGTAGATGATATCGGGAAGTGTCTGATCTGACATGCGCATGTCCTCGTGTCTAGGTCGTGTTTCACTGTAAAGTGGCTCTTTGCGCAATCACGGACAGTCAAAGAGCGCATTTGATTCACATCACTAGTGGAACAGGCTGCGAAAGGGAATAGTTTTGGTGTACAATTGTACACAAAGGCGATCAAAAGCCCACAAACAAGGGAAAACTGACGCCCAGCGCCCATCCCAAGGCCAGTCCGAGCGCCACAGCGGGCGCTGTTGGTCCGGCTCTGACAGCAACGCGCCGGCCCATGCTTCCGAAAACCAGATAGAACAGCACCAGAACCGGTGCGATCATGATGAGGAAAAACAAACCGCTGAAATCCAAAGCAATCGCAATCCCGAGCGAAACCAGAAAAGCGCTTCTGACCAGTACCCGCCGCCAAAAGCCGGCATGAGCTGTCAGCACAAGATCTGCCAACATATAGGGTGTCGCACCCACCGCGAGCACCGCAACGATCCAGATCCTTTCGGGGGTGGGCCAGGTATTGATGGCATAGCGATTCAGCAAGACCCCGAAGAGTGCGCACCATATCAGCAACAGTGCTGCGCCTACCCGACTGAAAGCACCAAAGCGTATCCTGAAGAACCACAGCAAAACCAGTTGGAACGCGCCAAAGATGAACAGATGGAGTCCAAGATAGCCGGAGACCAGAACAGGCAAAAACGTGGGGGTGAGTGGTACTGCGATAACAGGCGTCACCAGCGACGGCAGAATGAGCAACATGGCAACCCGCTCCTTGCCCAGATCTGGCTCTTCAATTGCACGCTGCGGTAAACGGCTGGCGAGAGACTGGAACAGCAGGACGACCCCCGCGAGAAGACCAAGAATAGCACTGCCGGTCGGAAGGATGCGTACATCGGACTGTCGTTTGTAGTAGCTGTCCAGCCAAGCAACCGCCTCTGCCCTTGCAACGCGGCTATGCAGTATCGCGACATGCTCGCTCAGAGGACCTGCGACAGCCCGCCTGCGCATGTCGCCTGACACCACAGTCTGTCCCTCAGTTGCAACGGGGTTGACCATCTGCACCGCTTTCAACGCAAAGCTGCGCAAGCCCGGCTCCCAACTTCCGGTCAACAAAAGCAAGTCGCGCGGGAAGGTGCCGTCGATGGCCTGCGAAAAAGCGGAAATAAGGACCAATGTCCCGACATCGCGTTCACGTGCGACCCGCGCCAGAATATCGGTTGCCATCGAATGCCCCAACAGCGCGACGGGTTCGCCACTGGCAGGCAGTCCATCCAGCACCGTCTTGGTCTGATCCACCAGCAAACGTGTTGTGCCGTCCAGCGCGTTTACATCGCCCGACATCGGCTCGGGGTGACGTCCATGCCCCAGGAAATCGAAAGCATAGACCTGATACCCGGCACGTGCGAGCGGCAGGGAATACCCCTGCATGATCTGCTGCGACCCGGCAAAGCCATGCGCGACCAAGACAGTTGGACCATCCGCATCGCTCCGGGTGTATTTTGCGACAGGCGTCGTTCCGATCCAGAAACGCTCGATTTCAACGGTCTGCCGCGCGGCTTCAAGCACGAACAGTGACACAACAACCATAATCAGAGCGACTGCAGATTTCATGTTTGGCAACTCAGACGATGCAGTGAAGGGTGCCTTGATGGTATGGCGCAGTTTCAGAATTGTCTCGGCTCAATTGGCGGTTTTGATCCGGAACCGCAGTTGCAGCGTGCAGCATCCTTTCACGCTGTTTGAAAAGACGTGAGGTCATATGCCGCGCTGGTATGGTTTTGCTTCACAAACCCACACAAGCAGCTAACTTTTCCCGAACGCTTTTGGGAGGAAGCCAGTGATAGACCAGACACGGCCATGGACGGCCTTTTACGGCCCATCCGTTCGCAAGACGATTGATGCCCCGGAATTCCGGACGATTGGCGATTTCATAAGTGCGACGGCTGATCTGTATGGCGACCGGCCTGCATTTACGACCTGCCTGCCCAATGGCATGAATGGTACGCTGAGTTTCCGTCAGGCAGACGAAATGTCGGATGCGCTAGCGGTCTACTTTCGTGAAATCGCAGGGCTGAAGACAGGGGATCGGGTGGCCATTCAAGTCCCGAATTGTCTGGCGTATCCGATCGCGGCGATGGCCGTCTTCAAGGCCGGCTGTGTACTGGTCAACGTCAATCCGCTTTATACGCCCGAGGAAATGGCCAAGCAATTTGCCGATGCTGAACCCGCCGCTATCGTGGTTGTCGATATGTTCGCGGACAAACTGGTCGAGGCAATGCAGGGTCACCCCATTCCGAACGTCATTGTCACCCGCGTGGCCGAGTATTTCCCGGCAGCGCCAAAGGCGATCGTGGGTCTGGTCCAGAAATACTGGGACAAAACGATCAAACCGATCACCATTCCGCATATTCGCCTGCCCGAGGCTGTTAAGGCCGGACGTACAAAGCATGAAGAAACGCACAATGCGCTCGAAAGTTATCGCAAGACGATCGACCCTGATGACGTCGCCTGCCTGCAGTATACCGGTGGCACCACCGGGGTCTCGAAAGGGGCCATGCTGACCCACAGCAATATTCTGATGAATATGGAACAGACGATGGAGCTGATCGAACAGTTCGAAAAAGGCAAGGAAGTCGCCCTGACAGCGCTGCCGCTCTATCACGTCTTCGCATTCACAGTAAATTTTCTGGGCATGTATTCGCAGGGCGCCCACAATATCCTGATCCCGAACCCGCGCCCGCTCAGCAACCTCAAGCGCGCGTTCGAGAATTACAGGATCACATGGATGAGCGGCGTGAATACGCTGTTCAATGGTCTGAATGGCGAAATCTGGTTTCAGGACACACCGCCCAAGTACCTCAAATTTGCATCCTCGGGCGGCATGGCGACACAAGGCGTCGTGGCCGAACGGTGGGAAGAACTGACCGGAAAACCGCTACTGGAAGGCTACGGTCTGACAGAGTCATCACCCATCCTGACCTTCAACCCCTACGGCAAGAGCCGCTTGAACTCGATCGGTGTGCCGCTTCCGTCAACCGAGCTGAAATGTGTGGATGAAAACGGAGCAGATGTGCCTCAGGGCACGCCCGGCGAGTTGATCGCCAGAGGTCCGCAAATCATGAAGGGGTATTGGAACAAGCCGGAAGAGACCGCAAAGACTCTACAGAACGGTTGGCTTCTGACCGGCGACATCGGCGTGATGGATGCAGATGGCTATTTCCGCATCGTCGACCGCAAGAAGGATATGATCCTAGTGTCGGGCTTCAATGTTTACCCCAACGAAATCGAAGATACGATCGCGGCCCATCCGGGCGTTGAGGAAGTCGCGGTGATAGGTGTGCCGGATGGGGCATCAGGCGAGGCGGTGAAAGCCTTTATCGTCAAGCGCGATGATACGCTCGATCAGGACGCAATCCGCGCCTACTGCAAAGAGCACCTGACGGCCTACAAGGTACCCAAGACAGTTGAATTCCGTGACGAGTTGCCGAAATCGAATGTCGGAAAAATCTTGCGCAAGGACCTGCGCGCTGAAGAACAAGCCAAAGTGGAGAACGCATAATGGTTGGACCACTTGAACAGGCCATTCTGGCGCTAATGATTTTCGTCATCATGCTAGGGATGGGCGCGTCCCTGACCCCGCGCGACTTTACGCTGGCATTGAAGCGCCCTTACGGACTGATGATCGGGGTCGTGTCCCAATACGGGTTCATGCCTCTGATTGGCTTCGTGCTGGCGACAACACTACCGGTGTCGGACACCATCAAGATCGGCATCCTGATCATGGCCTGTATGCCGGGCGGAACAACATCGAATATCTTCACCTATTTTTCCAAAGGCAATCTGGCGCTTTCTGTGCTGATGACGGTGACATCAACAGTCTTTGGGGTTGTACTGATCCCGCTGGTGCTGGTGCTTTATGCTGGCGCGCTTGATCTGGATATCCCGCGCGAAAACATCATTGCGACGCTTGTGCTGCTCTTGGTGCCGGTCGGCATTGGCATGGTGCTGCGCAAGCTCAATGCAAATGTCGGCGCAGTGACCGAGTTCATGGGGTCGATGCTGGCGATCTTCTTCATTCTTTTCCTGATCGTCTCGTGGATTCCGCGTAACTGGGAGTTCCTGCTGACAACAACATGGGCCACCTATTTCGGGTCCATCGTGTTGGGCCTCTTTGGTTTTGCACTGGGCTACGGGTTTTCGATCCTGCTGCGTTTGCATCCGCGCAATGCACGCACCGTGGCACTGGAAACAGGTATCCAGAACGGACCGCTGGCAATCGCGATCATCGCGTTCACTTTTGCAGGGACCGAAGCGCAGTCGATCATGGCCGTGCCCGTGCTCTATTCTTTGTTTATCGTGATCACATCGACGATGCTCACATTGTGGTTCCGCCGCGTGAATACTGCCAATGAACAACCGCTTCCGAATGGTCTGCTCTAGCGGGCGCAAGTCGCTGATTGCGCCAATGATAGATCGCATCAAATCTGCTATGGCAGTCAGGTAGGCAGCCCCAGGCAACGCCGGGGCGCAAAAGGCGGTTGATCGATGCATGCGGGACAGTCATGTACGGACCCAAGCTTGTTATGTTAGGCAGAGCTGCAAAACAGGCATGTCGATGAGCAAGAAAACAGAACACACTATCTGGCATGTCCTGCAACTCAAGCCGAACGGCTTGGGCACGGCCAGAACCCATCTTGCCCTGCAGGGTTTTCGCACATTGATGCCCATGCGCGAGATATCTCGGCACACGCGCTATGGTGTGCGGACAGAGCAGAAGCCACTTTTCCCCGGCTATCTGTTTTTTGCGCTGCCCGAGGACCAATTCAACTGGCGCGCGGTTGCCCATACCCGCGGTGTAACGCGGGTTCTTGCGGGAACAGACGGGCAGCCTGCGCGACTCCCTCCAGAGATTGCCGGGGGTCTGCTGAAAGTCACCACAGAAGATGGCATGCTGGACGCTGATTTCGACTATCAGGCCGGGGATCAGGTTGGTGTGGTCAATGGACCTTTTGCCGGTTGGCTGGCCAAGGTGGTTTCGGCGGATGACGCGGGCCGTATCCGGCTGCTTGTCGATATTATGGGGCGGGAAACACCTGTGAGTATTGCTGGCCGCGATCTGGAGAAGCGGAACTGAAGAAAGGGCAAAACATCAAGAGCAGACGTGGAACCCCAAACGCTTTTGGTGGCGCTTCGTTCGGAACAAGGCTAGAGGCAACTGAGAACGGGAACATCGTTGTTGCGCGCAGGCAAACGCGAAAGCCGCGACCGGCATTCTGATCTGGCAACCCAACGTAGGACCGCACTGCGCGACACCCGGCAACAATGGTAGGTAAGGACAAATTGCTTTGAAAAAAATCCTCATCACTGGCACCGCCGGCTTTATCGGTTTCCACCTTGCCAAGCTTTTGCTGGCAGAGGGATTTGTCGTTCATGGCTATGATGGCATGACCGACTATTATGATGTCGCCCTCAAGCAGCGGCGGCATGCCATGCTCTTGCAGAACCCCAACTTCGCGGCGACCGAAGGCTTGCTCGAGGATCAGGGGGCATTTGACGAGGTTGCCGATGCTTTCGCGCCTGATGTGATTGTGCACCTCGCGGGGCAGGCTGGTGTGCGCTACAGTCTTGAACAACCGCGCGCCTACCTCGACAGCAACGTCATCGGAACATTCAACGTTATGGAGGCCGCGCGCAGGCTTGATGTCCAACACTTGCTGATGGCGTCAACCTCTTCTGTCTACGGCGCAAATACGGAGATGCCGTTTGTCGAGACCGAAAAAGCAGATACGCAATTGACGATCTATGCCGCCACCAAGAAGGCGAACGAAAGCATGGGCCACGCCTATGCCCATATCTACAACCTCCCCACGACGATGTTCAGGTTCTTCACGGTCTATGGCCCTTGGGGACGGCCGGATCTGGCGCTTTACAAATTCGTTGATGCCATTCTCGATGGACGACCGATTGATATCTACAACCACGGCGAGATGTATCGCGATTTCACCTATGTGGATGATCTGGTGCGGGCGATCCGCCTGCTGATCGATGCGGTTCCGGTACGACCCGAGGATGGCATCGTTCCCGAAGGGGACAGCTTGTCACCCGCAGCACCCTATCGCGTTGTCAACATCGGGAATTCCGACAAGGTACGTCTGCTGGATTTCGTGGACGCGATCGAAGACTGTCTGGGGCAAAAGGCCCAGCGCAACTATATGGGCATGCAGACGGGCGATGTCCCTGCAACATGGGCGAATGCCGATCTTCTGAAAAAACTGACCGGCTACCGCCCGCAGACTGATTTCCGCGATGGCATCGCGCAGTTCGTAGCATGGTACAGGGAATACGCGGGCAAGTGATTGCAGATGCGGCAAGGATCGCACCCGCTCGCGACGGCGGCGGCTATGTCTTTGATCTGCGAAACAGACGTGCCCATCGAAAGGCCAGCATGAGCAACAGCATGCAGGCAACAAGGCCGATCACATCCCCTGCGGCGTAGATGAAAAGAACGTCGTTCAACCGGTTGATACCGATCAGACCGGAATAGATCAGCGTGTTTCCAACAGAATTCGCCACCGAAGCGACGGCCCCGATAACGATAAGGCCGCGCCAACTCAGTCTGCTGGACGGGCTCCAGTAGAAGTCATGCCCCAAGAACCGGGCGGCTTCAAAGGTCGCGAATGCGACAACGGCCCCGAGAAGAATGGATTCCAGAACCGCCGGTCTGAGAAGATCGGCGTATTCGGTGGGGGTCAGAACTACGGAGCTGATCGCCGCGCCCAGAAACAACCCCGGAATTGCCTTCCAGCCAAAAGCCCAGGTCGCCAGCACCCTGACGCCATGAGGGAAGAAGACGAGACTTGCAAAGGCAGTCACCTCGGGCAGTACCATCCGTTGGAGCGGCGTCACGAGGAATGCGGTAAGGGCAAAGCAAAACACGTAGGCGGCGGTGACGACAATGAGATACTGCATGCGTTGACTTTGCGCCGTGTGATCAACAAACCATCACGGCACCCCTCCCTTCGCACAACACTCAACCAAAGGCTGCGAATTGTCCACCTTTTCCACCATGTGCAGGTCACGCAACAGGGGTATGGATTGCGGCCTCTCCGCGTACGGCGCTCAGACTTTGCCGGGATAAAACCTCTCCGTCCTGGGGAGGTTCTTGAACTGGGACGAAACGCAGGACGGAGAGACAAGGGGTTCACTCGTTACCACTCACAGTCCCAAAATGAGACTTGATTGAAGGATTGTCAACAACGCCTGTCTTGCTGTAGCATTTGGGCCTGCAGTATTGGTTAGTCTCTCGGAGCTTCGCGTTGAAAAGTATCGCCCAGGTGGCACATCTCAAAGAGATCCTGTTTGGCATGGAGCGTGACCTTGGATTGGATGATCTGGGGCGCATCGAAAAGAATATTCTTTATGCGGCGACAATCCTGGCCGAGACCGCCGACAGGTTTGAGAGCGAGCAAATCCGCAAGCATACCTTGCTGGAAGGGGTTTCGCGCAGCAGCTACTTCAGGGCCCTCAAAGAAGTCGTGGACGCGGGTTACCTCCGCCATCAACCGGGCACGCAAAGATCGGTTTACACGCTCAGTGATAAATTTACCTGACGTTGGACTGGGGGTTCTTGCGGATCTCTTGTTGCGATGGCGCATCCAAGTGCGCATCGTTGGCAACGCTGGTTGGCAACAGCAGCGAACGCAAATTTCAATTCAGGACATCAAGAAACATCAGGTTCATCTGTTATTAGGATGATCCAGCCATTGTACTAAGTGTGACGGACGCGACACACCGCATTCGACCTTCAGCATTGGAAATACCTGACAAGCGCAGTTCATCCTTGATGCGACACCACATAGCTGCGAGGTGTTCATACATGAACGCAAGGATCCCTTTGCGCCCCCTGAACAGATCACGTCAGTGACCTCTGGTGCGGTAGCCGTGGCCCCCACACACAGTAACGACCTGAGCGACAGGGCTGAAGTGCGGTTCCGCGTGATGCGTGCTATCGCGCAAAACCCGAACATGTCCCAGCGCGACCTGTCGCGGGAACTGGGCGTCAGTCTTGGCGGCATCAACTATTGCATCAACGCCCTGATCGCAAAGGGTGCCGTCAAGGTCGAGAATTTCCGCGCCTCGGACAGCAAGCTGCGCTATGCCTATATCCTTACCCCTGATGGCATGACCGAAAAAGCGCGAATGACAGGACGCTTCCTGCAACGAAAGATGCGTGAGTACGAAGCGCTGAAAGCCGAGATCGACGGACTGCGCGATGAACTGGGCGAAACGCCGTTGGACGACGGGCGGTAGGGGCGCGGGCAAGGGCATGCGTTATCGGGCATTTGG
>CAZTKF010000095.1:0-10767 GCA_964614205.1 uncultured Loktanella sp. | reverse complement strand
CCGGGCAAGTCCAACAGGGAGGTGGAGATGTGACCCGATCTCCGGCGGGAACTTGGGAGCCCGGTCATCACGAGAGGGAAGGCTCAAGATCACCGGGCTGGAGTACTACGCCACCAATCTATAACCGCCGGATTCGGTCACAAGAAGGCGCGCATTTGACGGATCTGGTTCTATTTTTTGACGAAGACGGTAAATATGTGTCTCTAATGTGTGCGTCGTCACGCCCGCATTATAGCCCCAAACCTCGTGCAAAAGGACGTCACGTGCCACCACGCCTTCGGTCGCGCGGTACAGAAATTTGAGGATATTCGTCTCTTTTTCGGTCAGGCGCACCTTCTTGTCGTCCTCGGTTACCAGCAGTTTTTGCGCCGGTTTAAAGGTATATGGCCCAAGCTGGAAAACAGCGTCTTCCGACTGTTCATGGGTGCGTAGCTGGCTCCGGATACGTGCCAAAAGTACAGGGAATTTGAACGGCTTGGACACATAGTCATTTGCCCCTGCATCCAGACCAAGAATGGTGTCGGCATCGCTGTCCTGCGCGGTCAGCATCAGGATCGGGCATTTGACGCCCTGCTTGCGCATCAGACGGCAAAGTTCGCGACCATCAGTGTCAGGCAGACCCACGTCAAGGATCATCAGGTCGTAGAGACCTTCTTTGGCCTTCACCATAGCACTGGCGCCATCGTCTGCCTCAAAGACGTCAAAGTCTTCGGTCATCAACAATTGCTCACCCAGCGCCTCGCGCAGGTCGTCATCGTCGTCCACCAGTAGAATCTTTTTGAGTTGTCCCATGACAGCCTCCTTCTTTATCGCCTTTCAGACTTGTGCTCTTGTTACGGTCCGGACAAGACGGGTGATGAAACTTTCACACGGACGTGTGATTTCACGTGCAATTGTTTCATTTTGTCGGGCAAACGACTATCTGTTGAAACAAACCAGAGGCGCTGACATATGGCATTTGCCCCCGACATTACCGAACGACTGGCCCGTGCCCGCGCCGATCTGCGCATGGGTGTGCCTGTTGTGCTGGACGGCGGCGCATTGGTGTTGGCGGCAGAGACATTGGATGCCGCGCGATTGGCCGATCTTCGTACACTTGGGGGGCAGCCTGTGCTGGCTGTCACGGGAAGACGGGCCGAGACGCTGAAGGCCCGTGCCTATGACGACGACATCGCGCGGATCGTTTTGCCGCCCGATGCGACGCTGAACTGGGTGCGTGCGATTGCGGACCCAGCCGATGACCTGCGCGCACCGATGAAAGGGCCGCTGCAAACAGCGCGCGAAGGGTCAGCTGATCTGCATCGCGCGGCGATCGCCATGGTGAAAGCGGCGCGCTTGCTGCCCGCAGTATTGGTCTTGCCGTTGGACGATGCTTCCGGCTTTGCCGCGCGGAACAATCTGACGCTGGTTCCTGCGGATGCGGCATTGGATACCGGCCTCAGCGCTCTTAACCCGATAATCTCGGCCCGTTTGCCTCTGGATGTGTCCGAAGCAGGTCGCTTGCATATTTTCCGCCCCGATGATGGCGCCGAAGAGCACTATGCCGTCGAGGTCGGTCAACCGGACCGCAGCAAACCTGTGCTCTCGCGCCTGCACTCGGCCTGTTTTACGGGCGATCTGCTGGGATCACTGAAATGCGACTGTGGCCCGCAATTGCGTGGCGCCTTGGCGCAAATGGGGGCCGAGGGCACAGGGGTGCTGCTCTACCTTAATCAGGAAGGCCGCGGGATCGGGCTCGCCAACAAGATGCGGGCTTATTCCTTGCAGGATCAGGGGTTCGATACCGTCGAGGCGAACCATCGGCTGGGGTTCGAAGATGATGAGCGCGACTTTCGGATCGGGGCCGAAATTCTCAAACGGATGGGGTTCAAGGCTGTCCGGTTGCTGACCAACAACCCCGCCAAGGTCGCGCGGATGGAACACTGCGGTATCGCAGTCGCGGAGCGTGTCCCGCTTAAGGTGGGTGGCAACCGGCACAACCATGCCTATCTGGCGACCAAGGCCGCGAAATCGGGGCATTTGTTGTAGGGGCAACTGTTTCATTCGCTGGTCAAACGGTCTTGTTGCCAAGTGTAGAGACCGTCACTGAAACACAGCCCGATCCGTTGGCAGAAGCACAGGCCTTCGGCGGATAAGTGCCGAAAACAGTTCAAGCTAAAGCATTCTAAACATATTTCCGAAATGGAATGTATTTGTCCTTACCGGGGCAACCACACATCCAAAGGATAAAGAATGAAAAGAATCGCATTCGGGCTCGCATTGACCTTCATCGCCACTGCGCCAGCCATCGCAGCACATAATAACCCTTGGGCAGATACTGACGATACAGTTCTGGGCCAGAACCACGACGTCTATCAGGAACGCAGCATCGACACACCTGGTGAAGACGAAATGAAAGGGCAGATGAACCAGAACGTGAACAGCACGGCTGGCGGTGGGTTCGGGGGCGCAGCGCCTGCAAATGGCTCCGGTCATCAAGCTGGCCGTCGTGGCTAATCTTTGACAGTTCGTCCGGTAGCAAAGCTGCGCCGGTCGACTTCCTTGTGGTCATTCTTATTTGGTCCAGCCTGCTGACACTGTCGGGATCCGCGCGTATCAATCCAATATGAAGCAAACCGATCTTGTCCTCACGCCCACCCACCTGCGGTTTCTGAACCGCCGATTTCCCTGCACCATCGGGCGCGGCGGGCTGACGTCGCGCAAGAAAGAAGGCGATGGCGCGACACCACGCGGCACGCACCGCATTGTCGGGATGCTCTATCGCCCCGACCGCATGGCCCGGCCTGCGGATTGGGCGCTTCCGATTGGTCCCTCCGACCTGTGGTCCGACGATCCCAAACATGAGGATTACAACCTCATGGTCCGCGCGCCCTATCCCCATAGCCATGAACGCCTGCGGCGTGCAGATCCGATGTATGATCTGGTGATCCTGACCGACTGGAACTGGCCCTATGCGGTCAGGGGGCGCGGTTCGGCGATTTTCCTGCATGCCTGGCGCGGTCCGGGGCGGCCCACGGCGGGTTGTGTGGCTTTCCGGCCCGATCACCTCCGCTGGATCGCCGCCCGCATTCGCCACAAAACGCGGCTTGTTATCGCATAACCGCTGGCAAAACGGTCTATCTTGGGCCAAATCAGTAGGACGCCCGATAAAACGCCAAGGCCCATTCATGACCCCTGAAGAAATTGCCGAACTCCCTTATCGTCCCTGTGTTGGCATCATGCTGGCCAACCCCCGTGGGCATGTCTTTGTCGCCCAGCGCAAGGACCGTGATACAGACGCGTGGCAAATGCCCCAAGGTGGCGTGGACAAGGGTGAAAACTGCCGCGACGCAGCTCTGCGTGAACTTGAGGAAGAAACGAGTGTGTCGCCCAAGCTTGTGACGATAGAAGCAGAGAGCGAGGGTCTGATACGCTACGATCTGCCGCATACGTTGGTCCCGAACATCTGGAAGGGGCTGTATCGGGGGCAAGAGCAGAAATGGTATCTGATGCGCTTTCACGGCACCGACAGCCAGATTGATCTGCAGACCGCGACGCCGGAATTCACGGCTTGGCAGTGGATCCCGGCAGACAGGCTTGTCGACAGTATCGTGCCCTTCAAACGGGCGGTCTACGAACAGGTTGTGGCCGAGTTCGGCCCCAGGCTTTAGGCAGCACCCCTTACCGTAACCTTTGCAGCAATCCCAGCGACGGGTGCCCATCCGGCGGTAGTCCGACCCGGCGTTGATAGGCCCGGATCGCCGCGCGCGAGTTTGGGCCGATCTGCCCATCGACGCCCTGCGTGGAAAATCCTGCATCCGTCAGGCGCTGTTGTAGCTCGCGTCTTTCAGCCTGTCGCAGACGCCTTTCGTCGGGCGGGAAGGCAGACTGGAATGGTCCTGCCCCACCGATCCGGTCCGACAGATGACCGACCCCGACAATATAGGCCTCTGCATTGTTGTAACGCCCGATCACATCGTAGTTGCGGAACAGCAGAAACGCAGGACCACCGGCACCCGTAGGTGTGCTGAGCGTGGCATCACCAAAATTGGGAACTGCCCGCCCGTTAGTTCCGACAACGCCCAGACGCGCCCAGTCAGTGGGGCGACGTGTGACAGAGCGCCCAGTTTGCGCATAGTCAAACCCGCGTGGGAGTCTGACCTCGACACCCCACGGCTGTCCTTTCCGCCAACCAAACCGACGGAAATAGGCGGCGGTCGAAGCCAGAGCGTCGCTTGGATCATCCGCCCAGATGTCACGCCGTCCGTCACCAGTAAAGTCAACAGCATAGGCCTCATATGATGTCGGGATAAACTGGGTATGCCCCATTGCACCTGCCCATGAACCAGTCATGTTGCGGGGTGCGACATCACCGTTTTGCAGGATACGCAAGGCCGCGATTAACTGACCTTCAAAAAATCGTCCCCGCCGCCCGTCATAGGCAAGCGTTGCAAGCGTCGCGATCAGTGGAATGTCGCCGCGCCGCTGGCCATAGTTGCTTTCCATGCCCCAGACCGCAACGACCACTTGGGGTTCCACATCAAACTGCGCTTCGATCCGGTTAAGCAGATTGGCGTGGCGCCGCAGCAAAGCCCGCCCGTTGCGTACACGTGTGTCCGAAACCGCTGTCGCCATATAGTCGGCAAGGGGGCGTACAAACTCTGATTGATTGCGGTCCCGTTCGATACTGTCGGGCAAATAGCGGACATCTGCGAAAGCCGCGTTGAACGTACGGTCTGTAATGCCGGCCGCGCGGGCACGCCCCCGGAACCGGGCGATCCAGTTTTCAAAGCCCGATGCCTGTGCCTTGGCCATAGATGCAAAGGACAGGGTAGATAGACTTGCTGCAATGAACTGCCTGCGGTGCATGGTGCCTCCTGTTTTGGGGGCAGCCTAACGCAATCTGCGGGTGCATAAAGTCACAGCTTCGTGCCAATCGGCTTTGTTGCAGAAACTTGCTGGTATAGTCATTTGCGGGTGCGTTTGACCTTGCGCGCTGTCTTTGCCGCTTTCTTGCGGGCCGAGCCTACTTTGCGGCGCTGCGGTTTTCCGCGACCGCGCGACGGGCCACGCGGCACAGCGCGATCTTCCAGTGTCAGCAATTCAACAATCAGCCCACCCGTCACAGGGGCGGCTTCGGTCAGTTTGACAGTGGCACGCTGTCCCAACCCAATGACCATACCGCTATCCGCGCCCATCAGGGTCTGGCTATCCGCATCAAAGTGGAAATATTCGCGCCCCAGAGTTCGGATCGGGATCATGGCGTCCGCACCTGTCTCGTCCAGCTTCACAAAGACACCAAACTTGGCGATCCCGCTGATCCGCCCCGTCAATTCTGCCCCGATGCGGTCTGACAGGAAGGCAGCAAGGTATCGGTCGGTCGTATCACGTTCAGCCACCATGGACCGCCGCTCGGTATCGCTGATTTGCTTGGCTGTCTCGGTCAGGTGTTCGATATCCCATGCGCTGAGCCCGTCATCACCCCAACCGTGAGCCTTGATCAGGGCGCGATGCACGATCAGGTCTGAATAGCGGCGTATAGGCGATGTGAAATGTGCATAGGCGCGCAGGGCAAGGCCGAAGTGTCCGAAGTTGTCGGGAAAGTAATAGGCTTGCGTCATCGACCGCAGAGTGGCCATGTTGATCAACTCGTCGTTTTCGGTTCCCTCGGCACCTGCCAAAAGCTTGTTCAGATGCGCGGTCTTCAGGACCTGCCCCTTCGCCAGCGTCAGGCCAGAGGCCGTGGCGACTTCACGCAATGCATCCAGCTTTTCGGGGCTGGGTTCCTCGTGGACACGGAAAAGCAAAGGTGATTTCTTTGCAATCAGTGTTTCGGCTGCAGCGACATTCGCAAGCACCATGAACTCTTCGATCAATCTGTGCGCGTCCAGCCGTTCCTTGTATTTGACCGATGTGACCTTGCCCGCATCGTTCAATACGATCTGCCGCTCCGGTAGGTCCAGTTCCAGTGGCTGACGTTGGGCACGTGCTTTCATAAGTGCGCCAAAGGCCTGATAGAGTGGTGCGATGATCTCATCCATCAACGGTGCGACTCTGGCGTTGGGTTGCCCGTCAACGGCGGCTTGCACCTCTTCATAATTGAGCGAAGCGACTGATTTCATGAGGCCGCGATGGAATTTGTGGTCAATCCTGTTGCCCGCCGCATCAATGCGCATCGCGACAGCCAGACAGGCACGTTCCACACCTTCGTGAAGCGAGCAGAGATCACCCGACAACCGGTCCGGTAACATCGGCACAACGCGATCCGGAAAATAGGTCGAGTTGCCGCGCTTGCGTGCCTCTCGGTCAAGCGCCGAACCTGGCGTGACGTAGTGGGCGACGTCCGCGATTGCGACCCAGATGATGAAGCCGCCATCGTTCTTCGGGTCGGGGTCTGCTTCGACGAAGCAGGCATCGTCATGGTCGCGGGCGTCCCATGGGTCAATCGTGATCAATGGCAGGTCACGCAGGTCACGGCGTCCGTTCAGGCCGGCGGGTTTCGCACTGTCTGCTTCGGCAATAACCTCATCGGGGAAATGGTCGGGGATACCATGCTGGTGGATTGCGATCAGCGACACGGCGCGCGGTTCTGTAGGGTCACCAAGACGGGCGACAATGCGCGCTTTGGGCAGGCCCATCCTGCCTTTGGGGCCGGCTTGCTCGGCCTCGACCAGTTCACCATCCTTGGCACCTCCGGTTGCACCGGCTGCAACGGTCCACTGCTTGTCGGCCCCTTTGTCGATGGGCAGCACCCGACCGCCTTCCGATCCAGCACGGAACACACCCAAAATGCGCAACGGATTTGTCCCGATCCGTCGGATCATGCGGGCGGTGTGGCTGTGTTCCTCGGTCTTGTCTACGGTCAGGCGGCCCAAGATCCGGTCACCGGGGCCGAGCGCCGGATCACTGGAACGCAACATCATCAAGATCCGTGGTTCCGCACCTTCACCCTTCCATTCCAAAGGCCGGGCAAACAAATCACCATCGGCGTCGGCGCCAACGACTTCCAACACCGCCACAGGCGGCAACTCTTCCGCGTCGCGGTAGGAACTCCGGCGCTTGGTCAGTCGACCTTCTTCCTCAAGCTCCCTGAGCAGACGTTTAAGGTCAATCCGGGCGGCCCCTTTGATCCCAAAGGCCTTTGCAATATCGCGCTTGGCGGATTTCGTGGGGTGCTCGGATATCCATGCAAGGATTTCCGATTTGGAAGGAATGCGTGTCATGGCGCAGGCCTAGCATGGCGCAACGGGCGCGTCATCCTAATTGGGTGCGGGACTGTCAGGCGAAATAATCGGTCAGTATCCGTGTGTAGATTGCCTTGAGCTGTTTGATTTGCTCAACAGACACACGTTCATCAACCTGATGCATCGTCTTGCCCACCAACCCGAATTCGACAACGGGACAATGATGTTTCACAAACCGCGCATCCGATGTCCCACCCGCTGTGGACAGCGCCGGCTTGCGCCCGGTCTCGGCTTCGACAGCATTTGCGATCAGATCAGAGAGCGCGCCCGGTGGTGTGACGAAACTCTCACCCGAGACCCGGACGCGCATTTCAACCTTCACATCAAAGTCTCTTGCAACCTTATCGGCCTCTTGTTGCATCCAAGCACCCAGTTCCGTGCTGGTATGGGCATCGTTGAAGCGGATGTTCACTGTGGCCTTCGTCTGGGCAGGGATCACGTTCGTTGCGGGATTTCCTGTGTCGATGGTCAGCACCTGCAAAGATGACGGATCGAAATGTGCGGTGCCTTCGTCGAGTACGCGCGAGGAAAGGACATCCATCAGCCGCGCCATCGCCGGCATCGGATTCTTGGCGCGGTGCGGGTAGGCCGCGTGTCCTTGTACGCCGGTCACCACAAAGAAAGCGGTCATTGAGCCACGGCGCCCAATTTTCATCGCTTCGCCCATCACATCAGGGCAGGTAGGCTCGCCTACAAGACAGACTGTCATTGCTTCGTTATTGGCTGCCATCCAGTCCAGCAAGGCGGTCGTGCCGTCCACTGCGTCGCCTTCTTCATCGCCGGTGATCGCCAGCACGACAGCGCCATCGGGTGGGGTCTCTTTCACAAAATCAATCGCGGCGGCGGTAAATGCCGCGACGCCTGATTTCATATCGGTCGCGCCGCGTCCGTAAAGATAGCCGTCTTTGATTTCAGCCCCGAAAGGCGGCATTGTCCAAGCGGCTTCATCGCCCAAGGGCACCACATCCGTGTGGCCGTTGAACCCAAAGGTCCGGTTCGCACCTTGCCGTCCCCAACGCGCGTAAAGATTTGACACATCGCCACGGTCGACCCGTGTGCAGACGAATCCGCCTTTGGTCAGCACATCTTCCAACAGCCCCAGCGCACCGCCTTCTTCGGGGGTGACAGATGGACAGCGTACAAGATCAGCGGTCAGAGCAACGGGATCAGTCGGCATGGGTCAACTCCTATGCGCCATGGCTAAAGGGAAGCAAGCGCGGATGCAATTCATCCAGCGACAACGTAGGTGTGGATTGTGAAAACGACAGCATCGGTGCGGGGCAGGCGCAGAATGCATTGCCGCTCAGACCGGACAAAGGGCGTGCTATCGGTCACAGATTGCTTACAGGGCTGATGCAGGTCGGGGTTGGTATAGGAGAGCTTGTTGAACCGCCAAAGCGGTTTGCCAACGCGCACCCCGTCAAACAGACGCTGGACACGGCGGGCGATATTGTCATCGTATTCGTCAACGGGGTCGTGGATCGATGTGAGCGGTCGGTTGAGCTTCTCGGCCAGTCGCCAGTTGGCCGGAAAGCATAGAACGGCGCCGGTCAAGACATGTTCTGCGCCTTGCTTTTGCAGAATACAAATATCCTCTTGCACCAGATGGCCCAGCGTATGCAGCGGTGCATTCCATTTCAAGCCAAACTGGCATCCGTCCGGGCGCGTTACGGTGTCACCCGATAATTCGAACCCGAGTGCCGGTAGAACACCCAATGCTTCCTCCAGCACCTCTTGTGCGGCATCCCGGGCGATTTCGGGCTCGTAAAGCACAGCATCAGGATGGGTCGCGATCAAATGCGCGCGCAGGGCCATTTGCCCCGCATAGGCCTCATCCGTGTGCAGCCATCCATCGGGCGCACACGGCATCGTGCCAGGCAAACCAGGGGCACCTGCGTGGGCTTCAGGCAGGGCGTCTTGCAGAATAGGCTTCATGAGTGTTTGTTGTGTTCCGGCTCGGGATTGATCGTGCATTTAATCAGGTCCAGGACAAATCGCAAACGCAAGCTGGTTTCCTGCGTCATGGTAAAGGCCATACAGGTAAATCTTGACGGGTTGTCATGTCGCACACAGGTTCTCCTTATGCTTTATGTTGCCGTTATACCTGCACCTCTTTGGGCCATCATTCTGGCCGGACTGCTCATGTGGTTGACCTTGGCGTACTGGCGCCGCCGTGGTGTCCCTTATGCGCCTGTATTTTATCTGCTGGCACTTGTGCAATCCGCAGTCGCTTTTGCGGCACTGTTGCTGACGGCACGGAACAGCATCTCAGGAGTAGCATGCATGACAGGGATCATGGGCGCTCAGGCAAGCATGGTCGTGGCGCTCGCCCTGCTGGGTACGGTGTTTGCCTTCCTGATCGGGGCCCGTCAGGCACTGTTGAACATCATGCGGTCCAACACAGCGCTATTCACAGGCTTTGCCCTACTGCAGATTGTGGTGGTTCTGATCCCGCTCCGCTCGGCCTTGCTTTGTACTGTCTAGGCCTTGTCAAAAAATGGCGTCATCTGTGCGACGATCACGCTGTTTTCTTCCAACGCGCGGACCATCAGCGCCTTTTCATCCTCGGAAATGTCATGCCCCTCGGCCAGCCGTTCATCCAGCGTACCATAACCTGACACATCCAGAGGCGCGAGGTCGGCCTGTTTGAGGATCGCCACAGTCTCGCGGACGGCTTCCCCTTCATCCACGCCGCTGGCATAGCACATGAGCGCGGCACCGGTTGCACCTTCGGGCAGCCCGTCACCCGTGTTGCGGCCGACTTCGACAAGCAGGGTGTAGACCTGCTGGCGGCTGTCTTTCTTGCTCATTTGGTTTCTTTCTCTTCCCAGCGGGACCGGACCGCCCAGATCGTGGAGATAATAACCACGATTTGCAAGGGCGCGTAGATCAGCACAAGCAGCACAAGAATGCGCCAGACAAGGCTGAGGTCCATTATGATCGTCAGCGAGACGACGGGTAGGAAAAGCCAGGCCAGAATGACACCGATGATCAGTGTGTCCGCCAGTACTGGCAGCCACGCCGCCTTGAAGGACGGACGCTCGCCCGCGGCGATGCGCCTGCGGGCCAGAAGGCGGCTGATGATCACCTAGTCACGCAAGAGTTCGTTAATGCCGGTTTTCGAGCGTGTGCGCTCGTCCACCCGCTTGACGATCACGGCGCAGTACAGGCTGACGTTGTTCTTGGACGGCATCGAGCCTGCGACAACAACCGAATAGGGGGGCACTTCGCCGTACATGACTTCGCCGGTTTCGCGATCGACGATCTTGGTTGACTGGCCAATGAATACACCCATGCCAAGGACTGAACCTTCGCGCACGATGCATCCCTCAACTACCTCCGAGCGGGCGCCGATAAAGCAGTTGTCCTCGATGATCGTCGGGCCGGCCTGCATTGGCTCTAGTACGCCGCCGATGCCGACACCGCCGGACAGGTGTACATTCTTGCCGATCTGCGCGCAGGACCCGACGGTGGCCCAGGTATCGACCATCGTGCCTTCGTCGACATAGGCACCAAGGTTCACGAAAGAGGGCATCAGCACTAC
>CAZTKF010000094.1:0-10899 GCA_964614205.1 uncultured Loktanella sp. | reverse complement strand
ATGAAATACATCTGCACCAGTGTCTAATCCGAACCGTAAGGTGGATCGCGATCCACCTTACAAAATACATCCCGGCACTAGAAAAATGTGCGTCCACACCAAGGATTGACCTCCCGCCTGCGTCAAACCACCGTGATGCGTATGATGACAAGCGACGAGGACCTTGCTGATGCAGCCGCTGCCGGTGACGGAGCGGCGTTCGCGAGCCTGCTTGATCGCCACTACGACCGGCTGTTCGCATTCTGCTTTCGGCTCACCGGATCACGCAGCGAGGCTGAAGACCTGACACAGGACATTTGCGCAGCGCTACCCGCGAAACTGGGCAGCTATCAAAGGCGCTCCAAAGTCTCGACATGGCTCTATCGTGTCGCTGTCAACGCAGCCCACGACCGCCGCCGCAAACGCATGACCTATGCAAAAGCGGCGGATGGCTGGGGGGACTGGGAAATCAACCGCACTGTCGTCAACCAAGAGGCGACGGCCAAGCTGGATTGGCTGACGGCGGCCATGAACCGGCTGCCAGTGGATTTGCGCGATACGCTGGCACTTGTACTGGACGACATGACACATGCACAGGCTGCCGAGGTTCTGGGTGTATCCGAAGGCACCGTCAGCTGGCGCATATCCGAAGCGAAAAAAGCGCTTCGTGCGCTCAAGGAACAGGAGGACATGGTATGACCGATGACCTGAATGACCTCAAAGCCATGATGGACCGTGCGACACCGCGCCCCGATGCGGCACGGCGCGCCGAGAACATCGCCCTTGCCAAGAAAAACTTTGCCGATCTCCAAGGATCGCGGCAGACCGCGCGTCCCACTTCTGCAAACGGGCCAAAGGGCCTTTGGACAGGAGTGAAAAAGATGCTGAACACAATGACCACCAGAGGTGGACTGACCACAACAACTGCTTTGGTCGCCTGCGGATTTCTTTTCTTGACGCCTCAGGGACAGGACATTCTGCGCCCGCCGTCAGCGCCACAGGTGACGATGACCGAATTTGACGCGACCCTCGGCCAGCCAGAGCCCGACATGACAGCGGCCACTGCCGGGGACAGTCCCGAGGTTGTGATGAACCCGAGCATAAGTGCCGATGAAAGCAGTCCGATGCGCGTGACTCCTCTGGAGCAACCCGCAGATGACCGCGACTTTGCAAACCGGTCTCTGACAACGACAAAGCAATTACCCCAGATCGGCAATGGCGCGCGCGCGCCGCTCTTGGAAGAAGCCGAGGTTGCAGAAGGCATGGCAGAGATGCGCGCAACAAGCACCGCACGCCTGCAGGCTCCGAACGCCACTGCCTCTACAATAAATGACATGGCAGCTTCGGGAATAACCGCCGAACGGCGGAGCGTCGTCCCCCCCGCGTCAGTTGACGATGCAATTGTGCTGGCATCACCGGACACCGAAAGCTTTGCCAACGCTGCGGCAAATCCGTCAAGGATCACAGCGGAAGACCCGGTATCGACGTTCTCGATTGACGTGGACACTGCGGCCTATTCTGTGGTGCGCTCTTCTCTGTCACGCGGGCAACTGCCACCGGCAGAAGCTGTGCGCATCGAAGAACTCATCAACTACTTTCCCTATGACTACCCGACACCCGACGCCGCCGAGGCCCCGTTCCGGCCAACGGTCACAACATTTCAGACCCCGTGGAACGCAGACACACAGTTGGTGCACATCGCACTCCAAGGGCAGATGCCGGAAATCACAGCGCGTCCCCCGCTCAATCTTGTGTTCCTGATCGATACGTCGGGTTCAATGGAGGACCCTGCAAAACTGCCACTGCTCAAGCAGTCTTTCCGATTGATGCTCGACCAGTTGCGGCCAGAGGATCAGGTGGCGATTGTCGCATATGCAGGGAGCGCAGGGCAGGTCCTCGCGCCGACTTACGCAACCGAGCGCAGAGCGATCCTGCAAGCGTTGCAGTCATTGGGCGCAGGGGGGTCCACCAATGGACAAGGCGGGCTGGAACAGGCTTATGACCTTGCGGAAACCATGCGCGCAGACGGCGAAGTCAACAGGGTGATCCTAGCGACTGACGGTGACTTCAATGTCGGTCTGAGCGATCCCGGCGCGCTCAAAGACTTTATCGCGACAAAACGCGATACCGGCACCTATCTGAGTGTCTTGGGATTTGGGCGCGGCAACCTTGACGACGCGACCATGCAGGCTTTGGCGCAGAACGGCAACGGGACGGCGGCCTATATCGATACGCTGTCCGAAGCACAAAAGGTGCTTGTCGATCAGCTTTCCGGCGCACTGTTTGCGATAGCGAATGACGTCAAGGTCCAGGTTGAGTTCAACCCCGCGCAGATCGCTGAATATCGGCTGATCGGCTATGAAACGCGCGCGCTAAGCCGCGAGGACTTTAACGATGACAGGGTCGATGCGGGGGAACTTGGCGCAGGACACACGGTCACGGCGCTTTACGAAGTGACGCCTGTGGGCAGCCCCGCACGGCGCAGCGATCCATTGCGCTATGCGCCGAACACTGTTGCGGAAGCGTCCCAAGGGTTGGGTTTTCTTAAACTGCGCTACAAATCCCCCAGCGAAACGGCGAGCCAGTTGATCGAAATGCCGATCACCGCAGGCGGCACCGCCAGCACCGAAGCGCGTTTTGCTGCTGCAATTGCAGGCTTCGGCCAGTTGCTGCGCAATGATCATTACCTCGGCGATTGGGGCTATGACGAGGCGATCGCACTGGCCAATGCAAACCGTGGCGAAGATGCGTTCGGCTACCGCACCGAGGCTGTGCAACTGATGCGGCTGGCACAAAGCCTGTCACAGTGACCGGTCCTTGTAAGGTGGATCATGATCCACCTTGCGCCTTCAGCTGACTTGCGCCTTGGCCAGCGGCAGGATCTGCTGCTCGATCAGTCTTTGGAGATCCCCGAAATAGCCGCCACTGCGCGCAGGCCGCGTCGGGTCCGAGGTCACCGCAAGGGTCATTTCAACATCGGGCGCCACGCAAATAATCTGGCCACCATACCCCCGCGCCAAGGCATATCTCACGCCCGCCGCCTCACCCAGAAACCAGCCATAGCCATAATCCAGCCCCGAAAAGAACGACCGGGTGCGCACTTCAAATGACCGACTGACCCAATCCGCGCTCAGAACCTGCTGCCCGTCAAACCGGCCATTCAAGCGGTACATCTCGCCAAAACGGACCATGGCATCAAGTGTCAGCGCCATTTCGTTTCCGCCCAGATAGCGCCCTTGCGGGTCACGGGTCCATGCCGGAATCTCGACACCCAAGGGGTCGCCCAACCGCCGCCGCGCCAGCGACAGCAAGGACTGTCCCGATACCTCGCTCAGCACTGCGCCCAGAATGTGAAATGACCCCGTCGAATAGAGCATACGCGCGCCTGGCTCGGCGACAAAGGGTCGCCCAAGCGCATTGGCAACCCAGTTGCTGCTGCTGACCCATCCGCCGTAGTTGGCACCGGAGGTACGCTCTAAACCGGCCTGCATCGTAATCAGATTTTCAATTGTAATTCCTGCGACGCGGGGATCGGCATTTGCCGGTATCAAGAAAGGAGCAACTTCGCCCAGTGTCGCGTCCAGAGAGGACAGCTCGGCGCGATCCAGTGCTGCCCCGGTCAAGGCGGCAACGATGGTTTTCGAGACAGACTTGACAGGGACGGCACGGTTCAGTCCCGGCCCGCGAAAGACCTCGGTAACGACAGACTTTCCCGATTGCCGGATCATCAACGCATGGCACTGATCAAAGCTGCGGGCGGTTCCGATGACCGTGGCCCAAGTATCTGACTGCGCCAGCAGGGGCGTGGCCAAGCTCGCCAATCCCGATGCAAGAAAACCGCGACGTTTCATGTGCATTTCCGCTCCGCTTATTGCCTGCCGCGAAACATAGGTCCCTGCGCCGGAGCCGCCACTAACAATCTCGTGCGCTGCGCAGTGCCAGCCGGATGTCAAGACCCCGCAATCCAGTCCAGACCCTCTGTTGTCGCTTTGCGTGGCTTGTATTCGCCAGCGACCCAACCGTCATATCCTTGCCCATCCAATGCGGCGAAAAAGGCCGGGTAGTCGATTTCCCCCTGGTCCGGTTCACCCCGATCCGGCATCTGGGCAACTTGCACATGGGCCGTGATATCGCGCATCGCGTCCCATGTGCCCATGACGTCGCCTGTGATCTTGGCTGCGTGAAAGGCGTCGAATTGCAGGCGCAAGTTGGGGGCGTCAATCGCAGTCACGATCTCGCGGCCCAGATCGAAATCATTCAGAAAATAGCCCGGCATGGTCTCGTTGTTGATCGGTTCGACGGTCAGGCTTTGGTCTGGCGCTTCCGCCGCCGCCCAGCGCAGATTGTTCACAAAAGTCTCTTTTGCCGCAGGACCTTCGGCCACGCCCGACATGATATGCAAGTGCGTGGCACGTAGCGTCTGCGCATAGCGCAGGGCGCGCCTGAAGTCTTTTCTGAACCGCTCTTCCAGCCCGGGAATGGCGGCAAAACCCTGCGGCCCACCTGTGTAGTTCGGCGGCGGGCAGTTGATCAGCGCCATCTGCAATTCGTGCCTGGCAAGTTCGGCCACGATATCTTGGGCGTTTACGTCATAGGGAAAGAGCACCTCGACAGCATCAAAGCCGGCTTCTTTTGCGGCCATAAACCGCTCCAGAAAGGGCAGTTCAGTGAAAAGCCAAGTCAGATTGGCGCAGAATTTCGGCATTCAGGGTCCCTGTACTTCGTTTGCACCCACGAACCGTAGCAGACGCAATTTGAATAGGTTTTGCAAGTTGAACGCTGATCGCTTAACCACCTTTGTCAGAACGGCTTGATGCGGAGACAGGGATGAGACGCTTGATCAGCTTTATCATGGCGCTATTGATGCCGATTATCCTGATCGGGGGCGGCGGCGCATTGACTGGATGGGGTATCACGAACGAATGGCCCGTTCTCGTCTGGATCGGACTGGGGATGATTGCAGCAGGGGTCCTGTGGGGTTTCGTCCTGTTCCTTTGGGGCAGCAACGGGTCTCTTTAGACCAGTTCCGCTGAAGGAATGATGGGAAAGAACATACCCATAGACCGGACACCAAACCACTGTTGACCGTCGTGACTTGCATGCTCGCCAATCTCGACCAGTCGATAAAATGACTTGCGATCGATCAGCGCCTCAAGATTGGCACGAACAAGAACATAAGGCGAGGGTTCACCGGTGTCGGGGTCGCGCACGACGCGGATCGGATGATCGGGCCCTGCGACCATATGGTCGCCAACATTGGTTTCGAATTCGAGCCCGTCACCGCGCGGATTGAAATCGACGGCGACGAAAGGCGCATCATCGACAGTTATCCCGACCTTCTCGACCGGGGTGACAAGCACGTAGTCATCGCCGTCTTTGCGCAAAATAGTGGAAAACAGTTTCACCAGTTCGGCACGCCCAATGGGGGTTCCCATATAGAACCAAGTCCCGTCGCGGGCGATCCGCATGTCGATCACGCCGCAGTGGGGCGGATTCCACAAATGGACCGGTGGCAAACCGCCTTTTTGCGCGGCACGTGCGCTCTTGGCGATGCTTTCTGCCGACGGTTTCACAATCTTTTGTGTGGTCATTGTTTTTGCCATTGGGTGAGATGGGATTATCTGTTGTGATACAAGATATAGTTCAACCGGAGGAATGTCATGGCCAACAACGCCGATCTCGTCGTTCAGATCGAAAATCTGGGCGCAAAACTGGCAGAGGCGCGGGCCAGCATCTCGGCCCGCTTTATCGGCCAGCCACGCGTTGTGGATCTGACGCTCAGCGCGTTGATCTGTGGTGGCCATGCAGTTTTGATCGGCCTGCCCGGCTTGGGCAAAACCCGGCTCGTCGATACGCTTTCAACAGTGATGGGGCTGAAAGGCAACCGCATCCAGTTTACCCCCGACCTGATGCCTGCTGATATTCTCGGGTCAGAAGTCCTTGAGACAACGGATGATGGCCGGCGTAAATTCCGCTTCATCGAAGGACCGGTTTTTTGTCAGTTGCTGATGGCAGACGAGATCAACCGCGCATCACCGCGGACCCAATCGGCCCTCCTGCAAGCCATGCAGGAAAAAGAGGTTACGATCGCGGGCGAACATCGCGCACTTGGTGTGCCGTTCCATGTTCTGGCCACACAAAACCCGATTGAACAAGAAGGCACCTACCCCCTGCCCGAAGCGCAGCTTGACCGTTTTCTTGTTCAGATTGACGTCCCCTATCCCGACCGGGACACCGAAAAAGACATTCTGATCGCGACGACAGGTGTCGAGGACGCTGAATCAAAGGCGGTCTTCACTGCACAAGAGTTGCTGGACGCGCAGACCCTCCTGCGCCGGATGCCTGTGGGCGACAACATCGTCGAGATGATCCTTGATCTTGTGCGCGCTTGCCGCCCCGGGGACCAGAACGCGCCCGAAATTGTCCGACAGAACGTCAGTTGGGGTCCGGGGCCGCGGGCGGCTCAGGCCTTGATGCTGACTGTCCGTGCACAGGCTTTGCTGGAAGGCCGCCTTGCGCCCTCCGCCGAAGATGTGCGCGCAATGGCCGTTCCTGTTCTCGAACACCGCATGGCGCTGTCATTCGCGGCACGCGCACGCGGCGAAAGCATCCATCACGTCATCAACACCGTTGCCGACCAGATCACAAACGTGGCCAGCGCTGCATGACCAACCCCCTTACCCTCAGGTCCGACGCCGAGGCGCTTGCCGCCCCGCTGCCCCCGCTTCTGGCAGAGGCAGAGCATTTGGCGAGCGCGGTGCTGCTGGGCGAACACGGACGCAGGCGCGCAGGCACAGGCGACACATTCTGGCAGTACCGTCCCGCCCAGCCGCATGACGAAGCGCGCAGCATCGACTGGCGGCGGTCCGCGCGCTCGGATGCCAATTTCGTGCAGGACAAGGAATGGCAGATCGCCCAGTCAATCATTCTCTGGGTCGATCAGGCGGCATCGATGTCTTTTGTTTCCGATGACAACCTGCCGACCAAGGGACAACGCGCCCGTACGCTGGGCCTTGCCTGCGCGATCTTGCTGATCCGTGGCGGCGAACGGGTCGGCCTGACCGGCCTGCGCCTGCCCCCCCGCCGCGGAGAGGCGCAATTGATGCAAATGGCGCAGCTTTTGTCACAGACCGACGACACAGACTATGGCGCGCCCGAATCGCAGGGGATGCTGCCCCACTCGCGTGCGTTTTTCATCAGCGATTTTCTGGGCGACATCAAACCCATAGAAGAGGCGTTGTTGCGTGCAGCCGATCGCGGTGTCGGTGGCGCGATGCTGCAGGTCCTTGATCCGCAAGAGGAGGCCTTCCCCTTTGATGGTCGCACGATTTTCCAGAGCATGTCGGGCGCGCTGCAGCATGAGACCCTTAAGGCAGGCGACCTGAAACAGCGCTATCTTGACCGCCTTGCCGAACGTAAAGATCGCCTGCAACATCTTGCGCGCATCACAGGTTGGCAATTCCAGACGCACCACACTGGCGAAAGTGCCACGAACGCCCTGCTCTGGCTCTATGGCGCGCTGGAGCATCACGCCTGATGTGGTCGATTGGTCCCATAGGTTTTGCCGCACCCTGGTTGCTGCTTGGACTGATCGCCCTGCCGATCCTGTGGATCTTGCTGCGCGCAGTGCCCCCCGCCCCTATCCGGCGGCGTTTTCCGGGTGTGGCCCTGCTCTTGGGCCTGACTGACGACGAAAACCAGACCGACCGCACGCCCTGGTGGTTGTTGCTGCTGCGCATCCTCGCCGTCGCGGCCGCGATTATCGGCTTTGCCGGCCCCGTCCTGAATCCGCAAAGCGCGCGTGACGGGTCCGGAGACCTTGTCATCCTGCTTGATGGGTCTTGGGCTGGTGCGCCCAGTTGGCAGGCAAGGATGGACCGTGTGGACACCCTTCTGACAGAAGCGGCCTTGGCCGACCGGCGCACTGCGGTGATCAGTCTCAACGACCTGCCTGTCGGTGATCTGCCCTTTGCCGCCCCCGGCGACTGGCGGAACCGCTTGCCCAGCATCCAGCCGCGCCCATGGCAACCCGTTGATCCTGCGGCATGGTTCGAAGACGTCAGCGGAAACTTCGAAACCTATTGGATTTCGGACGGTCTGGATTGGTCCGGACGCGGAGACCTGCTGGCGGCGCTGGAAAATCGCGGAAATGTGACAGTCTTTCAGACACCACGGCAAACCGTCGGCATTCGGCCCGCGCGTTTTGAAAACGGCGAAGTCATCGTTTCTGCGACCCGTTCCCCGGTCGGAAACCCGCTCGAGACCGAGATTACCGCCGTCGGCCTTGATCCTGCCGGTGTCGAACGGCAGTTGGCCACCGTTCCCCTGCGTTTCGCGGCAGGAGAGCCCGTTGCCGAAACCGCCATGGTGCTGCCCCCTGAACTGCGCAACCGGATCACCCGCTTTGAGGTCCCGGGCAGACGATCAGCCGGTGCCGTGACTCTGACCGACGATGCACTGAAAAGGCGCGAGGTGGCACTTATTGCAGGACGCGACGACCGCGAAGGGCTGGAGTTGCTTTCGCCTCTGTTCTATCTGCGCGAAGCGCTCGAGCCGACCGCAGACATCATTGACGGGACACTGGATGACATCCTGCTGGCGAACCCCGATGTGATCATACTGGCCGATGTCGCCAATCTAGCGGGGACCGAGGCTGTCGCGGTGCAGGACTGGGTGGAAAACGGTGGCATGCTCTTGCGCTTTGCAGGACCGCGCCTTGCCGCGTCAGATCGGGGCCGCAACGAAACCGACCCTCTCTTGCCCGTGCGTCTGCGCTCTGGCGGGCGTTCCGTCGGCGGCGCAATGAGTTGGGGCGAACCCAAGACGCTGGCACCGTTCGAAGAAGACAGCCCCTTCTTTGGCCTGCCCGTTCCTGATGATGTGACAGTCACTAGTCAGGTGATGGCGCAACCCGACCCGACACTGGCTGACCGCGTCATCGCGCAGCTGACCGATGGCACACCGCTGGTGACGCGCAATCTGCTTGGCGAAGGGCAGGTTGTGCTGGTTCATGTGACTGCAAACGCCGAATGGTCGACCCTGCCTTTGTCCGGCCTTTTTGTGCAAATGCTTGAACGTCTGGCCGTATCGACACGCCCCGCGAACCCTGATGCGACGGAACTGGCGGGCACGACCTGGCTTCCCAATAAGGTACTGGATGCCTTTGGAAGGCTTGATGACGGCAGCGCACTGCCCGGTGTCGCAGGCGAGTTGCTCGCAGAAGGTACCCCCGGACCCGCCCTGTTGCCCGGTCTTTATACGGGCAGCGACCGCCAACTTGCCATCAACGTCATCGGAGAAGATACAGTGCTGAATGTCGCGCAATGGCCCGCCCGCATTGCAATTGAGGGGATGGCGGTTGTCCGTGAAACTGCGCTCAAAGGCTGGCTATTGAGCGCCACCCTTCTGCTTTTGCTGATTGATGTGATTGCTTCGCTGGCCATTGGCGGCAGGCTGAAGGGTCCGCGCGCCGACGTGGCCGCTGCGTTTGCCATTCTTCTTTTCTGGCCACCCGAGGCGCAGGCACAGTCTGCGGAAGATTTCGCACTGCGCGCCACATCAGAGGTTGTTTTGGCCCATGTCCTGACCGGCGACTCCGAAACAGACGAGATCGCGGCAGCCGGCCTGTTGGGTCTGTCGCAAACACTCTTCCGGCGCACCTCTATCGAACCCGCAGCCCCCATCGGCGTGAATATCGAGAGTGACGAGCTGGCCTTTTTCCCGTTCCTTTACTGGCCTGTAACGGCGGACCAGCCGTTGCCCAGCCGCGACGCCTACGCGAAGTTGAACCGCTATCTACGGACGGGCGGAATGATCATGTTCGATACACGGGACGCGGACACCGCCCGTTTTGGTTCCGGCTCGCCCGAAGGACAAAGGCTGCAGGCAATTGCACGGTCCCTTGATATTCCGGGGATCGAACGAATCCCGCCTGACCATGTTCTGACCCGGACATTCTATTTGTTGCAAGACTTCCCCGGCCGCTATGCCAGTCGCGATGTCTGGGTCGAAGCAGCCCCGATCAACGCTGAACAGATCGAAGGGATGCCTTTCCGCAATCTCAATGATGGTGTGACCCCCGTGATTATTGGCGGCAATGACTGGGCCCGGGCCTGGGCTGTGGATGGCAACGGTCGGCGCATGTTTCCTGTCGGGCGCGGCATGTCGGGTGAACGCCAACGCGAGATCGCGCTGCGGTTCGGTGTGAACGTCATCATGCATGTTCTAACAGGCAACTATAAGTCGGATCAGGTTCATGTGCCGGATCTGCTGGACCGGTTGGGGCAGTGATATGACAGGCACACTCATCCTTGATCCGCTGATCCCGCTTGTGCTGCTTTATGGTGTTGCAGCACTGGCACTGCTTGCCCTGATCCTTGCGCTGTGGCGGCGGTTGCCTGGCTGGTGGCTGCGCGGCCTTGCCGGACTGGCCCTGCTTGCGGCCATCGCAAACCCCAGCATCCAACAGGAAGACCGCGAACCACTGAGCGATATCGTGATCATGGTGGTCGATGAAAGCGCCAGCCAGCGCATCGGGGAACGTCCATCACAAAATGCGGCGGCCATCGCAAATATCCAAGCCGAGATTGAACGCCAGCCGAATACCGAGCTGCGGAGTGTCACACTCGGTGACGGGGAAGGCGATCTTGGTACCACCTTGATGACGGCCCTGTCCGAAGCTTTGGCCGAAGAGCCGCAGGCGCGCATCGCGGGCATCATTCTCGTCACCGACGGGCGGCTACATGACATCGCGCGCGCGCCCAACCTGCCGGCGCCGTTGCACACGCTGCTGACCGGGCAACCGGATGACTGGGACCGCCGGTTGATTGTCGAGAATGCACCAGCATTTGCCATTCTCGGTGAAGAGGTGAACCTCACCTTGCGGATTGAAGACCAAGGGGCTGCGCCCGAAGCGGCGTC
>CAZTKF010000093.1:0-11022 GCA_964614205.1 uncultured Loktanella sp. | reverse complement strand
GATTCAGGTGGGCCGGATTTCCGGCTTTGGCCTGATGGAAATGTCGCGCCAGCGTTTGCGTCCCGGCATGCTTGAGGCCACAACGCAGATGTGTCCGCATTGTCATGGGACAGGGCTTTTGCGGTCTGATGACAATGTGGCCTTGTCGATCCTGCGCAGTCTGGAAGAAGAAGGTGTGCGCGGCCGGTCCAAAGAGGTGCTGGTCAAAGCGCCGATTTCGATTGCCAACTTCCTCATGAACGCCAAGCGCGAACATATTGCCGATATCGAAGCACGCTATGGCATGTCGGTGCGGATCGAATGCGATCCTGCGCTTGTGTCACCGGACTACGCCATCGAGAAATTCAAAACTGCGACACGCGCGGTACCCGAAGCGGCCCCATTTGTCAGTTCTGCTGTGATGATGGAAGAAGACGCGGACGAGAACGCGGGTATCATCGTTGACGCGGATGCATCCGAGGATGCCACCACGGATAATGGCGACGCCGAGGATCGCCCCAAGCGCAAGCGCCGTCGGCGGCGCCGTCGCCGCGGTGGTGGCAACAACGGCGAGACACAGAACCAGCAGCCGTCTGACACCGCTGACGTCGCTGCCGAAACAGTCGCCGAAGACGCACAGCCGGACGTCACCGCCGAAGCGCCTCAGGACGCGCCCGCGCCCGAGGAGAAGCCCAAGCGCACACGCAGCCGCCGCAAAAAGCCTGAGCCTGTCGTTGAGGATGCAGCCGAGGCGGCACCCGCCGAGGAGGTCCCAGCAGAAGCGACTGCGGCCGAGAAGCCTGCACCCAAAAAGCGGACCCGTCGCAAGAAGGCAGAGCCGGTTGAAGAAACGGCCGTCGCTGCGGTTGAAGCACCTGCGGTTGAGGCTGAATCACCGGTAGCCGAGGAAAAACCGAAGCCCAAACGCCGGAGCCGCGCCAAGCCGAAAGCCGACGCTGCGCCAGCAGAACCGGCTGCGGCTGTGGCAGAAGTGGTGGCCGAAGCACCTGCCGCAACAGAAGTGGCACCTGAACCGGCACCCGCCGCAGAGGCTGAACCCGCAGAGGACAAGCCCAAACGCAAGGGCTGGTGGTCGCTCGGGCGCTAGTCATGAACTCTGTTGTCATTACCGGGGGCTGCGGCTTTTTAGGCGCGGCCCTTGCCAGGCGGATCGCCGCGCAAGGCATAGGTCTGCCCGACGGGCAGCATCTTGACGCTCCGGATATTCATCTGTGGGACCGTCCCGGCACGCCGGTGCCGGCCGTCCCGAACGCGCAGTTCACCGCGCTTGATATTGCCGATGCGCAGGCGGTGCGTAGCGCGATGCCTGATGATGTGGCCCTGATCTATCACCTTGCCGCTGTGGTCAGCGGACAGGCCGAAGAAGATTTTGATCTTGCGATGCGGGTCAATGTGGACGGCACGATGGCAGTGCTGGAGGCCGCGAAGGCGGTGCGTCACGGCATTCCGGTGATCGGCACATCGTCGTTGGCGGTCTATGGCGGACAACCACAAGAGCCGCTGACCGAAGACACCCAGATCCAGCCGCAAAACACCTATGGTGTGACCAAGGCGATTGCCGAACTGCTGATGGCCGATTACCGCAGGCGCGGCTGGGCGGACGCCCGCACCATACGTTTACCGACCATCACGGTGCGTCCGGGCAAGCCCAACGCCGCAGCGTCCTCTTTCGCGTCGTCGATTATCCGTGAGCCGCTGAGCGGGGTTCCCGCCATCTGTCCGGTTGACCCTGAAATGGCGCTTTGGGTGGCGTCCCCTGATGCGGCTGTCGGGGCATTGTGGCATGCGCCTTCGGTGTCGTCGTTCGCGTGGCCGGATTTCGGCGCGGTCAATGCCCCCGGTCTGCGGGTGCAGGTCCTGACTATGATGGCTGCCTTGCGGGCGCGTGCGGGCGATGGCACGGCCGATCTGATTGAAATGAAGCCGGACCAGCGGGTCATCGATATTGTCGGCACATGGCCGACGCTCTTTGATACAAGCCTTGCGCAATCACTCGGGTTTACCGGTGACGCAAGCTTTGACGCGATCCTCGATCAGGCCTTCTTGATGAAATAAAGCTGCCCCTCGGCTGTCTCTTCGGTGTGCAGCAGGTGGTGTCCCGCTTCGGTGCAGAAATGCGGGACGTCGATCACCGCTGCCGGATCATCGGCCAGAACGCGCAACACTTGCCCTGAAGCCAGCGCCTGCAAGCGTTTGCGTGCCTTCAGCACGGGCAGGGGGCAGAGCAACCCTTTGGCATCAAGTTCGGCATCATAGGTCATGGCAGCGACCTAAGTGGGATGTTTCATTTTGTCCACCAAGTTGTGACACATTGGCCCGTGACCTATCTGTTCCTCTGGCATAGATATGCTGCAAAGGAAGACCTAGATGCTTGACACCGCCCTGATTTTTGATGCCGCGCTTCTGCCTGCGATGCTGGTTGCGATGTTGGCGGGTATCCTGTCGTTTCTGAGCCCCTGTGTCCTGCCGGTTGTGCCGCCTTACCTTGCCTACATGGGCGGGGTATCCGTTAGCGAGATGGAAGAGACGACGCAGGCGCGCAAACGCGTGTTCATGTCAGCTGTCTTCTTTGTTCTGGGACTTTCAACGATTTTCCTTCTGCTCGGTCTGGCGTTTTCGACAATGGGGCGAATGCTGTTGCAGGTGCAGGACTGGTTCGTGGTCGTCGCCGGTGCGTTGATCATGGTGCTGGGCGCGCATTTCGTGGGTGTGTTCCGTCTTGGTTTTCTTGACCGCGAATTGCGTGTCGACGCAGGGGACAAGGGCGGGTCGGCTTTCGGCGCCTATCTGTTGGGGCTTGCCTTTGCCTTTGGCTGGACGCCCTGCCTTGGTCCTATCCTTGGCGCAATCCTCAGCCTTGCGGCCTCTGAGGCGGATGTGTCCCGCGGGACTGTCCTGCTCGCAGTCTACGCGCTTGGGCTTGGTATTCCCTTCTTGTTGGTGGCCGCCTTCTTTCCGCGCCTCAAGGGGGTTATGGGGTGGATGAAGCGGCATATGGACCGGATTGAAAAGGTGTCAGGTCTGCTCTTGTGGACTGTTGGCCTGATGATGATGACCGGTCAGTTTGCCGCATTCAGCTATTGGCTGCTTGAGCGGTTTCCAGCGCTTGCTTTAATCGGTTAGCCTGCGTCCAGGCATCAGCAAGGGACGGTGATGAACGCAGCTTCAAGGCAGGTCGCAAAACGACGGGTGTTCCACATCCCCGGCTATGACCCGATGCCACCACGGCGCTACCGCGAACTATACCGGACCGAGGGTGCCGCGCAGGCCAAAATCAGCGGCTATGAGATTGGCGTGAAGGCCGATCCGTCGGCCGAGACTTTCCGCTGGACCGTCGGTGCGCGCATGGACGGTCATGCGGTGATGTCGCAGGTCGATGTGCTGGTCTGGGCCGATATCGTGCGGGACAGTATGGCGCAGTCGGTTCTGGCGACCTATGTGCAGCTGGTGCGGACGTCGTGGCTTTATATCAGTTCCGGCACCTTGCGTCGCCTGATGTGGATGCGCAAAGGGCCAGTGATCGCAGCTCTCTATCCTGTCGTGATGCTTTTGGCTCAACTGGGCTTTGCCCTTGGCGCGGGTGCATTGGTCGGGCGAGGGGTCCAGAGCCTGTTGATGGCAGCGCCGGGGGTGATCGGCATCACCCAAGGCAATGTCCATGATACGGTTGGCTGGGCCGCATGGGCCATTGGCTGGGCTGCGCTGATCGCGGTGACGGTCGCCCTCTTGCGCTGGTTCAAGGGACGCGACAACAGGCTTTTTGCCTACTATCTGATGCATGACTATGCCTTTTCGGCCCTGCGCCGCGGAGAGAACCCGCCGGAACTCGAAACGCGGATGAAAACCTTCGAGGCGCGGATCGCTGCGGCGTTGGCAGAAGATGTCGATGAAGTGCTGATTGTCGGCCATTCGTCCGGCGCGCATATTGCGGTGTCGATCATTGCGGACTTGCTGCGCGCAGGCCATGTCCACGCGGATGGCCCAAGACTGGCCTTCTTGTCGCTGGGGCAGGTTGTACCGATGGTGTCATTCCTGCCGCGCGCCCAGCGTTTGCGCCGTGATCTGGCATATCTCGCAACGCGCGAGGACATCACATGGGTCGATGTCTCGGCCCCCGGTGACGGATGCTGTTTTGCACTTTGTGATCCTGTGGCTGTTTCGGGTGTTGCTCCAGAAAACAAACGATGGCCACTTGTCATCTCGGCGGCTTTTACGCAAAGCCTGTCACCCGCGCGCTGGAAAGCCCTGCGCTGGCGCTTTTTCCGCCTGCATTTCCAGTATCTATGTGCCTTTGATCAGCCTCGGGACTATGACTATTTCCAGATCACAGCCGGGCCTGCGTTGCTGGTCGATCGCTATGCAGGACGGCTACCATCGGGGTCACGGATTGACGTACCGGTGTCGAAATTCACATCGATTGCACCATGACGCCCCGTCCGCCCAAGCCCCCGTCACGGCCTGACAACGTATCGCTCTGGCGCTACATGCGCCTTTTTCGCAACGATATTCTGTCGGCTCAGCCGGCCAGATTGTACCGCGCATGGATGGCCGAGTTTCGCACGCCTTTTTTCCGCAGTTATCTGGTAAATGATCCCGATCTGATCAAAGAGGTCTTGGTACGTCAGCCCCAGGCTTTTCCCAAGTCGGAGCGGGTCGGTGCAGGGCTGCGCCCCTTGTTGGGCAACAGTGTCTTCTTAACCAACGGGGCAGACTGGGAACGGCAGCGCCGGATCATTGATCCGGCCTTTGCCGGTGGTCGGCTGCGCGACACCTTTCCGGGGATCTGCGACGCCGCCAAAGCGGGTGCGGCACGCCTTGCTGCCCGGGCGGACGGAACGCCGCAAGAATGCGAGGCGGTCACAAGCCATATTGCGGCGGATGTGATTTTTCGTACCTTGTTTTCCATTCCGATCGAAGACGAGACCGCCCAGGAAGTCTTTGAGAGCTTTCGGGCCTATCAACGCACGCAGCCGATCGTGAACCTTGCCGCCTTTATCCGTGGGCCTGCATGGATGCCGCGGTTTTTTCGGGGGGAGACACGGCAAACGGCGCGCCAGATCCGCAGGCTGATCACCAAACTGACCAAAGAGCGGCTGGCGCTGATCGCTTCTGGTCAGGCCCCCGATGATCTGGCCACAAAAATACTCACGACCAAAGACCCGATGACAGGGCAGACCTTCACGCTGGACGAAATGGTCGATCAGGTCGCGATTTTCTTTCTTGCCGGACATGAAACCAGCGCATCGGCGCTGGCTTGGGCGCTTTATCTGCTGGCAACTCATCCCTTGTGGCAGTCGGCTCTGGCGCAAGAGGCAGCTTCGTTCAGCGGTGCCTTCAATGATCTGTCCGATCTGAAACAGACTCGCGATGTGTTCCGCGAAACGCTCAGGCTTTATCCGCCTGTACCCATGATGGTCCGTGAAACAACGCGCCCCGAAACTTTGCGCGGGCGTAGTGTGGCACCTGGCGCGCAGGTGGTACTTTCGCCGTGGCATCTGCACAGGCATGAGCGTCTGTGGGACAATCCCGATGCGTTTGACCCTGCACGCTGGGCGACCGAAAAAGGCAGGTCTTGCGCGCGGGATGCGTATCTGCCGTTCTCGGGGGGGCCGCGCATCTGTTCCGGTGCTGGGTTTGCGATGATCGAGGGGGTGATGATCCTGACAACGCTGCTGAAAACCTATGCGTTTTCATGCGTAGATGGCCGTGATCCGGTGCCCGTGGCCCACCTCACTGTGCGCTCGAAAGATGGCATCTGGCTGCGAATCGAGCGGCGCTAGTGTGATTCTGTTTCGAAAACGCTCACAAAGCGGGCTTTTGCGAATGAAAAGGTGGCATTCAGAAACGTAAATGTGGCCGGTTCATTTGTAAAATTTTCGACATTCGCTTATAAAGGAACTTATATAACAATGACTTATGTCGAAAGAGCCGCGTTAAACTAAAAATGGCAGAATTGCACGGCTGCCTGATTTGTGTCATATGAATATTAATGTTTTTATTTGGCTAGTTAGGGGGGCCACCGTCACATGACAATTTCGCTTCCAGGTTCTTCAAGAAAAGGCCTTACAGGGCTCTTTAAACGGAAAGCTGACGAAAAGGTTGCGCGTCCGGCAGCCAAGAAGCAGCTGGGTGGTTCTGACATCGCAAAGCTTTTTGACAAGCAGGCGCGCACGGCACGTGCTGCAAAGCCTGCCAAGTTGAGCGAAACCGAGATTGACGCCAGCGTGCAGATGTCCAGTTTGCGCGGCGCGCTTTATTCCAAGAAGTGATTTTTCGCCAAGGCGCGTTCCAACACGAAAATCCGTATTGCAGACGCAAGCCCGAGATCACCTCGGGCTTCATCTATTTTGGCAGCAAGCCCGTTGATGGTTTCACCGTCTTCTTCGGCGATTGCGCGGAACGTATCCCAAAAGATATCTTCAAGTGAAACGCTCGTGCGGTGCCCCCGGAGGGTCAACGACCGTTTGACGGGGCGGCGATGCGGTGTCATTCGTCGTCGAACTTGAGTTGTGCAAGCCTATTGCTGGCTTGTTCTGCCCGCGTGGCATCAAGCACCTTTTCAGCTTTTGTGCGACCAAAGCGGATGGCATTCTCATCCGCTCTGGCCTTGGCCTCGGCGCGTGCGTTGGCTTTGCGCACCTTGTTGAGGTTGATCGGCTTCATTTGGGTCCGATCATATCCTCAGGGCGCACAACCTTGTCAAAGGTCGCATCATCCACAAAGCCCAGCTTGATCGCCTCTTCCTTGAGGGTCGTGCCGTTCTTGTGCGCGGTCTTGGCGACGGTCGTGGCGTTGTCATAGCCGATGGTCGGGGCGAGAGCAGTCACCAGCATCAGCGATTCCCGCATCAGTTTTTCGATCCGTGTCCGGTCGGCACGGATGCCTGCAACGCAGTTATCGGTGAAGGTGACGCATACATCCCCCAAAAGCTGCATGGATTGCAGCACGTTATAAGCCATCATTGGCTTCATGACATTCAGCTCGAAATGCCCCTGAGAGCCGGCAAAGCCCACGGCGGCGTCATTGCCCATGACATGCGCACAGACTTGTGTCATCGCCTCGACCTGCGTCGGGTTCACTTTGCCGGGCATGATCGAGGAGCCGGGTTCGTTTTCAGGCAACATCAATTCACCAAGACCGCAGCGGGGGCCAGAGCCGAGCATGCGGATGTCGCAGGCGATCTTGTAAAGGCTGGCGGCGACGGTTTTCAGTGCGCCGGACATTTCGACTAGCGCGTCATGGGCGGCCAAGGCTTCGAATTTGTTGGGTGCTGTGACAAAGGGCAGGCCGGTGATTTCGGCCATGTTGGCAGCCACAGTTTCGCCCCAGCCCTTTGGCGTGTTCAGACCAGTGCCGACAGCGGTGCCGCCTTGGGCCAATTCATAGATCGCGGGCAAGGCCGCCTTGATCCGGCGGATGCCCATGGCGACCTGATGGGTGTAGCCCGAGAACTCCTGCCCGAGAGTCAGCGGGGTTGCGTCCATCGTGTGGGTGCGCCCGATCTTGATGATATCGTCGAATTCGGCCTGCTTTGCCGCAAGGGCCGCATGAAGCTTCTCCAGACCGGGCAAGAGCACATCACGGGCCGTCATCGCAACGGCAATATGCATGGCTGTGGGGAATGTATCGTTTGAGGACTGCCCCATGTTGCAGTGATCATTGGGGTGAACTGGATCCTTGGAGCCGATCACCCCGCCAAGCAGCTCGATCGCGCGATTGGAGATCACCTCGTTGGCGTTCATGTTTGACTGTGTCCCGGACCCGGTCTGCCAGACCACCAGCGGAAAATGATCATCCAGCTTGCCTGCCACCACTTCGGCGGCGGCGGCGATGATCGCATCGGCGCGGGTGGCGTCCAGTTTGCCGCGTTCTTTGTTGGCCATGGCGCAGGCCTGTTTGATCACGCCAAGACCGCGTACAATCGCCACCGGTTGCTTTTCCCAGCCGATCGGGAAATTCATGATCGAGCGCTGTGTCTGGGCGCCCCAATAGCGGTCGCTGGGGACCTCGAGCGGGCCAAAGCTGTCGGTTTCTGTACGTGTATCGGTCATGGTTGTCCCCTGTGGCTAAGTCAGATTGACCTATAGGCAGCGGGGGCCTTTTTCGCAATATCGCAAAGAGGCTCAGAGCGCGGGTTTACTTGCGAAACTGGTCAAGGCTGACGACCTCGGCCTCTTTGGGGGCGTCGTTGCCTTCGTCGGGTTCGACCATTTCATCCATCGGGGCCTCTTCGACCGGATCGTCGGATGGGTCGTCGTCATCGTCCTGGGTCTCAAAGCGCAGGCCGAATTCGACAGAAGGGTCGACGAATGTCTTGATCGCATCGTAAGGAATATAGAGGGTTTCGGGATTGTCGCCGAAATTCAGCGTGATGGTGAACCCTTCGTTCGTCACGTCCAGATTGTCGAACCAGTGCTGGATGACAACGGTCATTTCGCCGGGATAGCGGTCAGAAAGCCAATCGGCGATTTCGACGTCAGGGTGCATTGTGTCGAAGGTGACAAAAAAGTGGTGCTGCCCGGGAAGCCCGTCTTTCTGCACATCTGTCAGGACTTCCTGAATAAGCCCGCGCATGGCCCGATGCATCAAGTTGCCATAGTCGATCGTGGTGCTCACGGTGCGGTTCTCCCCATGTCGTGGCTCTACCATAAGGGATTCGATGCCGGTTGAAAGGGGGGGATCAGATCAAACCGGTTGTCGCAGAGAAACCAAGGCTCAGTGCCGCAGAAATAAGCAGGACAAGTGGCAGTGGCCATTGCCGCCAAAGTAGAAGCGCAGCAGAGGCCCCCGCAAGACCGATCACAAGCGGCTGGAGCGTGCCAAGATGGGGCTGGAGCGTTTGCAAAGGTCCGAATGCGATAGTGCTGACCTCACCAAAGAAGACATGCAGGGCGAACCAGAGGGACAGGTTGGCAATGACACCGACCACTGCCGCGGTGATCGCGGCCAGCGCCCCCCGCAGGCGGGGCCGTCCGTCAAGCCAGTCGATCAACGGCGCGCCCGCGAAAATCCAGATGAAACAGGGCACGAAGGTAACCCAAAGCGTCAGCGCCCCTGCCAGCAGCGCCATGGTCGCGCCGCCCTCGGCCATTCCTGCAATCATACCGACAAACTGCGTGACCAGAATAAGCGGGCCGGGTGTCGTCTCGGCCAAGCCCAGCGCATCCATCATCTGCGCGGTTGTCAGCCAACCATATGAGACGACTACCTCTTGTGTCATATAGGCCAGCACTGCGTATGCGCCGCCAAAGGTGACAACCGCGAGGGTTGAGAAAAATATCGCGATATCCAACAGAAAGCTGCTACCTGTTGCGGCGATGAGCCCGAAAGGTGCCGCCCAGATCAGCCCCCCGATCAGGCATACCGCTAGGCTGCGCCGCAAGGTGCCTGACCCGACCGCGGATGGCACGATGGCGCCGGGTCGGGCCAGGGCGCCGAAAAGGCCTGCCACAAGAATGACCAAAGGAAAGGGCAGGGCAAAAAAGAACAGCGCGACAAATGCGCAGGCGGCCAGTCCCAGATGGGCAGGCTTGCGCAATGCCCGTCTGGCGATCTTGATCAGCGCCTCCAGAACGATCACCACCACCGTCGCCTTTACACCCAGAAAGAGCGCCTGCACCACGGGCAGGTTGCCAAATGCGCCATAGGCCAATGCCAGCACCATAATCACCAGCGCACCGGGCAACACAAACAGGCCACCGCCGACCAATCCGCCGATGACACCCTGCCGCTTCCAGCCCGCATAGGTGGCCAGTTGCATGGCCTCCGGCCCCGGCAACAGCATGCAAAACGAGAGGGCGCGCAGGAACTGTTCTTCTGTCAGCCAGTCGCGCTTTTCCACCAGCTCCTCGTGCATCAGCGCGATCTGAGCAGCCGGACCACCAAAGGACAGCAGCCCGATACGGCCAAAGACGCGAACCAGATCGGATGTCATGGCAGAGGTTCTTTCCTGCGGCTATGTATTGGGCGCATCACCAGACCCGCGTATTGTAAAACCTTTGCAACCCTAGCCCAGAATACGGCTGATCTCGCGCAGGATTTTGGCGCGTATGGTTTGCGGATATTCGCGATGGGTGCGGGCGGTCATCACAAAGCCGTTGCGGGTGATGACCGAGCCCCGGAAAAAGTTTGTGATCGCAAGCCCCATCGATTCAATTGCAATCCCATTGATGGTCACGCCAGCGCGTTCTGCCGCAGTGCGCGCGGCGCGCGTATCGGTGCCGCCATTGGGGGTGCCGTCGCCCGAAACATCAATGACCATGCGCTCACACTCGGCCACGTCGTCAAAAAGGCCCAGGGAAAAATAAATTGCCTCGGCAGGCGCGGTATCGGAAAGCACGAAGGCGCGTTCCATCAGGCGGGCCTTTTGTGCAAAGCCTTCAACATCCAGCGCGGTGCGCATCTGTGTCCACGGGATCGAGACGGTTTGCTTGTCCTGTCCGGACCATTGGACAACGGCCAGATAGTTTTGCCCCGCCACCATGGTTTCCACAATTTCCGGATCACGCAAGGCATCGGCTAGGCCATCGGTCTGCAGCCGGTATTCGGCCGGGTCGATGGAATTGGAGACATCGATCGTTAAAATTAACGCGGTATCACAGGCCTGTGCAGCAACAGGCAAGACCGAAATGATCGAAGCAAAAGCAAGCCGTAACATCATGTTATCGTGCGCAGAGCGTGACACCATTGCAAGTCACAAGATTGCCGGTGCAACACAAAAACCGCTGATGTCGTGGGAAGTGCAGGTTTCTGTTGCCAGGTACCTGCGGACCCCGCCCAAGGTCGCAAAACCTTAGGAGTTAGGTTTCGATATTACGCACAGCTTAAGCTGCGAGTGCCATCGGTGCTTTGTTGTCATTTGCAACTAGCTTTGTTGAACCGATAACGGTGGTATCTCACCGGGACAAAGCAAACCCCTTTAGACGTTCGTCGATCCTATTTCGGCCCCATAGCCCCCAAATGAAGGGTTTTTGGTGGAGCCGCCGGGTACCGCCCCCGGGTCCGATCCGCTTATTACGAGCG
>CAZTKF010000092.1:0-11161 GCA_964614205.1 uncultured Loktanella sp. | reverse complement strand
CTTCGCGGAAATGGGTGGGCGCGGGGCCGTCTTCGGTGGCTTTGGCATCGGCCAGATAGGCCCCTGCGATTTCATCCCTGCGCGATTGCGCCTCAAGCAGGCGAAGATCGGCGTGGGCCTCATCTGTCAGCAATTCGGCTTCGCGGATGTCGCGGGTCCATGTGTCGTCCTCTGCCAACCAGACAGCATCGCCTTCCAGCAAGGCGTTGGCGGTGACCACTTTGGGTGTGAAACTACGGGCCATTATGCAAATTCCTTTTGGCTGATCGCCAGTGCTGCGGCGTCACGGGGGGCAAGGCCGAGGAAGGTGATGGCCGGGCCTTGCAGATTGGCTTGGGTCAGGGTGGGTTCCAACTCGGCCAGCGTTGTGGCGATGATCTGTTGATCGGCGCGGCTGACATTTTCGATGATCGTCAAAGGTGTCGCCGGATCAGCGCCATGCATCAGCAGGCGGCCCTGGATAAAGCGGGCCGATTTCTTGCCCATGTAGATCGCGGCCACTTCACCGGGTGCGGCCAATGCCCGCCAGTCGTGATCGGCATAGCCTTTGGTGTCATGCCCCGTGATCAGGCGTACAGCCGAGTTGCGCCCGCGCTTGGTCAGGCTTTGTCCGATGTTGGCAACAGCGGCAGACGCCGCCGTGATGCCCGGGATGATAGTGTAGGGAATGTCATGCGCTGCGATTGCGGCGATTTCCTCGTCCAATCGGCCAAAGACTGTGGGATCGCCGGCTTTCAGACGCACGACATGGTGGCCGTCCAGCGCGTGTTGCACGATCAGCGCGTCGATATCGGACTGCGCCATCGCGCGGCCAAAGCCCTCTTTGCCGGCATCGATGATAATCGCTTCGCGGCGTGCCAGTTCGAGGGTTTCAGAGGTGACCAGACGGTCATGGATCACCACATCGGCTTTATCCAGCGCATTGCGGGCTTTGAGCGTGAGAAGCTCGGGATCACCGGGGCCCGCGCCGACAAGATCGACGGAACCGGACTTTTTCTCCTGCATGATGTGGCTGTCCAAAAGACGCTCCAGCGCAGGGACAACGGCCTCTTCGCCCGCATCAGCCAGCGCCTTGGGACCTGTGCCGAAATAGAATGACGTCCAGAAATCACGGCGCTTGCGGCCCATGGGCAGGACATCGACAGCGTGCCGGAAGGTCTTGCCGATCCGTGCAAGCACGCCAAGAGAGGAGGGTAGACGCTCTTCCAGATCGGCCTTGATTGCACGGGCGAGCACAGGGGCCGCGCCTTCGGTGCCAATCGCCACTGTCACCGGATCACGATCCACAATGGCGGGTGTGATGAACTGGCTGTCGGCAAGGTTATCAACGATATTGACCAACGCACCTTCGGCGTGGGCAATCGCGGCCACGCGGGTGTCTTCGGCATCATCTTCGTTGGCCGCATAAAACAGCGCGGCACAAAGCGCGTCACCCGGTTCCATCGCGCGTTCAATGATCCGCAGCTTCCCCTGATCGGCCCATTTGCGGATATCGGGTGCGATCTCGGCGGCGATGACTGTGAGGTGCGCCTCGGTCTTCATGAGCAACCGCAACTTGGCCATGGCGGCATCGCCACCACCTGAAAGAACGATCCGGCGGCCTGCGACGGCGAGGAAGATGGGAAAGTGCTGCATGGCTGACCTCTGATTTCTCGGGTTCAATATAGAATATTGTTCTGATATTTACGCCCTATCTGGGTTCATTAAGGACAATTGTTCCGACTTGACCCAACTTAGAACCACGCGTCCTGCGATTTTGGAGAAATGAGAATGTCAGTACGGATAGACGCCACAGACCGGAAAATTCTGGCAGCGTTGCAAGCGGATGCAGCGCAATCACTGGACGAAATTGCCAAATCCGTCGGGTCCTCCAAAACCCCTGTCTGGAATCGCATTCGCAAGATGCGAGAGGCGGGAATCATCGGGCAGCAAACGGTGCTGCTGGATGCGGAGGCATTGGGCTTCGAGGCATGTTTCTTTGTCCTGATCCGCACGTCAGAGCATGATGCAGAGTGGCAGGGGCGGTTCCTCAAGGCGTTGAAATCGCGTCCCGAGATACAGGAAGCACACCGTCTGGCGGGGGATATCGACTACATCCTCAAGGTCCGGGTCAAGAATGCACGTGCCTATGACACCTTCTATCAGGCGCTGATATCCGAGGTGAAGGTGCACAATGTGACGGCGCTTTTGTCAATGGAAGAGATCAAATCGACTGTTGCTTTGCCGCTCTGAAAGGGAGGCGGCTCTGGCATTTATTGAATGCCGTTCATAAATTGATTGACGCGGCGGCCGTGTGTCACTAATCATATGAACAATGTTCACAATGGAGTCTCGTGATGCAGACGTTCAAGACAAATCTGACCCTCGCCGCGTTTGGTTTGGTGGCGGCCTGCGCTGCCCCGAGTGCGCAACATGCGGCGCAATCAGCCAGTCACAGCACCCAAGCCGCCCGCCACGGGACGAGCGCGGTTGCATCAGGGGCGGCGACGGTGTCGGCCGTGCCGCTTGCCGTGACAGGGGCGGCGTTGTCTGTCACGGGGGCCGCGATTGAAAATTTGGGTGCCGCATCCTTGGATGCGGGCGTTTCCGGCTTTGAGGCTGGGCTGGGCACCCCGTCAACGCGATGTGCCGCGCGCCCGCCGACACGATGTGTGGCGCCCGATGGCCCGCCGCAGCTGGACTAGGGGGTGCCCTATGACACGTATCCTCACTGCACTCCTTCTCTTGTTGACTACGCTCATGCCCATCGCGGTCCTCGCCGGGAGCAGCGCCGCAAGTGATCCCGTCCTGCCAGCAGATCAGGTCGCAAGCTTTGCCAACAGGGTGCAGCGTGATCTGGCCGGGCGCGGTGCCTCTGTGGCGATCGTATCGCGGGTAGGGCGTGACCCTGCTGTCCTGCCCGAAGGGATCAACTATACGCATGTGGCATTCTGGGTCTATGCGCGGATCACCAAGGCGGACGGCAGCACCGGCATGGGGTATCGCGTCTATAATCTCTATCAGCGCGACGGCGATCTGGCGCAAAGCGCTCTGGTGCAGGACACGCCTGCCGATTTTTTTGCTGGGGCGCATGCGCTGGATGCGGGCGTCATCATTCCTGATCGGCGACTTCAGCGCAAACTCATCGCGGTGATTGACAGCCCTGCCTATGCCGCCTTGCATAACCCGACCTATGCGGTCCTTTCAAATCCACGGACCCTGCAGTTCCAGAACTGCACCGAGCATACGCTGGATATCATCATGGCCGCGCTTTATGGCACCGCCGATCCCGCGCAGATCAAGGCCAACATCGCGGCCTATTTCACGCCGCAACCGGTGCAACTGAACGGATTGCAGCGCTTGCTTGCCCCTGCTGCGTCACAGGCGCTGACGACAGCCGATCATGGCGTAAACGTGGGAACGGCGACATTCGGGTCCATCGCGCGTTTCATGGCGGCAAATTCCCTACATGACGAAATCTACCGGATCACACCGACCCAAGTGGTCCGCTTCTAGGGTTCTGCGCCCGTTGTGACCATCAGCCGTTCCAAACCGTGGAAGTGATAGACATCACCATAGCGCGGTGCCTCTGCCAATCTCAGGTCAGGGTACCGGTCGAACAGAACCTCAAGCGCGATTTGCAGTTCCAGCCGTGCCAGTGGCGCCCCGACGCAAAAGTGGATGCCACCACCAAAACTGGTGTTCTGCGGGCCTTTGCGGGCGGGGTCGAACACATCGGGTTGGTCATAAGCCAGTGGATCACGGTTGGCTGCCCCCAAGAGGCAGGCGATTTGATCACCGCGTTTGAAGTGATGTGCGCCAAGGCTCAGATCCTCGTAAACCCAGCGCGTAAACATATGCAGTGGCGGATCAAAACGGATGATCTCTTCGACGGTGGCTTCGGTGATCGTGGTCACACCGTGCTCAAGCAAAGTCTTGCTGCCATTGCCCAACGTGTGAACAGTAGCCTCGTGGCCTGCATTCAACAGCAGGATGCAGGTGGTGATCAACTCGTCCTCACTCAGCTTTTCGCCGTCCTGCTCTGCCGCGATCAGCGTCGAGATCAGGTCATCCGTCGGGGTTTTCCGGCGCTTGGCGATATAGCCGCGCATGAAGGTGACAAAGTCGTTTGTCGCGGTGATGGCCTCGGCCTCGATCTGCGGTGTGCGCCGCGCCTGATACATTGCGACCATCGCGTTGGACCAGCGCACCAGATCGTCCGCCCGCTCTTCCGGGACACCCAGCAAGCGCGAGATGATGACAACGGGCACAGGTTGCGCGTATTGCGTCAGCAGATCAAAGGGCCGGGCGGGGAAGTCATCGATCAACTGATGACAAAGCGCACGGATATCGGGGGCCAGTGCCGCGATCGTACGGCTGGTAAAGGCGCGCAGTACCAAGGCCCGCAGACGGGTGTGGCGTGGGGGCTCAAGCTCCAGCATCGAATGCGCTTCGACGTCATAGAACGGGGCAAGATGACGCGGAATGGCGGGGGCCAGTTCGGCAGGGCATTCGCGGCCCATCCTGCGGTCGCGCAAGACGGCATGGACCATCTTGTGAGATACCGCGCAGGCCATGTCATAATCCGTCCACCAGAAGATATCGCCTGCCTGACGGGCCCTTTCATAAAAGGGGTAGGGCGCTTGAACGAAGGTCGGATCGGTCGGAGATTGGCTGAGTTTTTCCATGATGCAGGTTTGTCCGACGTCCACAGCTATTGCAAGAGCAGGCGGCCCGCAGTCCCGCAAGATCGCGACACTCCGGCTGGCGCATCCGCGACGTTCTGACGCGCCGGAATCGGCGGCATTCTGTGATAGCTTGTATGCGGTTGGATACAAAATCGTCTCGTAAGTAGACGAGGTGACTTATTCACTGGCCAACAGGGGGGACCGTTCATGGACGATGTGCCTGTGAACGAAAACGTGTTTGATCGCACCGAATACAAAAGGGCCAATCGCCAATTGCGATTGGTGGAACGTGAACTATCGCAAGACGCTGTCACCGTTCTTGCGCGTGAAGCTGTAAGGCGTCTCGCATTCAAAATGCCCAGGGCTGTGAAAAAAGAGGATCTGCCAAGCCGGACAGAGATTGACCTTCTGTGCGCGGCTTTACTGTCCAAGCAGGATGACGAGGCGGATAAGTTCATTCTCGCGGCCCGTCGGGAAGGTGTTCAGGTCGATGTGATCTATCTGGGCTATGTTGCCGGTGCCGCACGCCGCTTGGGCGAGATGTGGGACGAAGACGCAGTTTCGTTTATTGATGTGACACTGGCCTGTGGCAAACTCTACCGCATCATCCGCGCCCTGCGGCATGTCATCGCCCCCGGTATCCTTGCAGAGCGTGACGACAGGCCCGCACTATTCGCGCTTGTGCCCGGAGAGGCCCATACACTTGGCATCGAGATCGCCACGGACATCTTTCGGCGCGAAGGCTGGGATGTCGATATGATGATCGGACTGGACCATGACATGTTGGTCGACCAATCGGATCGTCGCAATTATCGCGCGATTGTGCTGGTCGCCAATTCCGATGACAGGCTCGAGGCTTTGACGCGGCTTGTTCTTGCGATCCGGATATCACACCCGCTGGCAGAGCTGGTGGTCGCCGGAAATATCTTGGATTATCATCCCGGCATCATCAACCTTGTCGGGGCCGATGCGACCATCAAGGATATCGAGACAGCAGTCAGCACCCTGCGCAATGTGATCGAAGAGCCCTAGGCCGCTTCCAGCGCGGCGATGATGGGTGAAAAATCCGTCGCGGTCAGGCTGGCCCCGCCGACAAGTGCACCATTAACGTTCGGCACGGCAAAGATGTCGGCAGCATTGCTACCTTTGACCGAACCGCCGTAGAGAAGGCTGAACTCTGCCCCATCGCCGAAACGCTCTTGCAGGCGCTGGCGGATATGCGCGTGGACCTCGGCGATCTGGTCGGTCGTAGGCACTTTTCCCGTCCCGATGGCCCAGACGGGCTCGTAGGCGATGACCGTATTCTGGGCATCGGCGGTGTCGGGAACAGAGCCCGCCAGCTGGGCATCGATCACGTCAAGGGTTTTGCCCGCCTCGCGCTCTTGCAACGTTTCACCAATGCAGATCACGGCAATCAGACCTGCATGATAGGCCGCCCGCGCCTTGGCTGCGACCAATGCGTCGCTTTCGCTGTGATCTGTGCGCCGCTCCGAGTGACCAACCAGCACATAGCTTGCTCCGGCATCCGCCAGCATTTCGGCGCTGATATCGCCTGTATGGGCGCCTGCCTCTGCGGTGTGGCAATCCTGACCGCCGATATCAAAGGGTGTGTCCTCGCAAGCGCTGATCAGGGTGAACGGCGGGCAAATCAGGATCGCAATATCGGCGTCGCCGTGTTTGTCTTCCAATGTCCTTAATTCGGCCAAGCTGCTTTGCATCCCGTTCATCTTCCAGTTTCCGGCGGCGATTTTACGGGGCATGATAAGTCCTTACATGAGTGAAGCTAAACTGCGTCGCGCTAATGTGCAGGCCTCTGACGGATCGTCAAGGGCTGCATCCGGCAAAGACCAATAGGGCATGTTGTGAAACTGCGTGCTGCCGGCAGTGGCAAGATCGGTCATTCTATCGCCCTTGGCCTTGAGGTAGAGCTGGCCTTCACTGCTCATCAGGGCAAAAACCGTACCATCCAGATAGAGACATATCCCGCCGAACATCTTGCGGGTTGTGACGTGGCCAAGATCAGAGAACAGGTCGGTTGCGAATGCAATATCAGCGTCCGCAAGCGCCATCAGGTCGCTGAAAGATTTTCGTTGAACTTGATCGACTCACCACAGCCGCAAGCGTCGACCACATTGGGATTGCGGAACTTGAAGCCGGATTCCAGCAAGGAGACCTCATAGTCGATTTCCGTGCCGAAAAGGAACATTTGCGCCATGGGGGCGATCATCACGCGTGCGCCGTCCTGTTCAACAACTTCGTCCAATGGATCGACCTCGGTCACATAGTCCATGGTGTATTCCATGCCCGCGCAGCCGCCTTTCTTGACGCCGATACGTAAGCCCTGATGGCCATCTTTCGCCATCAGCTTGGCGATTTGTGATGCTGCCTTGTCAGTGATGGTGACAGCCTGTTTGCCTGGAATGCCGAACATGGGTTGCTCCTTTGCACGCAATGTAGGGCAGTTGCGGTCCGCGCTCAAGGCGGGGGGCGGGATTACATGAACCCCAGTTCGAGCCGCGCTTCGTCTGACATCATGTCCATGCCCCATTGGGGTTCAAACGTCATTTCCACGTCGACCTGTTTCACCCCTGGCAGGGGCTCGATCGCGTCGGCAACCCAGCCGGGCATTTCGCCCGCCACAGGGCAACCCGGCGCGGTGAGAGTCATGATGACATGCACCGCATTGTCTTCCTTGATATCGATCGTGTAGATCAGGCCGAGATCATAGATATTCACAGGAATTTCAGGGTCGTAAACAGACTGACAGGCCTTCACGACATCGTCGTACAGGGGATGGTCGGTCGTCGATGGCGCAATCAGTGGCGCGCCTTCAAGCTGTGCATTGCTGTCGGTCATGGTCAGACTGCCTCTTATTCCTGAGCAAACATATAGGGTTTGGCTCTGGGGCCGTAAAGGGGGTGCGGGACTGGTGCGGGAAAAGCTTTGTGCGGGATCGCAGGCGTTTTGTCACCGATGTTGGCCGACGCAAGGATGAAGCTATGCTGGACCCCTTGGCAAATCCTCTTGGATCAGGGAAAGAGGAACCTATGACCCAACGCTTTTCATTCGCCCTCAATGCAACCGACGGCAAGGCCCGCACCGGTGTGATCTCGACCCCGCGTGGCGATATCCGTACGCCAGCCTTTATGCCTGTCGGGACCGCCGCTACCGTCAAGGCAATGATGCCCGAAAGTGTTGCTGCGACAGGTGCCGACATCCTTTTGGGCAATACCTACCACCTGATGCTGCGCCCCACGGCCGAGCGGATCGCGCGCTTGGGCGGCCTGCACAAGTTCATGAACTGGCAAAAACCCATCCTGACCGACAGTGGCGGGTTTCAGGTGATGAGCCTTGCCGACCTGCGCAAGCTGACCGAGAAGGGCGTGACTTTCAAAAGCCACATCGACGGTTCGCGGCATGAGTTGACACCGGAAAGGTCTATGGAAATTCAAAGGCTGCTTGGCTCGGATATCGTGATGTGCTTCGACGAATGCCCTGCCTTGCCTGCTGACCGCAAGCGCATCGCCGAAAGCATGGAACTGTCAATGCGGTGGGCGCAGCGATCGCGTGATGCCTTCGGCGACCGCCCTGGCCATGCGCTGTTCGGGATTCAGCAGGGCGGTCTTGAAGAAGATCTGCGCGCGCAGAGTGCCGAGGCGCTGAAAGCGGTCGGGTTCGATGGGTATGCCGTGGGCGGTTTGGCCGTGGGCGAAGGGCAGGAAGCGATGTTCAAAGTGCTTGATTTCGCGCCCGATCAACTGCCAGTCGACAAACCACGCTATCTGATGGGTGTGGGCAAGCCTGACGATATTGTCGGGGCGGTCAAGCGCGGGATCGACATGATGGACTGTGTGCTACCCAGCCGGTCAGGTCGCACCGGCCAGCTATTTACCCGACGCGGTGTGGTCAATATCAAGAACGCCCGCCATGCCGATGATCCGCGGCCATTGGATGAACACTGCACCTGTCCGGCCTGTTCCAACTATTCACGCGCTTATCTGCACCATGTGTTCCGGGCGCAGGAAATGATCAGCGGCATGTTGCTGACGTGGCATAACCTGCACTACTACCAAGAACTGATGCAAGGCATGCGCGATGCGATCGGGGAAGGGCGGTTTGCCGGTTGGGAGGCAGATTTCCACGCACAGCGCGCACTCGGAGATATTCAACCGATATAGGTTTTTGGTTGCAGGCGTGCCTGCACGCAGGTCGAAAATTCTGGATGCCAATTTGCAGGAGGAGCCCGGACTGGTTGTGCAATCTTCTTACGATCCAAATCGGCCGATGACCGAAACCCAAGTTACGATTCCCTCTGGGCAGATCACGCTTGCGGGCACCTTGCTTGTCCCTGAGGCACCCCGCGCAGTGGTGGTTTTTGTCCATGGCTCTGGCCCGTTGGACCGCGATGAGAACAGCAAGGGCGCCAGGCTGAATGTGTTCAATTCCTTGGCTGAAACACTGGCTGCGGCGGGTATCGCCTCTTTGCGGTACGACAAGCGCGGCGTAGGAGGCTCTGGCGGGCGGTTCAACCGGATCAGTCAGGCCGATCTCGTGGCTGACTTGCGCGCTGTGGCGCAGTACGTGACGGCAGCAAGTCTTGGGCCTGTGTTTTTGTGCGGCCATTCGGAAGGCACAGTCATTGCCACGCAAACGGCTGCGGCGTGCAATCCGGCCGGTCTCATACTGATCTGTCCCTATGTGATGCCGGGGCCTGATTTGCTGCGGTGGCAGGCCGCACAGACCGAGGCACTGCTGGATAACATGGCCGGTTTTCAAGGATATCTGGCACGCGCTGTTTCTCGGGTCTTGGGCAGGCCTGTGGCGGCAACAGAAAAGATGATTGCGCGGGTCTTGGCCAGCAACGCCGCGACAGTCCGCGTCGGTCTGCAGCGTATCCCGGCGCGCTGGATGCGGGATTTCCTGACATCCGACGTGGCTGCGCTGCACGCCGGGAACACGCGTCCGACATTGGTCATCGGCGCGGCGCGGGATGCGCAATGTCCACCGAAAGATGCGCAGACGATCGCATCCCAGAATCCGGCCGCATCTCTGACAGTTCTGTCTGACCTTTCGCATCTTCTGCGGCACACGGTGCATGACGGCATGGGGGACTATCAGCGGCAGTTGGACGCGCCGGTCGATACGCGCGTTGCACAGGCAATGATTGCATGGCTGGACGGCCAGTTGGGCAAAAACGGGCAGAAGAAATGACCGGGGCCTGCAAATTTCGATAAGGTCCCTTGCGTTGTCGTGCCGCGCGGGCAATGTTGCGTATGGCGATCGGCAAGTGCTTGGTTGAAAACGCCGGGCGATCACCCCACATGTTGATCCCGAGAGGAGATGCTCCATGTTGCCGCAAAGCGGGGCAGGGGCGTCTTGCCAGAAAGAGGAATAAAAGAGCATGCAAGAACCGTTGAGTTCATCCTATCCAGTCCTGCCGCTGCGCGACATTGTGGTGTTCCCGCATATGATCGTGCCGCTGTTTGTAGGCCGTGATAAGTCCGTCCGCGCCTTGGAAGAGGTGATGCAGGACGACAAACAGATTTTGCTGTCCAGTCAGGTCGACCCCGGTGAGGATGACCCAAAGGAAGATGGCATCTATCGGACTGGCGTTTTGGCCAATGTGCTGCAACTGCTGAAGTTGCCCGACGGCACCGTTAAAGTGTTGGTCGAGGGCCGCGCACGCGTGAAGATCACCGAATTCGTCCCGAACGAGAATTTCTTTGAGGCATCCTGCCAGTACCTGACCGAAACCACCGGCGATCCTGCCGAGGTCGAGGCGCTGGTACGCAATGTCGCCGCCGAGTTCGAGCGTTATGCCAAGGTCAAAAAGAACATCCCCGAAGAGGCGATGGCCGCCGTCGGCGAGGCAACAGAGCCTGCCAAACTGGCCGACCTTGTCGCCGGACATCTGGGCATTGAAGTGGAACAGAAGCAGGGGCTTTTGGAAACGCTGACCGTGTCCGAGCGACTGGAGAAGGTCTTTGGCATGATGCAGGGCGAGATGTCCGTGCTGCAGGTCGAGAAAAAGATCAAGACGCGTGTTAAATCCCAGATGGAGCGGACCCAGCGCGAGTACTACCTGAATGAGCAGATGAAGGCCATTCAGAAAGAACTCGGCGATGGCGAAGAGGGCCAGAACGAACTGGAAGAGCTTGAGGCAAAGATCGCCGAAACCAAGCTGTCCAAAGAGGCCCGTGAAAAGGTGGATGCCGAGCTGAAAAAGCTCCGCAATATGTCACCGATGTCTGCCGAAGCCACGGTTGTACGCAATTACATGGACTGGATTTTGGGTGTCCCTTGGGGCGTGAAGTCGCGCACCAAGAAAGACCTCAGCCGCGCGCAGGACATTCTGGATGCCGATCACTTTGGTCTGGAAAAGGTGAAAGAGCGGATTGTCGAATATCTTGCCGTCCAGCAGCGCTCGAAAAAGCTGAAGGGCCCGATCATGTGCCTTGTCGGCCCTCCGGGTGTGGGTAAGACGTCGCTTGGCA
>CAZTKF010000091.1:0-11336 GCA_964614205.1 uncultured Loktanella sp. | reverse complement strand
TCCACCACTTCAAGCTTTACACCGAAGGCTTCCATGTCCCCGAGGGCGAGGTCTACGCCGCCGTCGAGGCACCCAAGGGTGAATTTGGCGTTTATCTGGTGGCCGACGGCACCAACCAGCCCTATCGCGCCAAGCTGCGCGCGCCGGGTTATCTGCACCTTCAGGCCATGGATTACATTTGCAAAGGCCACCAGTTGGCCGATGTCAGCGCGATCATCGGGACGATGGATGTCGTCTTTGGTGAAATCGACAGATGACACTGGGCGATCTCCTGCTTGGGCTGCTTGTGGCTCTCGGGTTTTTTGTCTCCGCGATTGTGTCACGGATGTTTCGCGGGCGCATGGCGGGCATTTTCATCGGCGGTGTCACCGGTTTGGCGGTGTCCGTCTTTATTCTGGCCTATGGTCTGACCGATGTCTTCAGCATCGCACCATCTGCGGCCGGAAACTGACAAAGGAGCTTTGAAATGATCCGCTATCTTACCCTCGCGTCTTGTCTGGCGTTGTCCGCGTGTGCGGTGCCGATCATTGTGCCGTTGCCTGCGCCGATGCCCGCTCCCGAACCGATCGAAGCGCCGCAATCTGCAAAGGCGCGCTTTGTCGCCAGTGTGGCGGCCAACGGTTGTGCCCTGACCAGCGCCAACACGGACCTGATTATGGCCGATGCCGTCCTGTCGCGTGAAGATCTGGCGCGGGTGATGACAGAACTGCGCGCCGAAGGGAGGGGCGAGATTGACGGACAGGCCTTCCGCCTGACAAGCGGTGCCTGTGCGTAATGACAAATCCCTTGCCCGGCGTGACGCTTGTGTTAGGGGATGAACTGAAATTTGGTGAAATCCGTTTCACCGCAACGATGTTGACCGGAAAGACCTGATGCTACGCCGCCTTTACCACGACCAGCCCGAGACATTCGCCTTTACGCCCGAGAACCAGAAATGGGCCGAGGCGCAGATGAAGAAGTTTCCCGAAGGCCGTCAGGCCTCGGCGATCATTCCGATCTTGTGGCGTGCGCAGGAACAGGAAGGCTGGTTGTCACGCCCCGCGATCGAACATGTCGCGGCGATGCTGGATATGGCCTATATCCGCGCGCTGGAAGTGGCGTCTTTCTATTTCATGTTTCAATTGCAGCCGGTTGGCTCTGTTGCCCATATTCAGGTTTGCGGCACGTTGTCGTGCATGATTTGTGGTGCCGAAGACCTGATTGGCGTCTGTAAAGACAAGATCGCGGATCAGCCGCATCAGCTGTCTGCGGATGGCAAGTTTTCATGGGAAGAGGTCGAATGTCTGGGATCTTGCGCCAATGCGCCCATGGCCCAGATTGGCAAGGACTATTACGAAGACCTGACAGCCGAGCGTCTGGGTGAGATCATCGATGAACTCGCCGCGGGCCGCGTTCCGACGCCGGGCCCCCAGAACGGCCGCTTTGCAGCAGAGCCGTTGAAGGGGCTGACCAGCCTGAAAGGCTATGACAGCGGTAAAACCAAGTATAACGCCAGCGCACAATTGGCGACGGACATTGGTGATACGGTGAAGCGCATTGACGGAACCGAGGTGCCATTGCTGACACCTTGGGTGAAAGATGCCAAAGCGTCGAAGGCCAAGGCAAAGGCCGCGACCCCTGCGCCTGAAAAGCCTGCCGCGCCTGCCGCAGCGGTCGCTGAAAGCGCACCCGAGACCCTGAGCGCGCCGCGCGATGGTGGTGCTGACGATCTTAAGAAGATCAGCGGTGTCGGGCCAAAGCTTGAAGCCGTCCTGAACGAACTCGGCTTCTGGCACTATGACCAGATAGCCAGTTGGACCGCTGCGGAAATCGCATGGGTTGACAGCCGCCTGAAATTCAAGGGCCGGATCGAACGCGACAACTGGATGGCGCAGGCTGCGGAACTCGCCAAGGCAAAATAGGTCCGCGCGGTCCGCTGGGCGACGGGTTTGGTGACACCCAACCGACTTGATTTGCGGTATTTCTTTACCCAAAGGCAAAGTTTCGGGTAGAGATGTGGTAGTGCGCGGCACCAGGTCGATTTGACGCAGGTCGCGCGCGCCAAATCTGCACGGCTGCCGCGCGGCCACCTGAGGGAGAAGATACACGATGAAAGAGACTGCACCTGCACCGATCAGCCAAGGTATCATTGCCGTTGCGGCCCTGTTCGCGATCATTGCCGCGGGGGTTGCGTTTGTTGTTTTTGATTTCGCATTGTTTGCATCCGCCGGTATCGGCGCTTTTGTCGGTATTGCTGCCGCGATCGTACTGGCGCTTGGCTGGCGTGCGCCTGCACCCGGCCCCGGTCAGGTAGCGGCCCCTGTTGCAAAGGCCGCACCGGCGCCGACACCAGTACCAGAAGCGGCCCCTGCAGCACCAACGCCTTCTCCTGCACCTGTTGCCGAGGCACCCGCACCGTCCGGCGATGGGACCCCCGAGTTCCTGAGTGCCGCCCGAGAAGGCGGCCCTGATGATCTCAAGCAAATCAAAGGCGTGGGACCAAAGCTGGAAAAAACATTGCATAGCATGGGCATTTACCACTTTGACCAGATCGCTGCTTGGGGACCGAAAGAGCAAGCGTGGATGGATGACAACCTTGAAGGTTTCAAGGGGCGCGCGACGCGTGACAACTGGGTGGATCAGGCCAAGACGCTGGCTGCCGGCGGGGCAACAGAATTCTCCAAAAAAGTCGATAAGGGCGAAGTCTACTAAGACCCGGCTAAACCTATGACCCGACATGGAGACACCAAGCAGGCTCGCGCGGGACAACGCGTCGCGTTGATTGTGGCCGGAACGGGTGTTTTTTGGGTGCTGGCGAACCTGATCGGGGCAGAATATAACTGGTCCAACCGCACGCGCGCGCTTTTTGACCTTGCAGCGCTGGCCGGTTTCGGGTTTGCCCTGTGGCAGACATACCAACTCTGGCGCGCGCGCCAGAAACGAAAATGAATCGCGCGCAAGCGTGCACGACAAGGGCGATGGCTGATGCTCAAAGATGAGAACCGGATTTTCACAAACCTTTATGGGATGCATGATCGCACGTTGAAGGGTGCGCAGGCGCGGGGCCACTGGGATGGCACTGCCGACATCATCAAGAAAGGCCGTGACTGGATCATCAACGAAATGAAGGCCTCTGGTCTGCGTGGCCGCGGGGGTGCAGGTTTCCCGACGGGTCTCAAGTGGTCATTCATGCCCAAGGAAAGCGACGGGCGCCCTGCTTATCTGGTGGTGAACGCCGACGAATCCGAACCGGGTACATGCAAAGACCGCGAAATCATGCGCCACGATCCGCATACGCTGATCGAAGGCTGCCTGATCGCGTCTTTCGCCATGAATGCGCATGCTTGCTACATCTACATTCGCGGCGAATACATCCGTGAAAAGGAAGCGCTGCAAGCGGCGATTGATGAATGCTATGCCGCTGGTCTGCTGGGCAAGAATGCTGCGAAATCCGGCTGGGACTTCGACCTATACCTGACCCACGGGGCAGGGGCCTATATCTGCGGCGAGGAAACGGCGCTGCTTGAAAGCCTTGAGGGCAAAAAGGGCATGCCACGCATGAAACCGCCATTCCCTGCGGGCGCAGGTCTGTATGGCTGCCCCACAACCGTCAACAACGTCGAATCAATCGCTGTCGTGCCAACGATCCTGCGCCGTGGCGGAGAATGGTTCGCCGGTATGGGCCGCCCCAACAATGCAGGCACCAAATTGTTTGCGATCTCGGGTCACGTAAACAACCCTTGCGTCGTCGAAGAGGAAATGTCGATTTCCTTTGAAGAGCTGATCGAAAAGCACTGTGGCGGTATCCGCGGGGGGTGGGACAACCTCAAGGCCGTGATCCCCGGTGGATCGTCCGTGCCCTGTGTGCGTGGCGAAAACATGCGCGATGCGATCATGGATTTCGATGCGCTGAAGGAAAAAGGGTCGTCGCTGGGAACAGCTGCGGTCATCGTCATGGATAACTCTACCGATATGATCAAGGCGATCTGGCGGTTGTCAAAGTTCTACAAGCACGAAAGCTGTGGCCAGTGTACACCTTGCCGCGAAGGCACGGGCTGGATGATGCGCGTCATGGCGCGTCTGGTGGAAGGCAATGCGAGTGTTGAAGAAATCGACATGTTGCTGGACGTGACAAAACAGGTCGAAGGCCATACGATCTGCGCGCTGGGTGATGCGGCCGCATGGCCGATCCAAGGCCTGATCAAGAATTTCCGGGACGAAATCGAGGACCGGATCAAGGACAAACGCATGGCAGGGATGGCAGCAGAATGATGACACGTGGATTGATGCTTGGTGCAGCTTTGACTTTGGCCGCTTGTGCCGCGGGTGGCGCGCGGTCTTTCAATGACCCTGTGGTCCAGAAGCTTTATAACATGTCGACGCCAGAGTATTACGCAAGCCTCACGATCGCCAACCGGATCGCGCAGAATTGTGCGCGCTATACCTATGATGCCGCGCTGGACGCAACGCTGAACGATGCGCGCAACGAGGTCGGGCGCGGGTCGCTTTCGGCCAACAGCCAGCGTGCCGGTATCGAGTTGGAAACAGATGTCAGCCAGCGCAGCTTTGAAGTGAAGCATGGTGTTGATCTGACCTCGGACGACCTGTGCGCCGCAGGCGATGCCGAAGTGCTGGAAGGTACGGCGCTTAGCGCGATGCTGATCCCGGCCTAGCGCGGTCCAGGTATTTCAGACAGTTCCGGACAAGGCCGCGGCATCAGGCGCGGCCTTTGGTCTTTTTGTTTTTCACGTCGGTCGGCCGTACAATTTATGTTCTGATATTGAATAACGTGCCTGAAAACGCGATCTGAAAAGCAATGGACGCGACAAACGCGCAGCTCTGCAGGAGATCAGACATGAGAAAAATGGCGCTGACGACAGCGATGGTCTTGGCCATTGTGTTTCCTGCCGCGTCTCTTCCGGCGCAGACGGCGTTGAAGGATGTCGCCGAGATACGCGACGGGATCATCTATGTCGGCATGGCCTACGAGATATCGGAAAAATGTGACAGCATCAGCGCCCGCCTTTTCCGTGGGTTGGCATATCTGCAGTCCTTGCGTCGCCGCGCCAGTGTGTTGGGCTATTCCGAAGCCGAGATTGATGCGTATATCAATGACAAGGCAGAGAAAGCACGGCTTGAGGGGATCGCGCGGGCGCAATTGGCCAGTCTTGGTGTCGTGCCGGAACAGGCCGAGAGTTATTGCACTGTCGGGCGTGCCCAAATCGCTGCAAATACGCGCGTTGGCTGGCTCTTGCGTTAACAGGCTGACGCAAGCCGGAAAATTCAACGTTTTTTGTCGATCTGACTGGCATCGCGGGGGTTCACGCGTTAGAACGCGGGGCAACGCGACTGGCCTCATGCGGTCTTGAACGCGATAGGGAACACATAGGACACGCCATGTCTGATCTGCGCAAAGTTGTCATTGATGGAAATGAGGTCGAAGTCGACGGGGCGATGACCCTGATTCAGGCCTGCGAGGAAGCCGGAATCGAAATTCCGCGTTTCTGCTATCATGAGCGGCTTTCGATTGCGGGCAACTGCCGGATGTGTCTGGTCGAGGTTGTGGGCGGCCCGCCCAAGCCTGCGGCCTCTTGTGCGATGCAGGTCAAGGATTTGCGCCCCGGACCGGAGGGCCAACCGCCTGTTGTGAAAACCAATTCGCCTATGGTCAAAAAGGCCCGTGAAGGCGTGATGGAATTTCTGCTGATTAACCATCCGCTGGATTGCCCGATCTGCGATCAGGGCGGCGAGTGTGATTTGCAGGATCAGGCGATGGCCTATGGCGTGGATTTCAGCCGCTACCGCGAACCCAAGCGCGCGACCGAGGATCTTGATCTTGGTCCATTGGTTGAAACCCATATGACCCGTTGTATTTCCTGCACCCGCTGCGTGCGCTTTACGACCGAGGTCGCGGGCATTCACCAGATGGGCCAGACAGGACGTGGTGAGGATGCCGAGATCACATCTTATCTGGGTGAAACGCTCGATTCGAATATGCAGGGCAATATCATCGATCTGTGCCCCGTGGGTGCGCTGGTCTCAAAGCCTTACGCATTTACTGCCCGTCCGTGGGAACTGACCAAAACAGAATCAATCGACGTGATGGATGCACTGGGGTCCAACATCCGTGTGGATACCAAGGGCCGCGAAGTGATGCGCTTCCTACCACGCAACCATGACGGCGTGAATGAAGAATGGATTTCCGACAAGACCCGTTTCGTCTGGGACGGTCTGCGCCGCCAGCGTCTGGACACTCCTTACATCCGCGAAAACGGCAAGCTGCGCAAAGCCAGCTGGCCCGAGGCGCTTGCCGCTGCGGCCGCCGCGATGAAGGGCAAGAAAGTCGCGGGTCTTGTGGGTGACTTGGCGCCTGTCGAAGCCGCTTTCGCGCTTAAGCAATTGATCGAAGGGCAGGGCGGCCGCGTCGAGTGCCGCACGGATGGTGCGAAACTGCCTATTGGCAACCGCTCTGGGTATGTCGGCACCGCCGCGATCGAAGACGTTGATAATGCCGACATGATCCTCCTGATCGGCACGAACCCGCGCGAGGAAGCGCCGGTACTGAATGCGCGCATCCGCAAGGCGTGGTCGCGTGGGGCGCATGTCGCACGGATCGGGACAAATGATGATCTCACCTATGATGTGGTGCAGATTGGTGCAGGCCGCGATGATCTGGTCAAGCTGGCCGAGATGGATCACAGCGACAAAAAAGACAAAGCTGGCGTGATGATCGTGGGCATGGGTGCTTTGAACGAGGCCGATGGCGAAGCCGTTCTGAGCCAGGCGATGAAAGCGGCCGAGGCTGCGGGATCGAAGCTTCTGCTTCTGCACACCGCGGCAGGCCGTGTGGGTGCCATGGATGTGGGGGCTGCAACCGAAGGCGGGCTTGAGGCTGCGCTTGATGGTGCCGAAGTGATCTACAACCTTGGTGCGGACGAGGTTGAGGTCAAGCCGGGTGCCTTTGTGATCTACCAGGGCAGCCACGGCGACCGTGGTGCGCACCGCGCCGATATCATCCTGCCTGCCGCCGCCTATACCGAAGAAAACGGCCTGTTTGTGAACACTGAAGGGCGTCCGCAACTGGCGCTGCGGGCAAGTTTCCCTCCGGGTGAGGCAAAGGAAAACTGGGCGATCCTGCGGGCGTTGTCTGCGGAACTGGACGCGACATTACCATTCGACAGCATGGCGCAACTGCGTCAGGCACTGGTCGCCGCGCATCCGCATCTGGGCGAGATCGATGAAGTGGCCGAGAATGCTTGGCAGCCGATCCCCGTCAAAAAACCCGGCAATGCGGATTTCCGCAATGCCATTACCGACTTTTATCTGACAAACCCGATCGCGCGCGCGTCAAGCCTGATGGCTGAGCTCAGCGCAAATGCGAAGGCACGTAAATCCGCGCCTCTGGCTGCGGAATAAGGACGACAGCAATGGTTGATTTCTTCACCAACACCAACCTCGGCATCGTCCTTGTGATCCTGTTCCAGTGTCTGCTGGTGTTGGTTCCGCTTCTGGTGGCGCTGGCGTTCCTGATGTACGCCGACCGCAAGGTCTGGGCCGCTGTCCAGATGCGCAAGGGGCCGAACATCGTGGGTCCCTTCGGGCTGCTGCAATCCTTTGCGGACTTTCTCAAGTATATCGTCAAGGAAATCGTTGTACCGGCGGGTGCGGATAAATTCGTGTTCTTCCTTGCGCCGATGCTTGCCTTCGTTCTTGCCGTGATTTCATGGTCTGTGATCCCTTTCAACGACGGATGGGTGCTGGCGGATATCAATGTGGCTATCCTCTATATCTTCGCCATCGGCTCGCTAGAGGTTTATGGCGTGATTATGGGCGGGTGGGCATCGAACTCGAAGTATCCGTTCTTGGGTTCGCTGCGGTCTGCTGCGCAGATGATTTCTTACGAGGTCTCGATCGGCTTGATCATCATCGGCGTGATTATCTCGGCCGGTTCGATGAACCTCAGCGCCATTGTGAACGCACAGGATGGCAACGCCGGTCTGTTCAACTGGTTCTGGGTGGCGCATTTCCCGATGCTTTTCCTGTTCTTTATCAGCGCCTTGGCGGAAACAAACCGTCCCCCGTTCGACCTGCCGGAGGCTGAATCAGAACTGGTGGCGGGCTATCAGGTCGAATATTCCTCGACCCCGTTCCTGCTCTTTATGATCGGCGAACTGATGGCGGTCGTGCTGATGTGCGCGCTGATCTCGCTGCTGTTCTTTGGTGGTTGGCTGTCACCCATTCCAGGCCTGCCAGACGGCGTGCTGTGGATGGTACTGAAGATGGCGCTGGTCTTCTTCATGTTCTCGATGGTCAAGGCGATCACCCCACGCTACCGCTATGACCAGTTGATGCGGATTGGCTGGAAGGTGTTCCTGCCAATGTCGCTGGCATGGGTGGTACTGGTATCGTTTCTGGCAAAATACGAAGTACTCGGCGGCTTCTGGGCACGCTGGGCGATGGGAGGTTAATCAATGAGCCAAATGGATTACACCCGCGCGGCGAAGTACTTTCTGCTTCAGGATTTCTGGGTCGGCTTCAAATTGGGCATGAAGTACTTCTTCTCGCCCAAAGCTACGGTGAACTATCCCCATGAAAAGGGGCCGCTTTCCCCGCGTTTTCGTGGCGAACATGCCTTGCGCCGCTACCCTAACGGGGAAGAGCGCTGCATTGCCTGTAAACTGTGCGAGGCCGTTTGTCCCGCGCAAGCCATCACAATTGACGCCGAACCGCGCGATGATGGATCGCGCCGTACAACCCGCTATGACATCGATATGACCAAGTGCATCTACTGCGGTTTCTGTCAGGAAGCCTGCCCTGTGGATGCGATTGTCGAAGGTCCGAATTTCGAATTCAGCACCGAAACCCGCGAGGAGCTGTACTACAACAAGGAAAAGCTGCTTGAAAACGGCGACCGCTGGGAAGCAGAGATCGCGCGCAACCTAGAACTGGATGCGCCGTACCGATGACCGACCAGACCCCCTTTGAAGCCATGATGAAGATGAGCCAGGACTGGGCCAAGTCGATGAACCTCGACATGGAGGCCTTTACGCCCAAGGGCTTTGAAAACCTCTGGCCGACCATGCCTGCCGAGGCGATGGAGATGTTCTTTGGCAAGGGCATTAATCCAGAGGGGCTGGACGCCAAGACCCGCCTGATGCTGACGTTGGCGGGTCTGACCGTACTGGGCGCGCAGGCTGAATCACAAATCCGCCTGACGGTCCGCCATCTGGTGGAAGCAGGGGCAAGCAAACAGGAAATCGCCGAAGTGATCGCTCAGATGGGCATGTTCGCGGGCTTTCCGGCCATGACCAAAGCGATGGAACTGGCCACCGAAGTATTGGATAAGGACGAAAGCGCATGACCGTCTTCGCGTTCACTTTTTACCTTTTCGCCGTGACGACCGTGACAGGTGGGCTGATGACAGTCGTCAGCCGCAACCCGGTCCACTCGGTCTTGTGGCTGATCCTTGCCTTCCTTTCTTCCGCGGGGCTCTTCGTGACACTGGGCGCTGAATTCGTGGCGATGCTGTTGATAATCGTCTATGTGGGCGCGGTTGCAGTGCTGTTCCTTTTCGTTGTGATGATGCTCGACGTTGACTTTGCGGAACTCAAGGCGGAAATGACGAAATATCTGCCGTTGGCGCTGCTGATCGGTGTGGTGATCATGATGCAACTGGCGCTGGCCTTTGGCGTCTGGGGTTTTGCGGACGGGGTCGAAGGGCGGATCGCCGCGCCTGCCGGTGATCTGGAGAATACCCGCGCACTGGGTCTGCTGATCTATGACAAATACATCCTGCTGTTCCAGCTTTCGGGGTTGATCCTGTTGGTCGCGATGATCGGGGCCATTGTGCTGACGCTGCGCCACCGTGTCGACATCAAACGCCAGAACGTGTTGGCGCAGATGTATCGCGATCCAGCAAAGGCAATGGAACTGCGTGACGTGAAGCCGGGGCAGGGGCTTTAGTAACGGACCTTCCCGCATGTGCTGCGGGGGCAGGTGCAAAACGATAAGGACCCGGATCAAACCGGGACGACGACAAGAAATAAATCGGGGCCTACTGCCTCGGAGGGACGAATGAATGATCGGACTTGAACATTATCTCACGGTGGCGGCTGCCTTGTTTGTCATCGGCATCTTCGGGTTGTTCCTGAACCGCAAGAACGTGATCATCCTGCTGATGAGCATCGAACTGATGCTGCTGGCGGTGAACATCAACCTTGTCGCCTTTTCCAGCTATCTGGGTGATCTGGTGGGTCAGGTCTTTACGTTGTTCGTTCTGACGGTCGCCGCAGCCGAGGCCGCAATCGGCCTTGCAATTCTTGTTTGTTTCTTCCGCAACCGCGGGACCATCGACGTTGAAGACGTCAACGTGATGAAGGGCTAGACCAATGGAAACCATCATCCTTTTCGCCCCGCTGGTGGGGGCCATTCTCTGCGGTTTCGGTTGGAAACTGATCGGTGAGACAGCCGCCCAGTGGACCGCGACCAGCCTTTTGTTCGTATCCGCCGTGTTTTCCTGGGTCGTCTTTCTGACACTTGATCCGTCTGCGCATCCTAATGGCACCTATACGGTCAACATCCTGCGCTGGATCGAAAGCGGGACGCTGAGCACGGACTGGGCGATCCGCATGGACCGTCTGACCGCGATCATGCTGATCGTGATCACCACGGTTTCAGCGCTCGTGCATCTTTACTCCTTCGGCTACATGGCCCATGACGAGAATTTCAAAGAGAACGAAAGCTATCGTCCGCGTTTCTTTGCCTATCTGTCGTTCTTTACCTTCGCGATGCTGATGCTGGTGACGGCCGACAACCTTGTCCAGATGTTCTTTGGCTGGGAAGGCGTGGGTGTGGCATCCTACCTGCTGATCGGTTTCTACTATCGCAAGCCAAGTGCCGGTGCCGCTGCGATCAAGGCGTTTGTCGTCAACCGTGTAGGTGACTTCGGCTTTGCCTTGGGTATTTTCGCGCTTTACCTTGTCACCGACAGCATTCGGTTTGACGATATTTTTGCGGCCATCCCGAACCTGCAGGATCATACGCTGACATTCATGTGGCGCGATTGGAACACGCTGAACCTGATCGCCTTTCTGCTGTTCATCGGTGCGATGGGCAAATCGGCGCAATTGTTCCTGCACACATGGCTGCCCGACGCAATGGAAGGCCCGACACCGGTGTCCGCCCTGATCCACGCCGCGACCATGGTCACGGCAGGTGTGTTCCTTGTCTGCCGGATGTCGCCGCTGATGGAATATGCACCCGCCGCAACCAGCTTTATCGTCTTCCTTGGGGCAACCACCGCGTTCTTTGCCGCGACCGTGGGGCTGGTACAGAACGACATCAAGCGTGTGATCGCC
>CAZTKF010000090.1:0-11515 GCA_964614205.1 uncultured Loktanella sp. | reverse complement strand
CCGGGTCCGATCCGCTTATTACGAGCGCGTTTATGTCCATAGTCCCGAAGGACACTCCAGAGATAGGGGGTGATCTGCCGCGGTGCAAGTGCTAAGGGCGCGCCATGCGGCCCGATGAGGCCGACAAATGCGGAGCAGGTGCGATGCGCGGACAGAAGAGAAAACTGACTAGGTTTGCGTGCGCTGCGGCAATGGCGGCTGCACCTGCCGCGGCAGAGACCGCCGCGGATGGCGTGGTTTCCGCGCGGTATCTTTGGGCAGAAGACAACGGGACAGGCGCTGCCTTTGGCGATTTTACCCTGCGCGCGGCGTCCGGCAACTGGCATGCGGCAGTAGGGATGTACGGCGTGGTGGGACGTCTGCACGAAACCTATGCACATGTCGGTTATGATGCTGCCGGTCTGACTGTGGTGGGCGGGTTTCCCCGGCCGGCTTATGATGGTTTTGCTGTTTCACCGCTCGATGCCACAATGCCGCGCTTTGCACTTGATCGCGTCGGCGTGACGCGCAGCCGGACCACCTATGGGACAATGTTCTTGTCCGATTACCTGCCCTACGGAGCCGCGATCTCGGGGCTGGTCGCAGGTGTGCGTATCGCAGGGTCCGTGCATGGCGTGCCGGACTATGATGATGCGGTCATTGGTATGGCTGCCTTATTCGGCGAAAACCTGTGGGCACTCGACATCGCCACCGAGCGTTTTGAAACGGCCAATGGCAACGGGTGGAACAGCAAGGCCCAGCTTCGGTATGACAACGGCGGCACGATCTTCGGGGCCGGTCTCTTTGCCCCTGCAGCGAATGATCAGCCCGATGCGGCAGAGGTTTTTGCCCGCACTGCTTTGACAGCGCGGCTTGATGCCACAGGATTGGTCCGCCACACCCAAGGGCAGGATCTTCTGGCCGTCATTGGGGGGCACTACGCGATGTCGGACGCATCAAATGCCGAGCTTGGGGTTGCTCTTGAGGGGCGAAATGCATCTGTTGAAATAGGTGTGTCGTTCCGCTTTTGAAGGCCAGAGCGCAGAGGCCGTCGCTGCTATAGACAAGGCCCGTGCAGCATGCACTAATGCTGCAGAAACGAGCCAGCCCAATGTGTAACCTCTACTCTCTGACCTCGACCCAGTCTGCGATTTCCGATCTGGTCAATCTGTGGCGCGATGACACGGGCAACTTGCCGGCGCTGACGGGAATTTACCCTGACTATCCCGCACCCGTGATCACCAAGACCCCTGAAGGGCGCGCCATGCAGATGATGCGCTGGGGGATGCCGTCGCCCGCTTTTGCCCTCAAGGGCAAGAAAACCGACAAGGGTATTACCAATGTGCGCAACACCGCGTCCCCGCACTGGCGGCGCTGGTTGGGGCCTGCCCATCGGTGCATCGTGCCGTTCACGAGTTTTGCCGAGCCCAAGCATATCAAGGGCGAAAGACCCACGAATGTCTGGTTCGCACCAACAGGCCCGCAAGAGACCCTGTTCTTTGCCGGTATCTGGACCGAATGGACCTCGGTGCGCAAGCTCAAGGAAGGCGAGACGACCAACACCCTTTTTGCGTTCCTGACGGTCGAACCCAACGCTCTCGTCGGCCCGATCCATCCCAAGGCCATGCCGGTGATACTGCGCAGTCCCGAAGCTGTGGCGCATTGGCTCGATGCCCCGATGGAAGAGGCATTGAAGCTGCAGCGCCCGTTTCCCGATGACGGACTGAGGATCGTGGATGGACCGGTTTGAACATGCTGGTGCTGCGAAGGTCGATTTTGAGGCTTCTTCTACAAGTGCTGCACTTTGCATGAGTGTGCGGATTTATGGACAAGCCTGCACACAATGCAATCAAAGGCGGTTTGACCTGACGAAGGACACGCGCATACGCTGTCTTAAACACAGATGGCGACGATAGGTTTTTTCATGACATTTCAATTGGCAGGTAACGGACCCAAGATTTACGAAGAAATCATGGTGCCCCTTTGGTTTGGCCGGTGGGCTGAGGCACTTGTTGAACAGGCTTCACTCGGTTCTTCGGAACGTGTGTTAGATGTTGCTTGCGGAACAGGTGTGACGACCCGACTGGCGAAGTCAAAGGTTGGTGCAAGCGGGAAGGTCGTTGGATTGGACATCAACGCGCCAATGCTCGCCAAGGCAAAAGGTTTAGCCGGTGATCTCGATATTCAATGGATTGAGAGCGATGTATGCGACAGCGGACTGCCTTCAGGGTCTTACGATGTTATTCTTTCGCAACATGGCTACCATTACTTTCCGGAAAAGCCCAAAGTTCTGAATGAGTTCTTGCGGCTCCTGGTTCCAGGCGGGCGTTTGGCCTTCTCAATCTGGGATGGGCATAGCCCATACACTGAAGCCCTCTGCTCTGCTGTTGCCCGCCACATCTCCCCCGAGATTGCAGAAAAGCAGAGAGCTCAAAGGCAGACGCCACCGGCGGAAGAATTAAAACAGCAGGTCGCGGATCAAGGGTTTTCGGATGTGGCCGTTCAGCGGCAAGAGATGATGATCGATGTTCCGCTTGCGCCCGAATTTGTGCCCCTGCATCTGGCGTCTATGCCTATTGCAGGCGCGTTTCTCGCACTCGAAGAAGATGCGCAAAATGCCTTGATCCACGAGGTCGCGGAAGAGCTCGACGCATATGTTGTGGGAGATAGACTTGTCTACCCTGACGCGGTGAATGTGGTGACGGGACGCAAATAGTATCTTCGCTTCGCTCATGCCTGCGTGAATCCACAGCCCAGTTAGGTTGATATCCAATTGCAACGTTGCTGAATCAGGCGCTGAAAGCAGACATAGGCGCCGACGCAGCGAATGCTCATTCCGTCCCGCAAAGCACCCTTCAGTGGCCTCCCCAAACGCCATTTGGCTACAAGTTCAGGGCAATCGCCGGTATGCCAACCGCGGCCTCGACAACGAAATAGATCCATTTCTTCTGGAAGGCCCCGTCCATGATCAGCGAGGTCAGACGCCCGGCAGCGGCACCGCACCAGCAAAAGCCCAGCATGACATAGGCCTCCGGCGTTCCAAGCCATAAGGCGCCAATCCCCATGCCTACAAAGAGCGCACCTGCCGAGGCGCGTATTTCGGACATCCCCATCGTGGTGTTGCCTGTCTCCAGATCAAGCGCCCCGAGCGTGTAGCGCGGCGCAAGCCAGCCAAAGCAGCCCAAGCCGATGCTGAGAATGGCAAAAATGATGTTGATGATATCCATAGGGCGACCCTTTTGCTGCGCCTGTTACAAGATGGCGCGATGATCGTGCACTTCAATGCGCGTTCAGGAGGCTTGCGAGTACTGCGCGACGATATCGCTAAAGCCGTCATAGCGTTGTGCAATGATCCGCGTCAGCGGGCGTCCGGCTTTTGTTATCCGCAGGCCCTGACCGGTTGCGACAACATAGCCTGCAAAGTCTTCAAGGATGGCCTGATGGATGGGCAGCAGGTCGCGCGCGTTGGGGTGGATATCCAGTTCTTTCAGATCAATGGCAAAATCGCACATCAACATATTGATGGCTGCGGCGCGCAGCCTGTCTTCCGCGGTCAAGGCATAGCCGCGGTGGCCAGCAAGCTGACCGGCTTCCACGCGTTCAATATAGGCCGCAGTGGCAGAGGCGTTCTGGACATAGCCCTGTGCGAACTGCGAAATCGATGAGGCACCAATGCCGATGAGGGTCGGGCAGGTGTCGTCGGTATAGCCTTGGAAATTGCGGCGCAGATGTCCGGTCTTGCTGGCGATCGTCAGGCTGTCCTCGGGTTTGGCGAAATGGTCGATCCCGATGGCTTGATAGCCGCTGCCGGTGAAGGCTTGCGCGGCCTGGCGCGCCAGATGGTAGCGCTCTTCCTCTGCGGGCAAGGCCGCGTCAGGGATCAGCTTTTGCCGTTTCGAGAATGTCGGGACATGCGCATAGCCAAACAGCGCGATGCGGTCAGGATCAAGCGCGCGGACCTTGGCGATGGTATTGGCCAGTTTGGCAGGGGTCTGATAGGGCAGGCCATAGACCAGATCCGCGTTCAAAGACGCAATCCCGGCGGCACGCAGGCTTTCGACACAGGCGCGCGTGGCGTCGTAGCTTTGCTTGCGGCCGATGGCCTCTTGCACATCCAGCGCGAAATCCTGAATGCCGATGCTGGCACGGGTCATGCCCATCTCGGCCAGCGCGGCGATTTTCGCGTCATCCACCAACGTGGGGTCGATCTCGACCGAAAAGCTGAAGTCGGGGGCAGGGGGAATGGCAGCCTTTACCGCCTGCGCCAGTTCGCGGATCATATCCGGGGGCAGGATCGTGGGCGTGCCGCCGCCCCAATGCATCTGTCCCATAGTAACGCCAGCGGGCAAGGTGGCGCGCAACAGTTCCAATTCCTGCTTGAGCACGCGCAGATAGTTCACAACAGGTTTTAGCGTGGTCGTTCCTTGGGTCCGGCAGGCACAGAACCAGCACAAACGTTCGCAGAACGGGATATGCACATAAACCGACACCGGTGTCTCAGGATCAAGCGCCTTGAGGCAGCTGACCTGAAACGCCGCACCCGTCTGCGGGGAGAACGCAGTCGCGGGTGGATAGCTGGTGTAGCGGGGCACGCGGGCATCAAACAGGCCCAAGCGGCGGAGGTTATCGAGATGTTCCATGCCGCTCTTTTGACAGAATGTCGCATGAGGTTTCTTGCGCCAGATCAAGTGGCGCAAGAATTCTTGTCGTGTCAGCCAAGCTGATTGATGAAACAGGCGGCCGTTTCGGCCACTTGCTCGGCCGTGGTGTCACGCCGGAAGAAGGTTTTGAAGCCTGTTTCGGGAAACATCAGGTAAGTCTGGGTGGAGTGGTCGACAAGGTAGTATTCGGGATCATCGTCCATTGCGCGATAGTAGGTCTTATAGGCTTCGCTGGCGGCCTTCACTTGCGCGGGCGTGCCTGTCAGCCCCAGCATGTCTTCGTGGAAGTTATCGGTGAATTCCCGCACGACCTCGACCGTGTCGCGTTGCGGGTCGATGGAAATGAACACGGTGCCAAGGTCCATCCCCTGATCTTCAAGAATATAGGCCGCTTGTGCGTTGCGCGCACTGTCGAGCGGGCAAACATCGGGGCAAAAGGTATATCCAAAGTAAACTAGGGTGGGTTTGGTGATGACATCCGTATCCGTCACGGTTTCACCGGTCTCTGAGACCAGTTCGAACGGACCGCCAATTGCGCCACCAGCCACAGCGGTGTCACCGCAGGGTGAATCCGGCTGCGACTGCCACGCGTAAAGGCCGATTGCGGCTGCGGCGGCCAATGTCGTTGTCCCGAAGATGACAGCTTTCATAAGTGTCTCCGTTTAGCTAGGAGCCCTCTGCCGAGGGCTCCGGTTGGTAGGGGCTGGATGCCGTTAGTTGCCGTGCATCGCCATTTCACGCTTCACGACATTGAAGGTAATTGGCACCTCGCCGGCCTGTTCGAAGATAAGTGTGGCAGGGACGGTTTCACCTTCTTCCAGCGGATCACCTTGCAGCCCCATGAACATCACATGAAGTGCACCGGGCTCGAGCGTGACTGTTTCGCCTGCGGGCACGTCGATCCCGTCGATATGCATCATCTTTGCGACGCCGTCGGTGAATTCGGTTGTGTGGATTTCAACACGCGGAAAGTCCGCTTGGACCGCAACCAGTCGGTCATCGGTGGTACCGGAGTTGGTGATCTGCATAAAGCCACCGCCCGCCATGGCCGAAGGGGCGGTTTCAAAGGCCCGTGCATCGGTCACGGTGATCATGCTGTCGGCGAAGGCAGAGGTGACGGACAGAGTAAGTGCGGCCATCGCGGCCAGAGTGTTGCGTTTCATTGCGCTATCTTTCGTTGTCGCAGAGATTGTCTGCGGTGATCTGTTTAGAGTGATTTGATGTCAGATCAGACGAAAGGGGGCGCACGCGCCGGATGGGCAGGGGTGTGCGCTGACACCAGCGGGCGGTCCGCTGCAAGCGGCCAGACGTTGGCTTCACCGGGAGACAGTGGCCTTGCGGCAAGAACCGGGGTCGGCAAGGCGCAGTTGTGCGCGATGACGCAGGCCATACATTTTGCGGTGGTGCTAAGCGGATCGCCACTTTCACCACATAACGACGCCCAGTCGCCACCGGCCAGAATATAGGCGTCCGCCTGCGCCTCGTCTGTGGGCGAAAGTGTCCGGTGTCCAAAGCTGGACAGCGTGAGTGCAACCAGCACCAGCGCGGCTATGAGACTGCGCAGGATCATCCGGTTGCCTTTCGCACAAGGCAGGCGGCCTTGGTCGCAGGCCGTGCGCACGCCCGCTGTTGCATGGCGACCAGGGCATTGCGCTGATGAAAGCTGTTCTGCTGCATGGTTCGAAGGTCGGCCCGGGTTGGTATCGCGTTGGTGTTTCAAAGATGGGCGCTTCAGCGACCCATTTTGTTCCGTTAATGTGTTTCAGCAGGAAAGAACATATGTATTTCCGCTCGGGCCACAAGATACACGGCAGACAAAGGCGCCGTCCATCGGACAGAATGTCCGAGCCTGTGCTTCAGCGTGCTGTCATCAAACGCGCAGCATGATCCGGGTCATGCTAGCCGTGCTTGGCCTGCTTTTCGGCAATGACATCTGTTGCCAAGTCTTGGGTGTAGGCCGCCAACGCGGCCAGTTGCCTGTCTGCTGTTACCGCATCATGCGCTTCGAGTGCGTCAGCGATACTGGTGTGTAGATCGACGATCTTTTCACGCGACCGCGCACTGAATGTGATCATGTTCATCAAGGGTTGCATCGCTTCGACGGCACCGGCCAATTGATACGACAGCACTGGATTGCCCGCCGCATCGACCAATGCGCGGTGAAAGGCAACGTCCGAGGCGCAGAAGGCCTCGTCGGTCAGACCCGGCTGGCTTTGCCGGTGTGCTTCGGCCCGCATCGTGGCAAGATGATCTGCCGTGCGACGGGCGGCAGAGAGCGGTGCGCAAGCCCGTTCGAGCGCGTAGCGTGCTTCACAGGCGGTCGCAAAGCTGACGTCGTTCATCGACAGAAGCAGCGTTGATGTGGTGATCTGCTGCCCGTAAGCATCTTCGAATTTCAGGCGGTTCACAAAGGCGCCCCCTGTTGCGCCGCGCTGGGTGCGGATCAGGGACTGTGCGGCCAACCGCTTGAGCGCCTCGCGCACCGTGGAGCGCGAGACATCGAATTGTTCGGCCAGTTCTGCCTCTGACGGCAGCCGTTCGTCAACAGGCAGGTCGCCGCACATGATCGCGTCGCGGATCGCCTTGGCGATCTGGGCGGAAAGGTCAGTGGGATTCTCGGGGTCAATTTTCATTTGTCAGACAATTAAACGTCTGACATATGATTGTGCAAGCCCCGAGTCGCATACGGTCGTTTGGGAGGACACCTGTGTCGCATCTGCTGCGTTCATCTTTGTGGTTGCTTTTTTTCGGGGCCATCCTTGTGGCGTGGTGGATGCTCTATGTCATGGCGATGGATATGGACCTTGATCTGCTGGGACGCCCCGGACCAATGGGGCAGGCAATGGCGGAAATGGACCCGCGGATGCGGATGGATATGCCGATGGCGCGCTTTGGTCCGCTTTTTGCAATGTGGGCGGTTATGATGGCGGCGATGATGCTGCCGACGTTGGTGCCGACGCTGACAACTTATGAACGGCTGATGGTCAGCGCAGATGGCACACGGGCGGGCTGGGTCGGTGTGCTCTTGGGCTACTTCATTGTCTGGATCGGCTTTGCCGCCCTGATCGCCGCCGTACAACTGGCCCTGCTTTTCGGTGGGGTCGTCAACATGCTCGGGATTGCGCCGGTCTGGCTGTCTGCGGTCCTGCTGGTTGCGGTAGGGGCGTTTCAGTTCACCCGCATCAAAGAGGTCTGCCACGGTGTATGCCACGCGCCCATGACCTATTTTCTGGGGCACTGGAAAACCGGATTCTCCGGCGGTTTGCGTATGGGGCTTGGTCTGGGTGCTTTTTGTGTGGTCTGTTGCTGGGGGTTCATGGCGCTCGGTTTTGTGGGCGGCGTGATGAGCCTGGCCTGGATGGGGCTTGCCACATTGCTGATGGTTTTCGAAAAGCTGCCCGACATCGGGCATCATGTCATCAAACCGACCGGCGTGGCACTGATTGCAGCCGGTCTGGCTTTGGCGGTATTTTAGAGAAAGGGACGAGACATGGATCAGAAGGAACGTGTAGCCGCTGATCGGTTGCCGATCTCGCAGCGGATCGACCAGCGCATGGAAAGCAATCCGCTTCGCCGGAAAATGCAACCGACCGAATGGGCAATCAAGGGCGAACTCTTTCTCAACTGTTCCTGCACGGTCTTTTGTCCCTGCGTAGTCAGCCTTGGCGCGCATCCGCCAACCGAAGGCCACTGTCATGCTTGGATGGCGATTGCCATTGACGAAGGGCACTTCGAGGGCGAGGACCTCTCCGGTCTGAACGTCGGCTTGCTTGTCGATATTCCCGGGCGCATGGCTGAGGGCAACTGGCGCGTTGCCGCCTATGTGGACGAACGGTCCACACAGAAAGCCTACAACGGTTTGCTCAAGATTTTCAGCGGTCAGGCTGGCGGGACCACAGGCCTGTTTACCATGCTGGTGTCTGAAATCATCGGGGCCGAGCGTGAAAAGGTCGAGATTGTCCGCGATGGCGACAAGCGCGGGCTCTATATCGGGCGCAAGATTCAGGGTGAGATCGAGATGATGAAGGGCAAAAGCCCCGATCACCCCGTCATGATCAGCAATTCCAAATACTGGATGGGCCCCGACATCATTGCAGCCCAAGGCACGAAATCCAAGGTGCGCGACTATGGCCGTGTCTGGGATTTTGGCGGCAAATCTGCCGAAATCTGCCCGATAGACTGGAAAGGCCCCAAGCCGTGATCACGCCCGCGTACTGTCAGAAGATGGCGCGCTACAATGCATGGCAAAACAAGGGGCTGCGCGCGCTGGTTTCCGACATGGAGCACGCCGATCTTATGCAGGATCGCGGGGCATTCTTTGGCTCGACCATGGGAACGCTGAACCACCTTCTGTGGGCCGATACCCTGTGGATGAGCCGCTTGGACGGGGGCGCGGGCAGTGATCTGACCATTCAGGAAAGTGTCGAGATGACGCCGACACCGGCTGTCTGGGGTGCGGACCGCTTTCGCATGGATGCGCGGATCACGCTTTGGGCCGAAAGTCTTTCGGCGATCGACCTTGTCGGTGACCTGACGTGGTATTCGGGTGCGGCTGGCCGCGAGATGTCCAAGCCTATCTCGCTTTGTGTCATGCATCTTTTCAACCACCAGACGCATCATCGCGGGCAAGTCCACGCGATGCTGACCCAGGCAGGGCAAAAACCCGCCGATACTGACCTTCCCTTCATGCCAGAGGACTTATGATGGCTGTGATTGCTCCTTCCCGCCGGATCCGGCGGACCCCTTTTTCTGATGGCGTCACGGCGGCGGGCGTGAAGGGGTATACCGTCTATAACCACATGCTGCTGCCCACGGTGTTTCGCAGTGTGACCGAGGATTATCACCACCTCAAGACGGCAGTGCAGGTCTGGGATGTCGCCTGTGAACGACAGGTGGAATTGCGCGGACCGGATGCGGCGCGCCTGATGCAGATGCTGACCCCGCGCGATCTGCGCGGGATGCTGCCCGGGCAGTGCTATTACGTCCCCATCGTGGATGAAACCGGGGGTATGCTGAATGACCCGGTCGCACTGAAACTGTCCGAAGACCGCTGGTGGATTTCCATTGCGGACAGCGACCTTCTGTTCTGGGTCAAGGCGCTGGCCTATGGCTATCGTCTGGATGTGCTGGTTGACGAGCCTGATATCTCGCCCTTGGCAGTGCAGGGGCCACTGGCCGAAGAACTGATGGCCCGTGTCTTTGGCGATGCGGTCCGCGCGATCCGGTTCTTCCGTTTTGGCTGGTTCGATTTTCAGGGTGTCAGCATGGCTGTAGCGCGGTCGGGCTATTCCAAGCAGGGCGGCTACGAGATTTATGTCGATGGCACCAAGAACGGGATGCCCCTGTGGAACGCCTTGTTCGAGGCGGGCAAGGATCTGGATGTGCATGCAGGTTGCCCAAACCTGATCGAACGGATTGAAGGGGGGTTGCTATCCTATGGCAATGACATGACCCGTGAAAACACGCCGCATGAATGCGGGCTTGGCCGTTTCTGCTCGACCCAGACAGCGATTGGCTGTGTGGGGCGTGATGCGCTGCTGCGCGTCGCCAAGGAAGGGCCGACCCGGCAAATTCGGGCAATCGAGATTACGGGCGATCTGCCGGTCTGTGATCAGGTCTGGCCGCTTATGGCAAAGGGCAAACGGATCGGGCAGGTCACTTCGGCGGCGCGGTCACCGGACTTTGATACCAATGTGGCGATCGGTATGGTCCGCATGACGCATTGGGATGAAGGAACAGCGGTCGAAGTGCATACGCAGGATGGGCCGCGCAGCGCCACGGTGCATGAAAACTTCTGGATCTAGATCCGTCTGCACCGCCAATGCCTTTGGCGGTGCGTGGCACAGGCATAGAAAATAATGGCCTTAGGGCCGCGAATGAGAGGAATGACGATGTTCAAAGCTTTGATGGTTGAGAAAGACGACGAGGGAAAGACAAGTGCCTCTGTGCAGGAATTATCGCTTGATCAACTGCCCGAGGGGGATGTGACCGTTGCTGTTGAATATTCGACCGTGAACTACAAGGACGGGCTTTGCATCGGACCCGGCGGCGGACTGGTTCGCAACTATCCGCATGTTCCGGGCATTGATATGGCGGGTACGGTCGAGGCGTCGGATGATCCGCGCTACAAGGTTGGTGATAAGGTGGTCCTGACCGGATGGCGTGTGGGCGAGGCGCACTGGGGTGGCTACAGTCAGAAGGCCCGTGTCAGGGCCGATTGGCTGGTCCCCCTGCCAGAGGGTCTCGATACCCGTCAGGCGATGGCAGTCGGCACCGCCGGTTTCACGGCAATGTTGGCTGTGATGGCGCTGCAGGACCACGGGATCAAGGACGGGCCGGTTCTGGTGACGGGGGCCGCCGGTGGTGTGGGTTCGGTTGCGACGGCCATTCTGGCCAATCTGGGATACGAGGTTGCTGCGGTTACAGGGCGACCTGAAACGGCCGATTATCTGAAATCGCTAGGTGCCACGCAGATTGTGGCCCGTGAAGAGATCAACGAAATCACGCGTCGTCCGCTGGAAGCGGAAACATGGGGCGGCTGTGTCGATGCGGTGGGTGGCGAAATGCTGGCTCGTGTGCTGGGACAGATGAAATACGGGGCATCCGTGGCTGCTGTCGGACTGGCCGGAGGGGCGGGCATGCCTGCCTCTGTGATTCCGTTTCTGCTGCGCGGCGTGAACCTGCTGGGGATCGACAGCGTCATGCAACCCTATGACAACCGTGTACGCGCATGGGCCCGGATCGCCAAGGACCTGCCCATGGATAAACTGGAAGCGATGATCCAGCCCGCGACGCTTGCTGATCTGCCGGAACTGGGGCGCGGTATCCTGAAGGGGCAGGTCAAGGGGCGCGTCGTGGTTGACGTCAACGCCTGA
>CAZTKF010000089.1:0-12057 GCA_964614205.1 uncultured Loktanella sp. | reverse complement strand
AGAGCCAGAGCCAGAGCCAGAGCCAGAGCCAGAGCCAGAGCCAGAGCCAGAGCCTTCTGTATATGAGCCGGACGCGGATGAGGGGCTGGTCACAGACCTTGCACCTACGCCGGAGGCCGATGCCGCGCCTGCGCCCGTCCAGTTTGACGTCGACCTGACAGCCCCTCTCGCCGACGCACCCGCGTCCGCGCCGGAAAAGAAAGGCTTTCTGGGCCGCATCTTTGGCGGGACAGAGGCAAGAACGGTCATCAAGCGAACGCTTGATGACGATATGCTGGAACAGTTGGAAGAATTGCTGATTACCGCCGATATGGGCGTCGATACCGCCTTGCGGGTGACGGCGAACATGGCCGAGGGGCGCTTGGGTCGCAAACTATCGGTGCAGGAAATCAAAGAACTGATGGCCCAAGAAATCGGGCGGATTATGGACCCAGTGGCGCGCCCCATGCCGCTTTATGCCAAGACGCCGCAAGTGGTATTGGTGGTCGGTGTGAACGGATCGGGCAAGACCACAACGATCGGTAAGCTAGCCAGCCAGTTCCGTGCTGCAGGCAAGAAGGTTGTGATTGCCGCGGGTGATACATTCCGCGCCGCTGCGGTCGAGCAGCTTCAGGTCTGGGGTGAACGCGCTGGCGTCCCTGTGTTGACCGCGCCCGAGGGGTCAGACCCTGCCAGCCTTGCTTTTGATGCGATGACGCAGGCGCAGGCAGATGGTGCAGACTTGCTGATGATCGACACCGCAGGGCGTTTGCAGAACCGCGCCGATCTGATGGAGGAACTGGCCAAGATCGTGCGCGTGATCCGCAAGAAAGACCCTGATGCGCCGCACAATACGCTTCTGGTGTTGGATGCAACGACAGGGCAGAACGCGGTGCAGCAGGTCAAGGTGTTCCAAGAGTTGGCGGATGTGTCAGGGCTTGTGATGACCAAGCTGGATGGCACCGCCAAAGGCGGTGTTTTGGTCGCTCTGGCGGATAAATTCGGCCTGCCCATTCACGCGATTGGTGTGGGCGAGCAGATCGACGATCTGGCCCCCTTTGATCCTGACGAGTTCGCGGCGGCATTGGTTGGTCTGGACCGATGAAACGCTGGCTTGCGATTGCGGCGCTTGTGACGGTGCCGCTGCAAGCGCTGGGCGATACGGCTGCCGGCACCTGCAACGCCGCAGTGACATTCGCTGGCAGTCTGCATAGCGGGCTTGCTGGGCTCCGCGCTACCCCTGCACAGGTTGGCTGGTGCGCGGTGGAAAACGCGGAAATGACAGCCTATGGAATTGCAATTGCCGGAGCGGCCTTTCGCGTTGACCAGTGGCCACTCGCGCCTGCGAGCGTGCGATCTGTGGAAATCAGCGTCGACCGTCTTGAGACAGGCTTGGGCAGTTTCACGCTCTCTGTCGCTCTGACCCACGAGGCCGAGAGTGGTGCGTTGACCTTGCATGAGTTGTCTTTGCGTGGGGATGACGGGCGCCGTCTGAAAGCTGTGGCAAAGCTGTCGTCCGGGCCATTCGAAGGCGCGGCTTCACCCGCGTCCATCCTGACCGATCTGAAAGTGGAAGGTTTTTTGGCGCATGTGTCTGTGACACCGGCATTTCTGCGTGAAACCGGCATCAGCTTCGGCGACCTTACGCGCGCCAATGTCAATGAGGTGCTGCGCGATATAGATGAAGCGCAGGTCACCCGACGGACCCGCAGTGAATTCCTGCGGTTTGCAGGGGCCGCGCCGGATGCGCAAGGCTCTCTGGAGGTGCGTCTTGAAACGGCTGATGGCGTCCCTGTCGGGCAGCTCGTCGGGCCTGTTTTGGGTCTTGGCCGTTCCCCCGAAACCCAAGCCATCGCACGCGTTCTCGAGGCGGCATTGGCAGGCGCCAGCATTGAGATCGTCTGGAACCCGGGGCGGATGTGAACGAACTGGGTGCATGGCTTGTGGGTGTCGCTGGCACGCCTGAAGGGGCGCGCCTTGCGACCGTGCTGGCGCTGATATCGGCACTGGCGCATGCGATCTTTGGCGCGATGCAAAAGGGGCGCTATGACCCTTGGCTGACGCGTGGCGCGATTGATGCGTGGCTTTGCGTGCTCTCCGCGCCCATTGCACTGTTTGTCGTGCCATGGCCTGATCTGACCACGGGGGTGATCCTTGCTGGTGCGATTGTCGTGCATTTCGCCTATAAGGTCACGATGGCGCTGGCCTATGAGCGTGCAGCCTACACGGTGGTCTATCCGGTCGTGCGCGGCACGGGGCCGCTGGTCACTGTTGTTGCCGCTTCCCTCTTCTTTTCAGAGCATTTCACGGCACTGCAATGGGTTGGCGTGGCCTGCCTTTCGGGGGGCATCCTGCTGCTTGCTGTACGTAACATCGCCGAAGAGGTGTTGGACCCGCGCACGCTCAAACTTGGATTGCTCTGGGCATTGGTTGGCGGAGTTCTGGTCGCGATCTATACCACCTACGACGCCTACGGCATCCGCCAGACGCCCGATCCTTTCACCTTTTTGGCGTGGTTCTTCTTTGTCACCGCAATCGACTTTCCGCTTTTGGCAAGGTGGCGCTACCTGCGCGCGCAGCATCAGCCGGCGCTTGGTCCGCTGGTCTGGCGCGGCTTTGTCGGGGCGATTGTTGCATGGATCAGCTTTGGTGGTGTCTTGCTTGCCACGCGACTGGACAAGGTCGGCGAGGCGGCAGTCCTGCGCGAAACCTCGGTTGTTTTTGCGGCCTTGATTGGCTGGTTCATCATGGGCGAAAAAGTGGGGCCACGCCGCCTGTTCTTGATATGCTTGGTTGCACTTGGCGCCATCATCGTGGAAATGGGTGCCTGAGGGAGACGCCAATGTCTGAAAAAGCGATCAATCCGGTGTTAAAGCAGGTCCTGGAACTGGGGCCGACGCTTGCGTTTTTCCTGATCTATCTGCGTATCAGGGACGAGACGTTTACCTACAATGGCACCGAATATACCGGTTTCATCGTGGCAGCGCTGATCTTTATCCCGATCCTGCTGGCGGCGATGGGTGTCTTGTGGATGATGACCGGCAAGCTGAGCCGTATGCAGGTGTTCACGGCATTCATGGTGATCTTTTTTGGTGGTCTGACGGCCTACTTCAACGATGAACGGTTCTTCAAAATGAAGACCACCATCGTTTATGGTGTCATGGCCGGCCTTTTGGGGATCGGTCTGCTGCGCGGACAAAGTTATCTGCAATATGTGATGGAAGAATTCCTGCCGATGCAGAAAGAGGGCTGGATGATTTTCACCCGCCGTCTGTGCCTGATGTTCGCGGGCTTGGGTGTGGCAAACGAGATTATCTGGCGCACGCAATCGACCGATCTCTGGGTCAAGCTGGAGACATTCGCATTTCCTGTCGTCTTGATGGTTTTCCTCTGGATCCAGATTTACAAACTGCAAGGCTATCTGATTGATCCGTCCGAGACTGCCAAGAAGTAGGCCGGTGCTTCACATTTCGGCGAATGAAAAGCCCACAGTCCCGCGGTGTCGCCCCTTTTGCGCGTCCCGACGATAGCGGAGCGTATCAACCTGCAAAGCCGTAAGCTTTGGGCGAAAGGCAATGCCTGCCCTGTCGCCTCTGGTCCAGCAAACGACGGCGCTAACCTCGTCATTGAGGATGCGAAACCTGACTTTTTCGCCGCGCCGCAGTGAGGCGCAGTTTGCAATGCGTGCGCCGTTGCTGTTGACGTCAATGACCCTGCATTGCAAGCGCCCTGATGGGGCAAGCAACTGGATGGGAAACTGGGTCTGATAGCGATGAGGACGGTATTGCATAACGGGTGCCAGGTATTGAGAACGGCACCAGTCTAGCTTGCGAGGTCTAACAAATCGTTACGACGGCTTACTGAACAAAACGCCCTGCGCCTGAGTGTCCTTGCGAAAGTCCGCGCGCTTTTCAGCGGCAACCGCGCGTCCGCGCTGAACACCGGGGCGCGCCCACATTGTTTCCAGCCAGCGCGCCATATGTGGTTTGTCGTCAAGGGTCTGCTGTTGCCCCTCCCAGAGTGACGCCCAGCCCCAGATCGAGATGTCGGCGATGGAGAAGAAATCGCCCGCCACGAATTCATGGTTTGCTAGCTGCCGGTCCAGTACACCGTAGAGCCGCGCTGTTTCGTTGCGGTATCTTTCCTTTGCGTATGGAAGATCGTTTGGCGGGGTCATCGAAGGGGCATACTTCAGGAAATGATGTGCTTGCCCTGCCATCGGCCCCAGACCGCCCATCTGCCACATCAGCCACTGGTCTACGCTGATCCGGTCGCGCTCGGTCTTACCATAAAACTGACCTGTCTTGCGGGCGAGGTACTGCAAAATGGCGCCGGATTCGAAGATTGAAATCGGTGCGCCATCCGGCCCGTCATGGTCGACGATGGCAGGCATCCGGTTGTTGGGGGAAATCTTCAGAAATTCCGGTTTGAACTGGTCACCCGCTCCGATGTCCACCAGATGCAGGGTGTAGGGCAACTCCATTTCCTCAAGCACGATCGAGGCTTTCCAGCCGTTTGGTGTTGGCCAGAAATAAAGATCAATCGGGTCGGGCATGGGCTTTCCTTTCGCAATCTGGCTACACAATCGCATGATGTATCCAAAGGGCAAGTGCCTGATGTAGCAGCCGCGCTTGACGCAGGCGCGGTCCGGGCGTATGCGTTTGCGCGTGGCGATTTGTTACCGGATTGCGGGCCACGTTAAACATGCCGCTAAAGAGGGTTGCAGGTTGTCATACCTCGATACCTTTTCCCGGTGTCGGGGTTTTTTATTGCGTGTAAGGCGCGCGAGGACAGACAATGAAAACGTGGAAGAAACGCACCAAGGCGGTGCATTCGGGTATCCGGCGCAGCCAGTATAATGAGGTCAGCGAAGCGATCTATCTGACTCAGGGCTTTGTCTATGACACGGCAGAGGATGCAGAGGCACGGTTTATCAAGGCCGGCAACGACGAATTCATATATGCCCGCTACGGCAACCCGACAGTCGCCATGTTCGAAGACCGGATTGCCGCGCTGGAAGGGGCCGAGGACGGTTTTGCCACGGCCTCTGGCATGGCGGCGGTCAATGGTGCACTGAGCTCGATGCTGCGGGCGGGCGACCATGTCGTTTCGGCGCGCGCCCTGTTCGGGTCGTGTCTTTATATTCTGGAGGAAATTTTGACCCGCTACGGTGTCGAGGTGACCTTTGTCGATGGCACCGATCTCACCGCGTGGGAGGCCGCAATCCGCTCTGATACCAAGGCGGTCTTTTTCGAAAGCATCTCGAACCCGACGCTGGAAGTCATTGATATCAAATCTGTGTCCAGATTGGCCCATGCGGTAGGCGCAACAGTTGTCGTCGATAATGTCTTTGCGACACCTGTCTTCTCTGACGCGATTGCGCAGGGGGCCGATGTGGTTGTCTATTCGGCAACCAAACATATCGACGGGCAGGGCCGTGCGCTGGGCGGTGTCATCCTTGGGACGCGCGATTTCATCCGTGGCACAGTCGAACCCTACATGAAGCACACGGGTGGTTCGATGTCGCCCTTTACGGCATGGATGATGCTGAAAGGGCTTGAAACCATTGAGCTGCGTGTGCGGGCGCAGGCTGCAACGGCGCAACATCTGGCCGAGCACCTTGAAACGGCTGGACGGCTGGCCAATGTAATCTATCCCGGCCTTGCAAGCCATCCGCAACATGCACTCGCCAAAGTCCAGATGAAAGCGGGCGGGACAGTACTTGCCATTGATGCAGGGTCACAAGAGGCTGCATTCAAGCTGTTAAACACGCTGGATATTTGGACGATTTCGAACAACCTTGGGGATGCAAAATCCATCGCGACCCATCCTGCCACAACGACACACCAGCGTTTGTCCGATGAAACCAAGGCTATGCTCGGGATCACACCGGGCCTGATCAGGCTGAGTGTGGGACTTGAGGATCCCGATGATTTGCTTGCCGATCTGCGTGCTGCGGTTGCGGTTTTATGAGCGGGTGACGCGGTTGGAAAAAATCGGTTAAGTTAGGCTGGGTTACACGCCAGAAAGGTGGCCTTGATGACTGATCCGCGCGCGGAATTGCAACGTATCTACAAAGATATCATTGGACACTCCGATGAGCTGCCCCATCTTGGGGTGTCTAACGCACCGATGGGGAGCACCGACATGAATATCCACGCGCCTGACATGGATCGGCAGCCGACCCGCCAAGAGGCTGAAGCCGCCCTTGCACTGCTGCGGCGCTGGGCAGTCGATGTGACTGCCGAAGAGGTTGCAACGCTTGATCCGCTTGTCTCACGCCTGATCCCTGAACAGGAAGTGTCCAACTATCCTGCATTGGCGCGCGCCTATCCGGAAGATTTCGAAGTGGATGACGCTTATAAGGCATCTATGCCGGACTTGCAAAACGGTCCGTCCAGCCTGATCCGTGGCGCACAACAGCAAATCCAGCATGTCGGGATCTCCAATTTCCGCCTGCCGATCCGCTTCCATACCCGCGACAACGGCGATTTGACACTGGAAACCTCGGTCACGGGGACCGTATCGCTGGAAGCCGAAAAAAAGGGCATCAACATGTCCCGCATCATGCGGACATTCTATAAACATGCCGAAGAGACCTTTAGTTTCGAGGTGATCGAACGGGCGCTGGATGCCTATAAGACCGATCTGGAAAGTTTTGATGCCCGCATCCAGATGCGGTTCAGCTTTCCGATGAAGGTTGACAGCCTGCGGTCCGGTCTATCCGGATATCAATACTATGACATCGCGCTGGAATTGGTCGAAAGCTCCGGCGTGCGCAAGAAGATCGTACATCTTGACTACGTCTATTCCTCGACTTGCCCCTGTTCGCTCGAATTGTCTGAACATGCCCGCCAGTTCCGTGGCCAGCTTGCGACGCCGCATTCTCAGCGCTCGGTTGCGCGTATCTCGGTGCTGCTGGAAGAGGGGGCAGAGCTGCTTTGGTTCGAAGATTTGATCGATCGAGCGCGCGCAGCAGTCCCGACCGAGACACAAGTGATGGTCAAGCGCGAGGATGAGCAGGCATTTGCCGAGCTCAACGCTGCGAACCCGATCTTTGTTGAGGATGCAGCACGGCTCTTTACCGAGCAATTACAGTTGGATGCACGCATTTCCGATTTCCGCGTCATCGCGAGCCATCAGGAAAGCCTGCACAGTCATGACGCTGTTTCGGTCCTGACAGAAGGCGAGACATTCGCCGCAGAAAGCATAGATCCGCGTTTGTTTGCATCCTTGTTCCACGTCGGTTGACCGGCATAGCAGACCAGTGGTCTTGGGGCCTGGTCTTGGCGGTAATCGTCAATCCTTGCCCGGCGGCCCTTGAAGCCCCTGTCGCCCAACACTAGAGTCACAGCAGAAAACGGAACGCGGACAGTTTTTGTCCGAACATGAGGCAGTAAATATGCAAGACCCCGTCGAGACTTATATGAACCTTGTCCCAATGGTGGTTGAACAGACCGCACGGGGTGAACGCGCTTACGACATTTTCTCTCGGTTGCTCAAAGAACGGATCATTTTTGTAAATGGTCCTGTCCATGACGGTATGAGCCAACTGATCGTCGCACAGTTGCTGCATCTGGAATCCGAGAACCCCAAAAAAGAAATCAGCATGTACATCAACAGCCCCGGTGGCGTGGTGACATCCGGTTTGTCGATCTATGACACGATGCAATACATCCGCCCCAAAGTCAGCACTCTGGTGATCGGGCAGGCGGCGTCGATGGGGTCGCTCTTGCTGACGGCCGGTCATGAGGGCATGCGTTTTTCATTGCCAAACAGCCGCGTGATGGTGCACCAGCCTTCGGGCGGGTATCAGGGGCAGGCGACGGATATCATGATCCATGCTGCCGAGACACAAAAGCTGAAGACACGTTTGAACGAAATCTACGTCAAACACACCGGCAATACGCTGAAGAAAGTCGAGGCAGCGCTTGAGCGTGACAACTTCATGTCCCCCGAAGAAGCCAAAGAATGGGGCCTGATCGACGAGATTGTCGAGAACCGGACCAAAGCTGAAGACTAGGCCAAACAGCAACACAACCAGCATCAAGCGCGGCTTTGGCCGCGTTTGTCATTTTTCTGACCCAATGTCGCACTATGGAATGCGGGCCGAGCTCTTAGCGGATTGTTAACGACACCGTACGCAAGATCATTTTGACATTGTGGACCTCGGCGGGCTGTCCTAGTGTTGGGGTCAACGCAGTCCGATTATGTTTGATCGGCCCTAGAGCCAAGAGGTTTAAGATGGCGAATACGAGCGGCACCGACAGCAAGAACACGCTTTACTGCAGCTTTTGTGGGAAAAGTCAGCATGAAGTGCGTAAGCTGATTGCCGGTCCAACCGTTTTCATCTGTGACGAATGTGTCGAACTCTGCATGGATATCATCCGTGAAGAAACCAAGACCGCGGGCTTGAAAGCCGGCGATGGCGTCCCGACACCGACCGAGATTTGCAGCGTGCTGGATGACTACGTCATTGGCCAGATGCATGCCAAGCGCGTGCTGTCTGTAGCTGTTCACAACCACTACAAACGTCTGAACCACGCCGAAAAGTCGGACATCGAACTGGCAAAATCCAACATCATGCTGATCGGCCCGACGGGCTGCGGCAAAACGTTGCTGGCCCAGACGCTGGCGCGTATTCTTGATGTGCCTTTCACGATGGCAGATGCGACAACCCTGACCGAAGCGGGCTATGTGGGTGAAGACGTGGAAAACATCATCCTCAAGCTGTTGCAGGCATCTGAATACAACGTCGAACGCGCGCAACGCGGGATCGTCTATATCGACGAAGTCGACAAGATCACGCGCAAGTCGGACAACCCGTCAATTACCCGTGATGTATCGGGTGAGGGTGTGCAGCAGGCGCTTTTGAAGATCATGGAAGGCACAGTAGCATCTGTACCGCCGCAGGGCGGGCGCAAACATCCGCAGCAGGAATTCCTGCAGGTGGACACGACGAACATCCTGTTCATTTGTGGCGGTGCGTTTGCGGGTCTGGACAAAATCATTGCGCAGCGCGGCAAAGGCTCTGCGATGGGGTTTGGTGCCGATGTGCGTGAGGATGACGATCGCGGTATTGGCGAAATCTTCAAGGATCTGGAACCGGAAGATCTGCTGAAGTTCGGTCTGATCCCTGAATTTGTGGGTCGCCTGCCAGTGATCGCGACCTTGACGGACCTAGATGAAGATGCGCTGATCACGATCCTGACGAAGCCGAAGAATGCGCTGGTGAAACAGTATCAGCGCCTGTTCGAGCTTGAAGACACCAAACTGACCTTTACCGATGACGCGCTGGCGGCCATCGCCAAGCGTGCGATCGAGCGGAAAACCGGTGCGCGAGGCCTGCGGTCGATCATGGAAGATATCCTGCTGGATACGATGTTCGACCTGCCCGGCATGGATACAGTAACAGAGGTCGTGGTGAACGAGGAAGCGGTCACATCCGACGTGGCGCCGCTGATGATCCACGACGAAGGCACCAAGAAAGAATCCGCAACTGCGAGCTAAGCCTTTGTCGGTGCGCCATATTTCCACCGGATCGCCATTTGAGGAACAGATCGGCTACAGCCGTGCCGTGGTAGCGGACGGGTGGGTGTTTGTCGCGGGCACGACCGGATATGACTACACGAACATGGTGATGCCGGACACCATAGAGGCACAGTGCCGCAACGCGCTTGCGACCATTGCGAAGGCCCTGCAAGATGCGGGCAGCGGGCTCGACCATGTGGTGCGGGTCAACTACATCGTGCCTGACGCTGCGGAGTGGCCAAAATGCTGGCCGATCACGTCAGAGGCTTTTGCCACGGCAAGACCGGCTGCAACAATGATTTCAGCCGCCTTGCAGAACCCTGAAATGAAGATCGAAATCGAAGTGACTGCGCGGGTCCCCGCCTGAACCCACTGGACCTTTTGGCCGCATTGGTGCATGGATAGGCAACGCAACCGGAGACGCGATATGAGCCTTGCTCACAACATCAAACGCATTTTTACATGGTGGGATGGACAGTCCTTTGGGACTCAGCTTTGGACCAGCCGCAATGGCACCAAAGTGGGCGAAGACGCGCAAGGCAACGTGTTCTATCGCAACAGCGACGACAGCCGCCGCTGGGTGATCTACAACGGTGAGAATGAAGCGTCACGTGTGGCCCCTGAATGGCACGGCTGGCTGCACCATACCTGGGACCAGCCTCCGACCGAAGCAGCACTTCGGCACAAGGATTGGGAAAAGCCGCATCAGGAAAACCTGACAGGGACAATGGCGGCCTATGCGCCTGCAGGGTCTATCCGCCGTCAGGCCCCTGTCGAACGCTCCGACTATGAGGCGTGGACGCCGGAATAGGGCGCTTTGTATGCGGGCGGTTCTTTTATCTTTCACTCTCTGCCTATCGGCCATCGCGGTTCCCCTGTCTGCGCAAGAGATTGTCACGACCCCGATCGAGGAGATTCCGCTTGACGAATTGATCGGTCAATTGACGACCACACCGATCGAAGAGGAAGAAGAGTTCCTGACCACCTCGACCGAGGCCGTGATGCAGCGTGTCGAGACAGCCACCGGCGGAGAGCTGCGGATATTGGACAAGCTGACCGGTCAGGTGACCGATGTGGTTCTAGAAGGCGGACAGACAGCAACGCTGGGCTTCCTGACTGTGAAACTCAATGAATGCCGATATCCAGTCGAGAATCCTGCCGGGGATGCCTTTATCCAGATCATTGTACGCGACAATGAAGGGACCTTGTTTTCCGGATGGATGCTGGCGTCTGCCCCGGCGCTCAATGCGATGGATCACCCGCGCTACGATGTCTGGGCGTTGCGCTGTATCACGTCCTGAGCAGGGGGGATGGGGCCGGGGCTGTCAAAGGATGCCTCATGCGCCAAAGCCTCAACGAGCAAGGCCCTGTACTGATCGCGCGGGATTTCGACCGCACCGAGGCTTGCCAGATGAGGTGTGATGAACTGGGTATCGAACAACTGATATCCACCTAGTCGCAATCGGTCGACCAGATAGGCAAGCGCTACTTTTGACGCATCTGTCGCGGTACTGAACATGCTTTCACCAAAGAATGCGCTGCCGATAGCCACACCGTAAACGCCGCCTACGAGTTTGCCTGCATCCCAGACCTCAATGGAATGTGCAAACCCTTGCATGTGCAAGTTGCAATAGAGATCAAAAATGGTGGCGTTGATCCAGGTTTCGTCGCGGTCTGCGCAACCGCGCACGACATCTTCAAAGGCCGTATCATATGACACGGTGTACCTGCCGCGCCGCATTGTGCGCGCCAGACTGCGCGAGATGCGAAACCCGTTCAGAGGAATGATGCCGCGCATGCGGGGATCGACCCAAAAGACCTCTGGATCGTCGCGCCCCTCGGACATGGGGAAGACGCCCACCTGATAGGCCTGCAAGAGCAGGTCTGGCGTCAGGGTGGGCGCGCTGTCCTTCACCGGCCTAGTTCAGATTTTCGTCTAGCCAGTGCTCAAGCCAGTGAATGTTGTAGTCACCGGTTTGCACGGCTTCTTCGGCCAGCAGCGCACGAAACAGCGGGATGGTTGTGTCGACACCATCAACGATCAGTTCACCCAAGGCACGGTTGAGCCGGGCAAGCGCTTCGGGACGGTCACGGCCATGAACGATCAGTTTTCCGATCAAACTGTCGTAGTAGGGCGGGATGCGATAGCCGTCATAAAGGGCAGAATCCATCCGCACGCCAAGACCGCCGGGGGCGTGATATTGCGTGATCGTGCCGGGGCAGGGCGCAAAGTTCGGTAGTTTTTCTGCGTTGATCCGCACCTCGATCGCGTGGCCATTGATGCGCAGGTCATCCTGTCCAAAGGACATTGGCAGACCAGAAGCGACGCGCAACTGTTCACGCACGAGATCGACGCCAAAAATCGCTTCGGTGACGGGATGTTCTACCTGCAAACGGGTGTTCATCTCGATGAAGTAGAATTCGTCGTTCTCGAACAGGAATTCGATTGTACCCGCGCCGATATAGTTGATCTTGGCAACAGCATCTGCACAGACCTTGCCGATCCTGTCGCGCAGTTCAGGCGTGATACAGGGGCCGGGGGCTGCT
>CAZTKF010000088.1:0-12473 GCA_964614205.1 uncultured Loktanella sp. | reverse complement strand
CTTTATGATCGCAGCAACGACTAAGGCAGGATTGAGATGAGCGGACTACTTGCACTTTTGGATGACGTTGCGGCCATCGTAAAGCTGACGGCTGCGCAACTTGATGATGTTGCCGCGCAGGCCAGTAAGGCGGGTGCGAAGGCCGCTGGTGTTGTGATTGATGATGCCGCCGTGACGCCAAAGTACGTTACCGGCCTGCCCGCCGCCCGCGAATTGCCCATTGTCTGGAAAATCGCACGCGCGTCTTTCTTCAACAAGCTGATCATTCTGTTGCCTGTTGCCCTTTTGTTGAATGCGTTCCTGCCTTGGCTGCTGACGCCGCTCTTGATGATCGGCGGCGCGTATCTGTGCTTTGAGGGGGCCGAGAAAGTCTGGCATTTGATTGCCCCGCACAAGGAACACGGGCCACAGCAGGCCGAAACCGTCAGCGCGGCCCATCTGGAGGAACAGAGGGTCAAAGGGGCCATCAAGACGGACTTTATCCTTTCGGCTGAAATCATGACGATCTCGTTGTCGCAGATTGATATTGAATCCGTCTGGATACAGGGTGCAGCGCTTGCTGCCGTGGCGATCGGGATTACGGCCCTTGTTTACGGGGCGGTCGCCCTGCTGGTGAAGGCAGATGATCTGGGGCTCTTGCTGAGTGCCAAAGGCAAGCTTGACCTCAGTCGCAGGCTGGGGCGTGGCATTGTCAAATCAATGCCTTCGGTGATGGTAGTGATCGCGACCATTGGCACGGTTGCAATGCTGTGGGTCGGCGGCAGCATAATTGTGCATGGTCTACATGATCTTGGCTGGCATTGGCCCTACGAGCAGATCAAACATACCGCGACGGCGGTGTCGTCGGGTGTTGGCGGTGCGCAGGGCTTTGTCAATTGGGCTGTGACTGCGGGCCTTGACGGTATTCTGGGTCTGCTCTTCGGCTTTGTGCTGATCCCTGTTGTCACGCGGGCCATTGTACCGGTGACAGGGTGGTTGTTTCCTGAAAAGTCCTGACATGCTGCAAGCTCTGACACGACAAGAACGGTCCTTTGGCGGCGGCTGTTCTCTGCGCTTGCGCAGGTAAGGTCTCTTTCGTTAAGGCATGTCTGAAAGGGACTTACATGGACATCAAAGCAATTTTCATGGGCCTTGCCTTTGCGCTCATGTGGTCCTCGGCATTTACATCCGCACGGGTCATTGTTGAATACGCACCGCCTTTGTCGGCACTGGCGCTGCGCTTTCTTATCTCTGGTCTGATCGGGGTTGGTATCGCTTGGGCGCTGGGCCAGTCGGCCCGTTTGAGCCGCAGGCAGTGGTTGGGCGTCGTGATCTTCGGGATCTGTCAGAATGCGCTTTATCTGGGCCTGAATTTTGTCGCGATGCAGACGATTCCGGCGTCGCTGGCGGCTATCATCGCATCGACGATGCCGCTCTTGGTGGCGCTGGCAGGATGGATTGTCTTTGGCAACAAGGTCCGCCCGCTTGGGTTTGCTGGCTTGATCGCGGGCGTGATCGGTGTGGTGCTGATCATGGGGGCGCGGTTGCAGGGCGGTGTCGACATTTTCGGACTGGTCCTCTGCGTGATCGGTGTCGTGTCCCTGACAATAGCGACCTTGGCGGTACTGGGGGCATCATCCGGCGGGAATGTCCTGATGATCGTCGGCTTGCAGATGTTGGTCGGCAGTGCGCTTTTGTGGATTCCGGCGCTCACGATCGAAGTCTGGGATGTCACGTGGAACTGGCAGTTGGTCGTTGCCTTTATCTACACGACACTGGTGCCGGGGTTGGCTGCGACGCTTGTGTGGTTCCTGCTTGTGGGCCGGATCGGGGCCGTGAAAGCCTCGACCTTTCACTTTCTCAATCCGTTCCTGGGGGTGGCCACAGCCGCAATCATCCTTGGTGAAAGGATAGGCGTGCTGGATGTGGTCGGCGTAGCGATTATTGCGGGCGGGATTTTGGCGGTGCAACTTTCCAAACAGTAAGGTGGATTGAAATCCACCCTACCCGATCTGTCCACGCACGCCGCCGGTCTGGCCGCGATCCAGTAGCAGATGATCAAGGATCACGCATGCCATCATCGCTTCGCCAACAGGTACGGCGCGGATACCGACGCAGGGGTCATGCCGCCCTTTGGTGATCACCTCGGTCGGTGTGCCGTCCATACGGATCGACTTGCGCGGCGACAGGATGGAAGAGGTCGGTTTGACTGCAAAGCGCACGACAATATCCTGCCCTGTGCTGATCCCGCCAAGGATGCCACCTGCATGGTTTGAGGAATACTCCGGCCCGTTCGGCCCCATGAAAATCTCGTCCGCGTTGTCTCGTCCGGTCAACGCTGCCGCTGCCATGCCTTCGCCGATCTCGACACCTTTCACCGCGTTGATCGACATCATCGCTGCCGCCAGATCAGTGTCCAGCTTGGCGTAAACCGGTGCGCCGATCCCTGCGGGCACACCACGCGCTACGACTTCGATAATGGCCCCAACCGAGTTGTGATCGTCCTTGCGCAGCCACGCCAGATAGTCGTTCCACTCGGCGGCTGCCTCTGCATCGGGGCAGAAAAAATCGTTCTGGTCGATCTGGTCCCAATCGACGCGCGCGCGGTCAATCGCTTTGGTTCCCATCTGGGTCATATAGCCCTTGATCTGTACATTAGGCGCAATCGCCTTGATCGCCTCGCGCGCCACGCCGCCCGCCGCCACACGCGACGCGGTTTCGCGCGCCGAAGACCGCCCGCCACCGCGCGGGTCGCGCAGCCCGTATTTCTGGTGGTAGGTGATATCGGCATGACCAGGGCGGAATGTGTTCAGGATATCGCCATAGTCCTTTGACCGCTGATCGGTGTTTTCGATCATCAACTGGATCGGCGTGCCGGTTGTCTTACCCTCATAAACGCCGGACAGGATTTTCACCGCATCGGGTTCGTTCCGCTGGGTGGTGTTCTTGTTCAATCCGGGGCGGCGTTTATCCATCCAATGCTGGATCATCGGTGCCTCAAGCGGGACACCGGGCGGGCAGCCGTCAACCGTCGCACCCAAGGCAGGCCCGTGGCTTTCACCCCACGTAGTGAAGCGGAACAGATGACCGAAGCTGTTGATCGACATGGAAGCTCTCCCTTTGCCGCTTGGGTCTAGCGGGGGCGACAAAGAGGCTCAAGTGCTTTCCCTTGCGTCCCCGAGCATTCCGCAATACCTAGGGCGTACCTCGGGGGGCCAAATCTGGCTGAGATGCAATCATGCGGACCCGTTGAACCTGAACCGGTTAAGACCGGCGGAGGGAAGGTTTAGCACTGACGCTATCCCCCAATCCGCCCGTCGCATTTGGAGGATACGATGAAGAACAACACCTATCTGCCAGCTGTCGCGGGACTTGTCTTTTGTGCCACAGGCGCAATCGCCGAGACCCCGGTGCTGCAAGTCATGACCTACGACAGTTTTGTCAGCGAATGGGGCCCCGGTCCTGCGATTGAGGCGGCCTTCGAGGCCGAATGCGCCTGCGATCTGCAATTTGTCGGGACTGGAGACGGCGCAGCCTTGCTGGCGCGCCTGCAGTTGGAAGGGCCGCGCACCGATGCCGATATTGTGCTGGGTCTCGACACCAACCTGACAGCCGCTGCGCGTGATACGGGCCTTTTTGCGCCGCATGGCGTTGACGCCGCGCTTGATTTGCCCATTGTGTGGACGGACACGGATTTCCTGCCATTCGACTGGGGCTACTTTGCCTTTGTCGGCAATGCCGGTGACGAGACTCCCGCCTCACTGCGCGCCCTAGCGGACAGCGACATCAGGATCGTCATTCAGGACCCACGGTCATCAACACCCGGCCTGGGCCTGCTGATGTGGGTCAAAGCAGCCTACGGCGATGAAGCCCCCGCACTTTGGGCCGGTCTTGCCGACAATATCGTCACCGTGACGCCCGGCTGGTCCGAAGCATACGGCATGTTCCTTGAGGGCGAAGCCGATGCGGTTCTGTCCTACACTACATCGCCTGCCTATCACCTGATCGCAGAAGAGGACGACAGCAAGGTCGCGTGGGCCTTTGACGAAGGCCACTACATGCAGGTCGAAGTAGCAGGCAAAGTGGCAGGGACTGACCAGCCGGAGCTGGCCGACCGGTTCATGGCATTTGTGGTATCCGACGCGTTTCAAAGCGTGATCCCGACGACAAACTGGATGTATCCGGCTGTGACGCCTGCTGGCGGGCTGCCGGAGGGGTTCGAAACCTTGGTGACGCCCGCGACATCCTTGTTGCTGTCGCCAGAGGATGCTGCCGCAAAGCGTGACGCGGCATTGGATGAATGGCGCACCGCGCTGTCCCAGTAACCGCACGCTGGCCTGGTGTCGCGGCTGCGGCGCTGGTGTTGGTGCTGACCCTTGGCACGCTGGGCGCAGTTGCCTGGCGTGCTGAATGGGGTGGCGGGCTGGCCCCTGCAGACTGGGCCGCGATCCGGTTTACTGTCTTGCAGGCGCTGCTGTCCGCATTTCTGAGTGTCTTGCTGGCTATTCCGGTGGCGCGCGCCCTTGCCCGCCGCAGGTTCTTGGGCCGTCAGTTGCTGATCACGCTGTTGGGGGCACCGTTCATCCTGCCGGTCATCGTCGCCGTTCTGGGGCTACTGGCAGTCTTCGGTCGGGGCGGGATCTTGAACGATGGGTTACGCTTGTTTGGTCTCGCGCCGGTTTCAATCTTTGGATTGCATGGCGTCGTTCTTGCGCATGTCTTCTTCAATATGCCACTGGCCGTGCGCTTTATCCTGCAAGGCTGGCTGTCGATACCGTCAGAAAGGTTCCGGCTGGCGGCATCGCTGAATGCACCTGTCGGACGCCTGCTGGAGTGGCCGATGTTGCGCGCCGTGGTTCCCGGCACCTTTTTGGTGATCTTCCTGATCTGCCTGACCAGTTTTGCGGTGGCGCTGACCATGGGAGGCGGTCCACGCGCGACAACGGTCGAGCTTGCCATCTATCAGGCCGTCCGCTTTGATTTTGACCTTGGGCGGGCGGCGCTGCTTGCCTGCGTCCAGTTCGCGCTTTGCGTGGTGGCGGCGGTTCTGGCATGGCGGATCACAGGCAAAGACCCGATCGGCACCGGGCTGGACCGCGTGGTGCAGCGTTGGGATCTGGCGCGCCCAGCGCTTGATTATGTTGTGATCGGTCTGGCTGCGCTTTTTCTTCTTTTGCCGCTTTCCATGATCCTTTTGCGCGGCCTTCCGGGTTTTCTGGATATGCCCGAAACGGTATGGATCGCCGCCTTGCGGTCGGTGCTTGTTGCTCTGGGGTCGGCAGCGCTTTGTGTCTTGATGGCCGTAGCGCTTGCCTTGCGCGGGGGCGCCATGGTGTCGGTCGTGGGTGTAATGCCTTTGGCGGCTTCGGGTCTGGTTGTCGGCACAGGTGCATTTCTGCTTGTCTTTCCATTCATGCGCCCCGCCGATGCCGCACTTATCGTCACGATGCTGGTGAACGCTACTTTGGCACTGCCCTTTGCCTTGCGGTCGGTTGCGCCAGCGGTCGCTCAGATCAAGACGGACTATGGCCGCCTTGCGCTCTCACTGTCGATCTCGCACTGGTCGTGGGTCCGGTTGATCGTACTGCCGCGCATCCGGCGCCCGCTTGGGTTTGCGGCTGGTCTTGCTGCGGCTTTGTCGATGGGTGACCTTGGGGTCATCGCACTGTTCGCCGGACAGAGCGAAGAGACGCTGCCACTGGCGATGTATCGTTTGATGGGAGCTTACCGAATGGAAACGGCGGCCAGCGCGGCGCTCTTGCTCGTGGCGCTGAGTTTTGCGCTTTTCTGGCTGTGTGATCGTTGGGGGCGGGCTGATGCTGATATGTGAAGACCTCAAGTTGCAGCAGGGGTCATTTTCGCTCCATGCGGATGTTGCCTTTGAGACGGGGAAATCCGTTGCGCTGATTGGCCCGTCAGGGGCGGGGAAATCAACGCTGTTGGCGGCGATTGCCGGCTTTCTTTCACCTGTTTCGGGGCGTCTGTTATGGGATGGGGTCGATCTGACCCAGACCGCCCCCGGCGCACGACCGGTCAGCATCCTGTTTCAGGACAACAACCTTTTCCCGCACTTGTCCGCAGCGCAGAATGTGGGCCTTGGGCTGCGGCCCGACTTGCGCCTGAGCGCCCAAGACAAAGCCAAGGTGGCGGGGGCGCTGGCCGATGTGGGGCTTGAAACCTTTCAAGATCGCAAGCCCGGCGCATTGTCAGGTGGCCAGCAAAGCCGCGTGGCTTTGGCACGTGTGCTGGTTGCCGATCGCCCCGTGGTGCTATTGGACGAACCTTTCGGGGCGCTGGGCCCCGCGCTCAAGGACGAGATGCTGGATTTGGTGCAGTCTAAACTGGTGGCAGCCGGAAAGACGGTGATCATGGTGACCCATGATCCGGCAGATGCACGGCGTATGGCGGATATGGCGGCTTTGGTCGCGGACGGAACTGTCAATCCGCCTGTCATGACAGAAGAGTTGTTCCGCAACCCGCCACCTGCGTTAAGGGCCTATCTGGGATAGGACCAAGCCAGCAGCATCTGCACGCACGGGCTAGCGCATTCCCGGCCGTGCCAGCCGAAACACGAAAGGTGCCAGTGCGATCACGACTGTGATCCGAATGATATGCATGACCGAGACATAGGTCACGTCCTGCTCCATCGCGAGCGTCAGGAGCGACATTTCGGTAAGACCACCGGGAGAGAAGGCCAGAAAGGCCTGCGCCAACGGGATGCCCGTGACAGCAACAATCAATTCGGCAAAGCCGACGGCCGCGACCAGCATCAGGAACGATGCAATGGCCGAGAGGCCGATATCGGTCCTGATCTCGGCCAGTGTCGCACCGATAAAGCGGGTGCCGATGATCGTTCCTATGGTGATTTGCGCTGCAATCACAAAAAGCGTGGGCGGTGCTACTGTCACCCAGCCCGCGATATGGGCAATCCCGCTCAGGATCATCGGGCCGAAAACAGGGGCTGCAGGAAGGCCAAGCCATTTGCCCAAAAGCGCGCCCGCGATGGCGCAGAGCCCCAAGATAGCGTAGTCCGGCGCCGTAATCTGATAAAGCCCGATCCACTGGATCGCGCCGCGTCCGCCGCTTGACACCCCCAGAACCAGACCGAAGAAAAGCGCAACAAAGACGATGATAATCAGAACGCGCGCGGCATGGGCCAAGGCAATACGGCGCTCGTCACCGCCTGCCTCAGCGCCCAGTATCAGCATTTCGTTCAGTCCACCGGGCATTGCCGAATAGAACGCAGTGACCGGATCATAGCGCCCGATCCGGCGATAGACAGTGTAGGAAATGCCCGCCGCACAGCAAAGAAACAGTGGCAGGACGAGGAGCGTCAGCAGCCATGTCCCCAGCAGCCCGAATATCTCGGCCGTAACACCAGAGCCAAGCATGACACCGATCACCGGAATCACATAGGGGCGCAACTGGTCTGGTCCGGCAACTGGCGCGCGCAGCATCGCTGCAACCGTATTGGCAATCATGGGTCCAAGCATCCATGGCAATGGCAGGCCGCCAAGATAGGCAGCCAGCCCGCCCACAACCCCGATTGCAAGCGCAGTGAATTGCGGCAAGAGAGGTTTGGTCTGCCTCATGTCACGCGGCCTAAAGCCCGCCGATGTGATGTGTGCCGCGCTCTTTGGCCAGTTGCATCTGCTTTTGACGCTCGCGGAAACGGGCCTTGTCGGCCTCTGTTGTCTCATCAATGCACTGGTGACAGGACACGCCTTGTTCGTACGCCGGATTGTTGCGGTCTTCTGGAACCAGCGGACGGCGGCAGGCGTAGCAAAGAATATGCGGCCCTTCCTTCAGCCCGTGTCCAACGCTCACGCGGGCATCAAAGACAAAGCATTCGCCGTCCCATTTGCTGTCTTCGGGCGGGACCTCTTCAAGGTATTTCAGAATGCCACCTTTGAGGTGATATACATCCTCAACGCCTTGTCCCATCAGGTAATTCGTTGATTTTTCGCAGCGAATCCCGCCGGTGCAGAACATCGCAACCCGCTTGTTATGAAAGCGATGCTTGTTCTTTTCCCACCATTCGGGAAATTCGCCAAAGCTCTTGGTCTCAGGGTCGACCGCCCCCTCAAAGGTACCGATGGCGACCTCATAGTCGTTGCGGGTATCAATAACGGCCACATCCGGCGCGCTGATCAGATCGTTCCAGTCGGCAGGATCAACATAGTTGCCAACCCGCGCGACCGGATCGACATCAGGCTGTCCCATTGTCACGATTTCCTTTTTCAGGCGGACTTTCATCCGGTGAAAAGGCGGCACAGTGGCGGTACTTTCCTTCCACTCAAGGTCCGCGCATCCGGGCAGACCGCGCAAATGCGCAAGAACGGTATCAATGCCGGCACGATCCGCTGCGATTGTCCCATTCACACCTTCCTTGGCCAACAGAAGCGTTCCCATAATTCCGTTGGATTTGCACAAATCCAGCAGGGGCCCCCGCAAGGCGGCAGGATTGTCGAAACGGGTGAAATGATAGAGTGCTGCAACGGTAAACATAATGCCCAGATACGCCTGTCTGCGCGCAGGGGCAAGTCACAGCACCCTTCCAACAAAGCGGTCGCATGCGCCCTTGGAACGCGCTAATTTGCCACAAATAGAACGGAGCGCTCCATGACCCATGCCCTACTCGTGATCGACGTCCAAAATGATTTCTGCCCCGGCGGTGCGCTTGCCGTCGCGGGTGGTGACGAGATTGTTTCAGGGATTAACGCCAGAATGGCGGACTTTGAGGCAGTCATCCTGACACAAGACTGGCATCCCGCCGGCCATTCATCGTTCGCGTCATCACATGATGCAGCACCGATGAGCATGACGGAAATGCCTTATGGCCCACAGGTGCTTTGGCCGGATCACTGCATTCAGGGAACAGACGGGGCGGCGTTTCATGCAGAACTGCAAACCGACCGCGCCGATCTGATCATTCGCAAAGGCTATAACCCGGCGATCGACAGTTACTCTGCGTTCTTCGAGAACGACAAGACAACACCAACGGGACTAGAGGGCTACCTACGCACGCGCGGGATAGACGATCTGACATTGGTGGGTCTGGCGACAGATTTCTGTGTAAACTATTCGGCCGTTGATGCAGCCAGGCTCGGGTTCAATGTGACGGTTGATATGGCACTGTGCCGCGCGATTGATTTCGACGGTTCGCTTGAGGCGGCCAAGAACGCGATGCTTGATGCGGGTGTGACCTGCGGCTAGCGCCCGCGGCCCGCAAACCAGACCGAGGATCCCCCCGCCACCATGATGATCACGAGGCCTATCAGGCTCAGGCCATCCGGCCACTGCCCAAAGACAGCCCAGCCGATGATCATCGCGGCCAGCAACTGGCTGTAGATCAACGGCGCAATGACACCGGCAGGCGTGGTGCGGTTCACCAGAACCAGCAACAGATTGCCCCCCGCAGACCCCAAGGCCGAAATTGTGATCAGACCAAACAGTGGCAGCGTCAGGTCAGGGATCGCTGAAAAGGCAAAAGGAGACAGCAGGACCGCGCCAATCGCGAGTTGGGAAAACAAAAGAAAGCGGGGCCGATACCCTCCAGCGAGCCACCGTGTTGCAACCAGATAGCTCCCGTGAAAGCAGCCCGCGAGAATGGCAAAACCCATGCCTGTCGTCATGCCAAAGCCGGGGCGCACGACCAGAAGAACACCCGCAAAACTGATCAACAGCAGGAACGTTCGGACAGGGGTGATCCGTTCACCCAGGAGCGCGGCCGAAAGGAAGTACGACACAACAGGCCCAACAAAGAACCCCGCAAAGACGTTTGCCATCGGTTCTGTCTTGAGCGCTGTCAGAATACTCACAATGCCGCCGACGATCAGACCCGCGCGCAGGTACAAACGCCAATCCTCGAATTGGGCCAGATCCGTCCGCACCAGACCACAGAGTGGCGCAAGCAAGACAGCTGCGAGCGCAAAACGTGTCCATGCGACAAAAGTCTGCGGGAATCCTGCGCCAGTCAGGACAGTTGCCGCTGCATCACCTCCGACAATCAACGTCATCGCTAGGAAAACCGCACCAACCAAGCGGGCGGAATAAGGAGTGGGGGTCATGACAGGGATCCCTTATGCGCGGGCTTTCGGGGCCGACGTCACATCAGCGTTTGACTGGCAACATAAAAGATCAGGACCAGTCCAAGCAGCAATCCGCCCAGCGCCAACATCCTGCGCCCCTTTTTCCGTTGGGATGCGATACGCGCGGCTGCGCGTGCCTGTTCGACTTGTGGCGAAGGCTTGGTCGGGGCAAGAAGCTCATCCTCGACGGGCTCTGCCTCTGAGAGAGCATCCATGAATGCATCAAAGTCAAACCCCCCCCAAGCAGCATCCGCCAGATCATGTGTCTCGAGATTGGCCGTCAAACGATCAATGACCGCAATCCGGGCGTCCTCGTCGCGGCTGGGAAAACGTCCGGCAGGCGCGCCGCTGTCAAACTGGGCCAAGGCAAAACCGCTTTCAGTAAAGTAGGTACGGACTGCTGGATCTGCTTTGTGCAGTGCGGCGACGGTGTTCGGATCGCGGAACATTGCCACCTTTTCAGCCCCAACGCCTGTCAGTGCAAGATCGCCAAACTGATCAGGCAAACCCTCTGGTGTCATTGCCACCATGTCAAAATCGTAACGCAATGCCATGTTCACGGCCCCCTTGCCACACCCGCATGCTCTTGATCTAACACGTAAGCGCCGACAGGGGGAACTGAATATGGTCGATATCGCGACACGGGTCTGGAACCACAAATGGAAGATCGACCCGATCGTAAGGTCTTTGATTGATACGGACTTTTACAAGCTGCTGATGTGTCAGTCTGTCTTCCGCAATCATCCCGACACGCAGGTGACGTTCTCGTTGATCAACCGGACCAAATCAATCCGGTTGGCTGAATTGGTGGACGAGGGCGAGTTGCGCGAACAATTGGACCACATTCGCTCCTTGCGCCTGACACGTGGTGAAAGCACATGGCTGCGCGGCAATACATTCTATGGCAAGCGTCAGATGTTCACGCCGGCCTTCATGGAGTGGTTCGAGAACCTGCAACTGCCGCCCTATCACCTCGAAAAGAAAGACGGTCAGTATGAGCTGACCTTCGAAGGCACATGGCCCGAAGTCATGCTGTGGGAGATTCCCGCACTTGCCGTGATCATGGAATTGCGCAGTCGCGCGGTTCTCAAGGATATGGGCAAGTTCGAGCTACAGGTGCTTTATGCCCGCGCCATGACGAAACTGTGGGAAAAGGTTGATCAGCTCAAACCGCTGGAAGACCTGCGGGTTGCCGACTTTGGAACGCGCCGGCGCCACTCTTATCTATGGCAGGATTGGTGTGTTCAGGCGATGATGGAGGGGCTGGGCAGCAATTTCACGGGCACGTCCAACTGTCGGATCGCCATGATGCGCGAAATCGAAGCGATTGGTACAAACGCCCACGAATTGCCCATGGTCTACGCCGCTTTGGCCGAAAACGACGCGGCGTTGCGCCAGTCGCCCTATGATGTGCTGGCAGACTGGCACGAAGAGCACGACGGCAATCTGCGGATCATCCTGCCAGACACCTTCGGGACTAAAGGTTTCCTTGCGGGCGCGCCCGATTGGCTGGCGGGCTGGACCGGCATTCGCGTCGATAGCGGCGATCCCGCGGCCGGAGCCGAGCTTGCCATCGCATGGTGGAAATCCCGCGGTGAGGATCCGCGGGAAAAGCTGGTCATTTTCTCTGACGGGTTGGATGTGGGCAAGATCAAGGAATTGCACAAACAGTTCTCCGGCCGTGTGCGCGTGTCCTTTGGCTGGGGCACCATGCTGACGAACGACTTCAAGGGGCTGGTCAAAGACGACGGACTGGCGCCGTTTTCACTGGTGTGCAAAGCGGTCGCGGCCGAAGGGCGCCCGACCGTAAAGCTAAGCGACAACCCCAACAAGGCGATGGGCCCTGCAGACGAGATTGCGCGATACAAGCGGGTGTTCGATGTGGGCAAGCAGGTTGAGATGGAGGTTGTGGTTTAGGCGAACCATCGAACTCGAACGCAACCGCGCAGCCACAACATCCTTAGGGCAGGGCCGGCCCCGCCCTAAGTGTCGGGATCGACATTTCCCCGCAACGCCTTGACCTGTCCCCGCGCTTTCTTGCCCGCCAACCGTCGCTTGACCGACCCGTAGGTTGGTTTTGTGGCAATTCGGCGTTTTGGTTTTTCGCAGGCCTTGCGGATCAACTCTGCCAGCCGCTCCTGCGCAATCTCGCGGTTGCGGGCCTGACTGCGGGTCTCTTGCACAAAGATCACGATCGCGCCGTCCTTGGTCCACTTCTGCCCTGCCAGTCGTTTCAGCCGCGCCTTGACCGCGGGCGGCAGGTTGGGCGAGCGCGCCGCCTCGAACCGCAACTCGACCGCCGTGGACACTTTGTTCACATTCTGCCCACCGGGGCCGGACGACCGCGCAAAGCTCTCGGTCAGCTCCCAATCGGCAATCTCGATCTGATCGTTGATGCGCATG
>CAZTKF010000087.1:0-12618 GCA_964614205.1 uncultured Loktanella sp. | reverse complement strand
TCAACGCGCAGACCGAGGAATATGGCGACATGTTCAAGTTCGGCGTGATCGACCCTGCAAAAGTTGTGCGCACCGCTCTGCAGGACGCCGCATCGGTTGCCGGTCTCCTGATCACAACCGAAGCCATGGTCGCAGACAAGCCTGCCAAAGAAGGTGCATCTGCTGGTGGCGGCATGCCCGACATGGGCGGCATGGGCGGCATGATGTAAGGTCGAAACGCAACGCGTTTCGACGCGGGCAGCAAAGCGGCAGTCGTTTCGAAAGAAATGACCTAAATTTTGACCCCGCATCGGCTTACCAAGGGCGGTTCCTTTCGGAGCCGCCCTTTTCTTTTGCCGCTTTCCGGTATCAACTCCGCCCAAGCGACACGGAGTAAGACATGGAACGCATTGGTGTGATCGGCTTGGGGCGGATGGGCAGCGCCATCGCGATGCGCATGAAAGAACAGGGACATACCGTTACAGCATGGACCCGCAGCGGTCGTGCGGTTGAAGGGGTGGCGACCGCGCCCGACATTGCGACCCTTGTCGCGCGGAGTGACATTCTGATCCTCAGCCTGCTGGATGACACCGCCGTTGCAGCGGTGCTGGATGCCTGTCTTGCCTGCGATCTCTCGGGCAAGCTGATCATTGAAACCAGCACTGTCGTCCCGACGATCCTGCAAGAACGCAGTGCGCGGATCGAAGCCAAGGGTGCATCTGCAGTTGATGCGCCCATTTCAGGCGGTCCCGAACTCGTCATGGCCGGTGCTTGCGGCGTTTTCATTGGCGGCAAAGATACCGCAGCCACGCGGGCCACAGCGACGCTTTCCGCAATTTCAGGACGGGTTTTCCATGTCGGTCCACTTGGCACCGGCCTTGTGATGAAGACCATCAACAACGGCATGCTCCAATGCTACTTCAGCGGGCTTGACGACATGATGCCATTGGCCAAGCGCGCTGGCATTCCGCTTGAAACCGCCATCCGTATTCTTTCTGGCGGGCCCGCAGGCCTGCCCATGATCGCTGACCGAATTCCCAAGATCATCGGACAGGACACCACCGTGGGGTTCACCATTTCCGCCGCCCACAAGGACAACGATGTGTTCCAGCGGGTCGTTCAGGCCTATGGTCTGGCATCTCCTGTCCTTGCCGAGGCCGCTGAGCGCCAGAAAGTCGCCCTTGCAGAAGGCAGGGGCGAAGAGGACCCTGCGGCACTTGTTTCAGCGGCCTATCATCGTGGCTGACGCGCAGTGCGGGTCCAGCGCATGAGGCTGATTGCCCTTGTAGCACTGATCATGTGTGCCTTTGCGTCCAATTCGATCCTGAACCGGATTGGCGTCGCGCTACAAGGTATGGACCCAATGGATTTCGCCACCGTTCGAACCGGCGCGGGGGCTGCAATGCTCTGGCTGCTGGCGATGATGCGGAACGCCCCCTGTCCTGCCGTCCTGTCCGCCAAGCGATTTGCGGGGGCTGCGGCCCTGACCGTCTACATGATCGGCTTTTCATGGGCCTATATCACGCTGGATGCGGGGCTGGGCGCACTGATCCTCTTTGGCGTGTTGCAAATCGTGGTCTTCGGATGGGCGGTTATCGAAGGTGGCAGGATTCCACTCTTGCGGTGGATCGGTGCGTCGATTGCGTTGCTCGGTCTCTGCGTGCTGCTTTGGCCGAACGGCGATACACCGGTTCCTGCGAGCGGGGCGGCTGCCATGGCAATCGCGGGGGCGGCATGGGGCGTTTACACCCTTCTGGGCCGCGCCGAGGCCGATCCTCTGGGCGCAACCGCCAGCAATTTCCTGCTGTGCCTGCCGCTTGTCGCGCTGGCCATGATCGGGACGGGGGTTGGCGCGATGCCATGGTCCGGCGTTGTCACTGCCCTTATCGCCGGAGCCATCACATCCGGGCTCGGCTATGCCCTGTGGTACCGCGCCTTGCCCTCCTTGCCGACGACAGTGGCAGGGATAGCGCAGTTGAGTGTCCCTGTGATTGCCGTCACCGCCGGTGTTCTCTTTCTGAACGAACCTTTGACGTTGCGGTTGGTCGTGGCGGGGGGGCTTGTGCTTGGCGGTATTGCAGTCTCACTCACTGCGCGACGCAAGGTTTCTTGAGCATTGGGGGTTTTGTGCCCACGCGGGGATGTTACCTTGCAGTCATGAGACTTTTTTGGGCATTACTTTTTGGCATCTTCGTTTCAAGCGCTGCGATGGCGCAGGAATGCGTAGTCTTGCTGCACGGGCTGGCCCGCACAGAGATTTCATTCACACCTCTGCAACTGGTGCTGGAAGACGAGGGTTATCTGGTTGTCAACCGGGGCTACCCTTCGACCACCGCCGATATCCAGACACTGGTCGAGGAATATCTTCCCGAAGATGTGGCGGCATGCGGTGACCGGCGCGTCAATTTCGTTACGCACTCGATGGGCGGGATCCTTGTGCGTGCCTGGCTGACAAACAATCGCCCAGAAAAAATGGGGCGGGTCGTAATGCTTGGCCCTCCCAACAGCGGCTCTGAACTGGTCGATATTTTTGGCGACTTTGAACCCTTCCAATGGGTCAACGGCCCCGCCGGTCTGCAATTGGGCACCGACGCGGACAGCCTGCCGAACACGCTTGAGAACCTGCCATATGAAATCGGTATCATTGCGGGGAACCGGACTTTGAACCCTGTCTATTCCGCACTGATCGAGGGTCCGGACGACGGAAAAGTGTCCGTCGCGTCCACGCGTCTGGACGGCATGCAGGATCATCTGGTATTGCCTGTCACCCATACCTTCATGATGAACAACCCGCTGGTGATCGAAGAGGTTCTGGCATTCCTGCGAGACGGTATTTTCGATCGCAGTCTCAGCCTGACGGGGATCATTTTCGGGACCGACTGATCTACGGTCCTTTCAGGACCTTGATGCCTCCGGCGGAGGTATTTTGAACATGAGAAGAGGTTTAACGCGCGATCAGGCGGGCTTGATCACTCGGTTGACATGCCCCATCTTGCGGCCAGCCTTGACCTCGGACTTGCCGTAGAGATGGATTGCGACATCCGTCTTGGCCAGATCGGGGACGCGGTCCATATCATCACCGATCAGGTTTTCCATCACAACGTCGGAGTGCCGCCCCCCGTCGCCCAGAGGCCAATCCGCAATCGCACGGATATGCTGTTCGAACTGGCAGATGGTGCAGCCGTTTTGCGTCCAGTGCCCCGTATTGTGGACCCGTGGCGCGAACTCATTCACGATCAGCCCCTGCGCAGTCACGAAAAGCTCGACCCCGATCACACCCACATAATCCAGCGCATTCAGGATACGCGCGGCGATCAACACCGCATCGGTCCGCAGGGCAGGTGTGAGCCTCGCAGGCACGGTGGTGGTGCGCAGAATGCCCGCCTCATGAACGTTTTCACCCGGGTCATAGCAGGCCACCGCCCCATCCGGGCTGCGGGCACCGATCACGGATACCTCGTGACTGAAATCGACAAACCCTTCAAGGATCGCGGGCGCGCCCGCCATATCGGCCAAAGCCTGCCCCGCATCTCCGGCAGACATGATCCGTGCCTGCCCTTTGCCGTCATAACCGAAACGGCGCGTTTTCAGGATCGCGGGTGTGCCTATCCTGGCAAGAGCCGCCTCAAGATCATCCGCAGAGGTGACATCGGCGAATGGCGCGGTTTGCAGGCCCAGATTCTGCAGGAAGGTCTTTTCGGTAAGCCTGTCCTGACTGGTGGCAAGTGCCTGCCTTCCTGGATGGATTGGGGCCAGTGTTTCAAGCAGATCGAGCGCACTCGTCGGGATGTTCTCGAACTCGTATGTGATGACATCGACGACCTGACCAAAGGCCTTGAGCGCCTCTGCATCCTCATAGCTTGCAGTTGTCACCTGATGCGCAACATCGCCCGCTGGAGCATTTGCTCCCGGCTCGAAGATATGTGTTTTCAGACCAAGACGGGCTGCGGCAACCGACAACATCCGCCCCAGCTGGCCACCGCCCAAAATGCCGATTGTGGCCCCTACGGGCAGAGCTTTAGTCATCGCTTGGTTCATCCGGTATCGAAGCACTTAGCGCATTGCGCCAATCATCCAGCCGCGCGGCAAGAGCAGGGTCCTGCAGGGCAAGGATGCCGGCGGCCAACAGCCCGCCGTTCTTGGCGCCCGCCGCACCAATCGCCATCGTCGCAACAGGAAAACCGCGCGGCATCTGCAAGATCGAATACAGGCTATCAACACCAGATAGCGCACTGGTTTGAACAGGGACGCCGATGACAGGAATGCGTGTTTTCGAGGCCATCATGCCCGGCAGGTGTGCCGCTCCGCCAGCACCCGCGATAATCACTTGCAAGCCACGGTCAACGGCAGTCTTGCCGTACTCCCAAAGCCGATCCGGCGTGCGATGGGCCGATACGATCTTAGTCTCGTAGGTGACGCCCAGTTCATCCAGTACATCCGCCGCTTCGCGCATTGTGCGCCAGTCGGACTGGCTGCCCATTATGATACCGACGAGGGGTTTGGTCATGATGCTGTCCCACCTTCAAAACGAAGCGGCACTATAGCCAAGCGCAGCCGCGCGGCAATGCCCAAGGCGCAGATCATCAAGCGATAATGTCAGGCAAGATACGGTCTTCGAGTTGCGCGATCTGGTCTTTCAGCGCCAGTTTCTGCTTCTTGAGTCGTTTGATCGTCAGCATGTCTGACGACCCGCGTGCATGTAGCGCCTCGATCGCTTCGTCCAGATCACGGTGTTCACGGCGCAAAACTTCGAGTTTGACCCGAAGAACCTCGTCTTGTTCCATTTTGGCGGATGTATTCATTGTGTGATAATCCAGAAGCAGCGTGTGATCGATAGCTTACTATGGTTCGGCACCGAGAACCTAATACTTCCTCTTGATCAATGCACCTGCCGCCCCCATATTTTGATCAAAGGTCGCCGATAACGGGGCCGCAACCTGACAGTCGCTTACGAAAAAGGACATGTCGTATGACAAAATTGGCTTTGGGAACGCATCCGTTCCTCTTGGGGTTTGAACAGCTTGAACGGCTGGTCGAGCGCACCGCAAAGAGCGGCAATGAGGGGTACCCCCCCTACAACATCGAGCAAACCTCCGAGAACTCCTATCGGATTACCCTGGCGGTTGCCGGCTTTTCCGAAGATGACCTTGCCATCACCGTCGAAGACAGCGCCCTCGTGATCCGCGGTCGGCAGACCGATGACAGCGAAGGCCGCATTTTCCTGCATCGTGGCATCGCGGCGCGCCAGTTCCAGCGCTCTTTTGTGCTGGCAGATGGCGTCGACGTTGGCGAAGCCGTGATGGAAAACGGGTTGCTCCATGTCGATCTGACCCGCGCCGTACCAGAGCGCATTGTCCAAACCATCAGCATCAAGAAAGGATAAGCCATGGACACAAAATTTGACCTCGAAAAACTCGGCCAGGACATCGTCTACGTCAAGCCTATCCTTGTGGCGGAGCTACCTGAGGACATGCGTGCCAAGGTTGGCGATCTGCAGGAATTGTTTGCGGTACACAATGCCGACGGCGAACAGCTGGCACTTGTCGCAAACCGCAAGCTTGCGTTTCATCTTGCCCGCGAGAACAACATGCATCCGGTGACCGTGCACTGATCCGATAGGGTGGAGCCTGCTCCGCCCTATGCCTTGATCAAACCAAGGCTTTCCAGCTTCAGAATGACCTGATGGGCGCAGTTATCGACAGGAACGCTTTCGGTTTCCAGCCGTAGTTCGGGATTTTCAGGCACATCATAGGGATCCGAAATACCTGTGAATTCCTTGATCTTGCCAGCGCGCGCTAGCTTATAGAGACCCTTGCGGTCCCGCCGTTCGCACTCTTCGATCGACGTTGCGACATGCACTTCTACAAAAGCACCGAACTGTTCCACGTCTTCTCTTACAGCCCGACGGGTTGTCGCATAAGGCGCAATCGGTGCGCAGATCGCGATACCGCCGTTCTTTGTAATCTCGGATGCAACATAGCCGATACGTCGGATGTTCAGATCGCGGTGTTCTTTGCTGAAGCCCAGTTCGGATGACAGGTTCTTGCGCACGATATCACCATCCAAGAGCGTGACCGGCCGCCCGCCCATTTCCATCAGCTTGACCATCAGCGCGTTGGCAACGGTTGATTTGCCTGACCCCGAAAAACCGGTGAAGAAGACAGTGAACCCTTGTTGTGCCCGCGGCGGGCGTGTCTTGCGCAATTCCGCGACGACCGCAGGGAAAGAGAACCATTCAGGAATTTCCAACCCCTCTGACAGACGGCGGCGCAGTTCTGTCCCCGAGATGTTCAGAATCGTCACCTTGTCCTTGTCGTGAATTTCGTCGGCAGGTTCGTACTGGGCACGGTCCTGTACATAGACCATGTGCTTGAAGTCGACCATTTCGATGCCCATTTCTTCCTGATGCTGGCGGAACAGGTCTTGCGCATCATATGGCCCGTAGAAATCCTCACCGGAAGAGTTCTTGCCGGGGCCGGCGTGGTCACGGCCCACGATGAAATGCGTGCAGCCATGGTTCTTGCGGATCAGACCGTGCCAGACTGCCTCGCGCGGGCCGGCCATGCGCATGGCCAGGTTCAGTAAGGACATGGTTGTCGTTGCTGACGGGTACTGGTCTAGCACCGCCTCGTAGCAGCGCACGCGGGTAAAGTGGTCAATATCACCCGGTTTGGTCATCCCCACGACTGGATGGATAAGCAGGTTTGCCTGTGCTTCTTTGGCCGCGCGGAAGGTCAGTTCCTGGTGGGCGCGGTGCAAAGGGTTACGGGTCTGGAATGCCACGACCTTGCGCCAGCCCAGTTTGCGGAAATAGGCCCGCAACTCGTTCGGCGTATCCCGACGTCCGCGAAAGTCATAGTGCACGGGCTGTTGAATGCCTGTGACCGGACCACCCAGATAGACATCGCCAGCGGTGTTGTGCAGATAGTTCACAGCAGGATGGGCCTGATCATCGGCACCGAAAACCTGCTTTGCTTCCCGTGCCTTGTCGGGCGTCCATTTGTCGGTGACGGTCATAGTCGCCAGAATCACGCCCTCTTGATCGCGCAAGGCGATGTCCTGACCAAGCTCCACCGTTTCGGCAAAACCCTCAGAAACGTCCAGAGTTATCGGCATCGGCCATAGCCGGCCATCTGCAAGGCGCATGTCCTCCACAACGCTTTCGTAATCGACCTGCGACAGGAAACCCTTGAGCGGATTGAACCCGCCGTTCATCAACAGTTCTAGATCGCATATCTGGCGCGGTGTCAGATCATGGCTGGTCAGCTCTGCGGCCTCCAGCTTCATCTTCTGGGCACTCTCGTAAGAGACATAAAGTTCGGGGATCGGCGCCAGGTCCTGTGACATGTTCTTCTCAAATATGCAGCGGGTCAGTTGCGCAGGGGATAGACCCGACGCGACAGGATTGTCTAGCGATCAAAGCCAAAAAGACTATGGTCGTGCCTCGGCCCTGCATCGTCGGTCATCCGTGCCTTTTTGCAGAGAATTCAAGAACGGCAGCCCACCGACCAAGCGGCTACAAGAAACCGCGCTCCCGACCAAACGCCTCAACGCTTGCGGGTCAAAGCGTTTGGTCGCGAAAAACCCAACTTTTGCGGCTATCGTACCTGATAGACTTACTCGGCCGCGACACCCGCTTCGGCATCTTCCATCTCGGCGATGTATTTCTCGGCATCCAGCGCCGCCATGCAGCCCATTCCGGCAGAGGTGACGGCCTGACGGTAAACGTGATCTGTCAGGTCACCGGCGGCAAAGACCCCGGGTATCGTTGTCTTTGTCGTACCTGGCGCGACTTTGACATAGCCACCATTGTGCGTTTCCAACTGGCCCTTTACCAGTTCGGACGCGGGGGCATGGCCGATTGCCACGAAAACCCCTTTTGCCGGAATTTCGGTCACTTCGCCTGTCTTTGTGTGCTTCACGCGCACGCCTTCGACACCCAACGGGCTGTCCGCGCCGTAAACCTCATCGATCTCATGGAACCAGAGCGTTTCGATCTTGGGATTCTTGAACAGGCGGTCCTGCAAGATCTTTTCGGCACGCAATTCGTCACGACGATGCACCAGAGTAACCTTGGACGCGAAATTGGTCAGGAACAGCGCCTCTTCTACGGCCGTATTGCCACCGCCGACGACAACGATTTCCTGACCACGATAGAAGAACCCGTCGCAGGTCGCGCAAGCACTGACACCGAAGCCTTTGAATTTCTCTTCCGATGGTAGCCCCAGCCATTTCGCGCGCGCGCCGGTACAAAGGATGACCGCATCGGCTGTGTAGGCCTGTCCGCTATCACAGGTTGCCGTAAACGGGCGGTTCTGCAAATCCAGCGAAGTGACGATATCGCTCACGATCTCGCAACCCATCGCGCGGGCGTGGGCTTCCATCCGCACCATCAGTTCGGGGCCCTGCACCTCGGTGTCACCCGGCCAGTTTTCCACCTCTGTCGTTGTTGTCAGCTGGCCGCCGGGCTCGATCCCTTGTATCAACACGGGCTCCAACATCGCGCGTGACGCATAGACACCTGCGGTATAGCCTGAGGGGCCGGATCCGATGATCAGTACTTTGATATGTCGCGTGTCAGTCATGACAACCTCATGTGAATGTTTAATCCCGATATAGCCGTGCAAGAGCGATGATAAAAGGCCAACGCCCCGCTTCTTCAACAGGTTCTTTTGTTGCGGCACCTTGAAATAATCTTGCGCAGCAAGTTACTTGAGCGTAGTATTTGCAAAAATATCAGGGAACATCCGATGCCGGGAACCAAACTAGACGAAATCGACCGCATGATTCTGGCAGAGCTTCAGGCAGACGGACGCATGACGAACGTCGAACTGGCCAAGCGGGTTGGAATCTCTGCCCCGCCCTGCCTGCGCAGGGTACGCACACTGGAAGAACAAGGCTTTATTCAGGGCTATCATGCAGACGTCAACGCCCGCGAGTTGGGTTTCGAGGTGCAGGTGTTCGCAATGGTCGGGCTGGTCAGTCAGGCGGAAGCAGACCTGAGCGCATTCGAAAACCTTTGCCGCAGCTGGCCGCTTGTACGCGAATGTCACATGCTCAACGGCGAAGTGGATTTCATCCTCAAATGCGTCGCCCCCGACCTGCGCACCTTCCAGCGTTTCCTTACCGAAGAACTGACAAGTGCCGAAAACGTAGCATCCGTAAAGACGTCACTGGTCATTCGTGGCGCCAAGGACGAACCTGGCGTACCGTTTGATGTACTTGAAGCAAGGCTGGCACAAGAGGCCTGAATCTGAGGACTGCCGGTTCCATTATTCCCAAATCTGCGAATGTCCCCAAAGTGGTAAAGTGCTGCGGTCAGGTCCGCTGCAAATTAGGGCTTACGTCAGAACCTCCTGAGTGGTGGCCCGTGACTACTCTCTGAGATGCTTTGACAGAATGCGGAAAACCGCGAACACCGCAAGGAACGCAACCAAGGCTAGACCCAGCTTCCATTCGATCTGTTTCGCTTCGCCAAGAAAGACTTCAATCGCGGTGCCGAAGGTATACCCAAGGGCCAGAATGACTGCCGTCCAAAGCATAGAGGCAAGGAAATTCAGCGCCATGAATGCCGGAACGGGAATTTTGCTCACCCCACAAGCGACCGCACCGGCGATACGCAAACCATAGATGAAGCGGAACGACAGAATGAAGATATTTGGATGACGGTCGATACGCGCCAGCGCGCGCTGCGCTGCGGGTTTTGCGACAAAGCGTTTGACGAATTCTCTGTCTGACCCAAAGCGACCAAGCAAAAACCAAATCTGGTCGCCAATTGCAGCCGCCAGTGCGGCGACAAGAAAGACGGAAGGCAAGGACAAGATGCCGTGGTGCACCGCCACCGCTGCGAGGATGAGAACCGTTTCCCCCTCTAACAGGCCCCCGGCGAAGACTGCGAGCAGGCCATAATTCGCGATGAAGGCTTCAGTTGCCGTCATGAACGCCTCGCAAATGCTCCGCTATCGGCTTGCGGGCTTGGAAAAAGACCCGTCAGCCAAAGTCCTAATACACAGGTTGCGCAGAAGGCAAGTATCAGCTGGCGGTGTGCCATGTACGCAGACCACAGGCTTGCCAAGGACAAAACGTGACAGAGACAGAAATGTCGCGGCCGACAGAAAAGGGCGCCCACTTCAGCGGACGCCCTTCCCTTCACTTGGCCTTCGGATCTATGCGCGAACAGATGATCCGGGGCTGGTGATGCTTATTCACCGCCACCCAACTGGTGGACATAGGCGGTGACCGCTTTGACCTCGGCATCGCTCAGCCGTTCGCCCCAAGGCGGCATGACGCCAAAGCGGGCATAGCGCACGGTTTCTTCCAGTGTCTCGACGCTTCCGCCATAGAGCCAGATTGCATCAGTCAGATTTGGCGCGCCAAGATCACGGCCACCCGTGCCATCATCACCATGACAGGCGGCACAGTTGTCCAGGAACAAGCCTTCACCGCTGGCTGCCAGTGCGGGATCGTGCTCTTGATTTGAGATCAAACGCACGTACTGCACCACTTGATCAATCTCTTCATTGCTGAAGACTTCATCATAGGCGGTCATCTCGGACCAGCGCGCATCCCAGTCTTCTTCATTCCGGATACCGTGGCGGACGGTGTATTCGATGCTTTCAAAATCACCGCCCCAAAGCCAGTCATCATCAAGAAGGTTGGGATAACCAACTGCACCCGCCGCACCCGAGCCGTGACACTGCGAACAGTTGTTGCGGAAAACCGCAGCACCGGCCGAGTTTGCAAAGCGCTGCAGGTCTGGATCTTCGCTCAGCATATTGAGATCGGCACTCGCAAGCTGGGCCGAAATTTCGGCGTTAGCTTCCTCGAACAGGGCAATGTCCTGCGCGACTTCTGCGCGTGTCGAATAGCCCAACAGACCGGATGTCGCCCTGCTGACCATCGGCCACGCCGGATAGGCAATCGTATAAGCGATGGCCCACACGATGGTGATGTAGAAGGTCCACAACCACCAGCGCGGCAACGGGTTGTTCAGTTCCTTGATCCCGTCCCAGGAGTGGCCCGTTGTATCAGTGCCTGTGACGTCATCAATATCTTTTTTGTCATTGCTGCTCATGATTGCAGCTCCTCATTCTTGGGCGCACGGGGGCGGTCCTCGTTGCGGAAGGGGATGCTGGCGGTGTCTTCATGAACGCGGCGGCTGCCCGGGCGGAAGGCCCAAATAATGACGCCCATAAAGAAGGTGAACATCGCCAGAAGAACCCAGCTATCTGCGATTTCGCGAAGAAGGGAATAGGTATCCATATCCGTACCCTCCTTAGCGGCTTGCATCAGGGGTGAATGTCGAGAAGTCGACCAGTGTCCCCAGCATTTGCAGATAGGCGATCAGCGCATCCATTTCGGATACTCCGGGTGCCCCGTCAAAGTTGCGGATTTGCGCACCGGGATATCTTTCCAGCAGATCATCATAGGCGTCCGTATTCGGATCGGCTTGCGCCAGAACATCCGCTGCGGCGACCTCGATCATCTCTTCGGTGTAGGGCACACCCACGATCCGGTGGGTTGCGACAACATCGGCGACCTGATCGGCATCGACCGGATTATTCAGCAGATAGGCATAGCCCGGCATGATCGATTCCGGCACAACCGACTGTGGCGCGATCAGGTGATCAAGGTGCCACGCGTCCGAATATTTGCCGCCGACGCGGGCCAGATCAGGCCCGGTCCGTTTCGATCCCCACTGGAACGGATGGTCATACATCGATTCCGCAGCAAGTGAGTAATGGCCATAGCGCTCGACTTCGTCCCGCATCGGACGGATCATTTGGCTGTGGCACACATAGCACCCTTCACGGATGTAGACATCGCGCCCAGCCAGTTCCAGCGGTGAATAGGGCCGCACACCTTCGACTTCCTCGATCGTGTTCTCGAGCCAGAAGAGCGGTGCGATTTCCACGATGCCGCCGACGCTGACAACCAAGAGGGAGCTCACAAAGAGCAACGTTGGACTACGTTCCAGAACTGCGTGTTTGGCAAGGAAGCCTTTGACAGGCGATGTAGATGGAGTTGTATCAGACATATCTCAGCCTCCTTATTCTGCAGGGACGCCGACCGCTGCGGTGACTTTCGCCCCGCCACGGATGGTCATGAACATGTTCCAAACCATGATCAGCGCACCGGTGAGGTACAGAACCCCGCCCAGACCACGGACCACATACATTGGGAACTTCGCGGATACCGTGTCGGCAAAGCTGTTCACAAGGAACCCGTTTGCGTCGACTTCACGCCACATCAGGCCTTCCATGATCCCTGTGACCCACATCGAGGCCGCGTAGAGGATGATGCCGATTGTGGCCAACCAGAAGTGCCAGCTGATCGCGGACATGGAGTACATCTGCGCACGTCCCCAGAGTTTTGGTGTCAGGAAGTACAGCGCCGAGAATGTGATCATCCCGTTCCAGCCAAGCGCACCAGAGTGTACGTGACCGATGGTCCAGTCTGTGTAGTGTGACAGGCTGTTGACCGCACGGATCGACATCATCGGGCCTTCGAATGTGGACATGCCGTAGAATGCAAGGCTGATGACCATCATCCGGATAATCGGATCGGTGCGCAGCTTGTCCCAGGCGCCTTGCAGCGTCATCAGACCGTTGATCATGCCACCCCAGCTGGGCATCCAGA
>CAZTKF010000086.1:0-12805 GCA_964614205.1 uncultured Loktanella sp. | reverse complement strand
CCGTCGCACCAGACTTCCCAGCCAAGACCCCATGCGCCCAGCGTCGGACTTTCCCAGTCATCCTCGACAAAGCGGATATCATGGACAGAGGCGTCAATACCAATCGCTTCGAGTGACCCCAGATAGAGGTTCTGCATGTCGGGTGGCGACGGTTTGATCAGGACCTGATATTGGTAATAGTGCTGCAAACGGTTAGGGTTTTCACCGTAACGCCCATCGGTCGGGCGGCGTGAGGGCTGCACATAGGCCGCGGCCCACGGCTTGCTGCCCAGCGCGCGCAGGGTCGTGGCGGGGTGGAATGTGCCCGCCCCCACTTCCATGTCGTAAGGTTGCAGGATCGCACAGCCTTTGCTCGCCCAATATGTCTGGAGCCGCAGGATGATGTCCTGAAAACTGCGTGGTTTTTCCGCCATTGTGGAACCCTCATGTGCTTTGGCCGTTCAATAGGGTGCCGGACGGACAGGGTCAATCGGGCAACGGGTGACGTTTTTTCGCGCCTTGCACCTGCAACTGACAAGAGTTTGACTTGCACAAGGCCACTGACCCCGCCAACAACGCCTTAACGCACACCCTAGGGCCGAGGTTTATGATGTTCAGAGCTTTTCTTGCTGGTCTCTTTCTTTGCCTGCTTACGATGCAGGCGCAGGCACAGGACAGATACTGGGTGCAGGTGGAAGCGCGCCAGACATTGAGTGAAGCCACCGAACGGGCCCGTGTCTATGCCCGTCGCTTTAATGATGTGGAGGGGTATTATCTGGGCCGGGGGTTTTATGGCATCGTGCTGGGGCCATACAGCGAAAGCCTCGCACGGGAAGAACTGGCGCGGCTACTGCGGACCGGGCAGATCCCTTCGGACAGCTATTTGCAGAACGGTCGCCGGTTTGAGCAACAGTTCTGGCCTATTGGCGGTAACATATCAGGGCCGCGCGAAACAGTTGCGCCACCACTAGAGGCAGCCCCCGCAAGCAGCGCATTACCCCAAGAGCCGTTGACCGCCCCTTTCGAGACACTGCGCGAAGCGCGGGCGTCCGAGGCAGCGCTTTTGCGGAGCGAGCGGGAAGAACTGCAAAAAGCACTGCGTTGGGCCGGTTTCTATGACGCGGCCATCGACGGCGCATTCGGGCGCGGCACGCGGCAGGCAATGGAAGCATGGCAATTGGCTTATGCGCAGGAGCCGACAGGCGTCTTGACTGCACGCCAACGTGAACAGTTGCTGTTGCAGTACAATGCCGTGCTGGCAGACGTTGGTATGCAACTGGTGCGTGATGACGTGGCAGGGATTGAAATGCAGCTCCCGTCCGGTGTTGTGACATTCTCGGAATACGCGCCCCCCTTTGCAAAATTCCAAGGACAAGAGCCGCTGGCTTCAGCGCAGGTTCTGCTTATTTCCCAACCCGGTGATGCGGGGCGCCTTAGCGGGCTTTTCGAGGTTCTTCAGGTGCTTGACGTCCTGCCCCCGGACGGGCCACGCCAGTTGCGCGGGGACAGCTTTTTCATAGAAGGCGCTGATGACGAACGCCATTCCTTTGCTACCGCATCCTTGCAGAATGGCACAATCAAGGGCTTTGTCCTCGTTTGGCCAGCCGGTGACAATCAGCGGCGCACCCGTATTCTGGATGTGATGCAATCCAGTTTTGCCCGGCTTGACGGCACGCTTGATCCTGATCTCGTCCCACCCGGCGAAGATCAGGCCATTGATATGGTTTCAGGACTTGCCGTGCGGCAACCGAAACTGTCGCGTTCGGGCTTTTATGTCTCGTCCGACGGGATCGTCGTCACGACACCGCAGGTGATCGCCGGCTGCAGCCGGATCACGCTGGATCGCGACACCACTGCCGAGGTCGCGGTCATAGACACCGATCTTGGCGTCGTGGTCTTGCGCCCGCTCAGCGCGCTGGCCCCTGTCGACATCGCAGCATTCCAATCCGCCACACCGCGCCTGAAAGATCCTGTCGCGGCTGCAGGATACCCTTTCAACGGCGTGTTGAACGCACCTACCCTGACTTTTGGCATGCTTGAGGATATCCGTGACCTGCAAGGTGATCCGCAGCGCGCGCGCTTGTCGTTGACTGTGCAGGACAGCAATGCAGGCGGTCCGGTTCTGGATGCAGGCGGCGCGGTTCTGGGGATGCTGCTGCCGTCTGATGACGGGTCCAGCCAGAGCCTGCCAAGCGATGTGCAGTTCATACTGGACGCAGCACCGATTGCCGCCTTGCTGGAAGAGCAAGGTATCGTACCTGTTCAGACTGACAGCGCCCCTGCCATTTCGCAGGTCGCATTGTCCCGCAAAGCCGCGGATTTCACAGCTTTGGTCAGTTGCTGGTAAGTGCAATATCCGATGTGACACGAATGATTGTCGGGCCTTTGGCATGCAAGGCCCTTTGCACCGCTGATTTGAACTGCTCAAGGTCGGCAGGCTCTACCGCGACCGCCCCGTAAGCCTGCGCCAGCTTCAGAAAATCCGGGTTGCGTTGAACAACCGCATTGGGTGCAATCTGGGCACGCACCATACTGTCCTCGATCTCGCCAAGTTTGCCATTGTCCCAGATGATAATCGGCAGTGTCAGCTCCAGCTCGACAGCCACTGCCAGTTCTTGGACCGTATATTGAAACCCATAATCGCCAAGGATCGCGATAACAGGCTTGTCGCCGACCCCGATCTTGCCGCCGATCGCGGCAGGCAGCGCATAGCCAAGGGTGCCAAACCCGTAGGGATGGTGCCAATGGCCAGGGCGGTCCATCGGATAGATTTCTTTTGCCGCATAGGCGAATTGGGTCATGTCGGAAAAGAACATGGTATCGGCCGGCACGGTAGCCTTCAGCGCATCGGCGACTGGCAATATACCGGGCCGTTCGGCATCAAGCTCGGCCCGCCATCTGGCACGGGTGGATCTGACCTCTTCGATTGTCCATTCGGTTTTCTTGACGCCTTCCATCTGGATCAGGCTCTCGGTCAGATGCGCGCTGGCATCGGCAAGGATGCGGGTGTCGGCATTGTGGCGGTCTGAAAGGCTCTCTGGGTCCAGATCAATACGGACCAGTGGGGCAGTGTGGCCCAGATGATCGCGCCACAGATCGACCTCGCTCAGACGCGTGCCGACAGCGACCACAAGGTCGGCCGAGGCGATGACGGCTTCGCTGCCGGCACGGGCAAGCGTTGCGCCAAAGTGCAGGGGGCTGTCGTCGGGTATGATGCCGCGTCCGGCATAGGTGGTGAAAGAGGCCGCATTCAAACGCTGGAAATGCGGCATCCAACGGTCCACCCCATGCGCCGCACCACCACCAAAGATAAAGAGCGGGCGCTTGGACAGCTTGAGCCGGTCAATCAGGGAAATCCGTTGCAGCGGTGCGGCCTCGGGGCGATAGGGCCACTCATCCGCGCGCTCTGGCGCAGGGGCGGCATTGGCTTCCAGTTGCGCAATCGGGACCTGAATGTGTTTGGGCGATGGCACACCGGTAAAGAGTTCGGTCAATGCGCGGTCGATCAACTGATAGCTTGCCTCGGCCGACCGCGCCGTCACCGACCAGTCGCAAACGGTAGCGGCTGCCCCTTCCTGATCCTTCATCTGGTGCAATTGCCCGCGCTTGGCCTCTGTCTCGTCCAGCACCGAGGAAATTACCAGCATCGGCACGCTGTCGGAATAGGCCTGACCCATCGGCGTCATGATGTTGCACAGCCCGGGTCCGGAAATCACATAGGCCACCCCGACCTTGCCCGTCGCGCGCGCATAGCCATCGGCCATAAAGCCTGCCCCCTGCTCGTGCCGCGCAAGCACATGGGTGATCCCCGCCTCTTCGATCCCGCGATACATTTCCTGATTATGCACACCGGGAATGCCAAAGATCGTATCCACCCCGCGATCTTTCAGCATATGTGAAATCTGCGCACCTAGCGGTCGGGTCGTCATCTTCAGTTTCTCCAGAATTTGATGGTCAGGATCGTCAGCACGACCATGATTTCCAGTCGGCCTATGAACATAGCCATCGCCAAGATCCATTTCGCAGTATCGTTGATGTCCACAAAATTGCCTGCTGGCCCGATCTGCGGCCCAAGGCCGGGGCCGATATTGGCTATCGCTGTTGCCGCCCCCGATACCGACGTGATGAAATCAAGGCCCGTCATCCCAAGCAACACGGCCGTCATCCCCAACAACAAGAGAAAAGCGACAAAAAACGCGATGACAGAACTCATGACTTCTTCGCTGATCGGGCTGCCCTGAAAACGTGGTGTAAAGACACCGTGAGGGCTGTGGATCTGCCGCATCTGGCTTTTGATCGCCGCAAAAAGAATCTGGTAGCGAAAAATCTTGACCGAGCAGGCGGTCGATCCCGCGCAGCCTCCGATCAGGCCCACCAGAAAGAACATAACGACCGGGAATGTCCCCCAAGTCATATAGTCCGCACTGGCATATCCTGTCCCCGATATAATCGATGCGACATTGAACAAGGCTTCACGAAACGCGATCTCTGTGAAGACGCCTTCGCGCCCCCAGAGCCATGACACTATCAAGAGCACGGACACTGCGAGCACTCCAAAAAATGTCCGGATCTGTGTGTCATGCCATAGCGGTTTGGCGGTTCCGGCCAGCAGTTGCACGTAGCGCACGAATGGCAGTGCGGCGAGCAGCATAAAGACAGTGGCCGTATAGTGGATCGCGCCGTTGAATGCCGCAAAGGAGCTATCGGTGGTTGCCATACCGCCCGTCGACATTGTTGTTAGCGCATGGACCAGCGCATCAAAACCGGACATGCCGAGGCTGGCGTAGATCACGCCGCAAGCCACCGTCAGACCGATATAGATTACCGAAATCTGGCTAGCGATTTCACCTGCACGCGGCAGGATCTTGCCCATTGTCTCAAAGGACTCAGACCGGAATATCTGCATCCCCCCGACCCGCAGTTCCGGCAAGAACACCATTGCCACGACGATGATACCAATCCCGCCCAACCATTGCAGGATGCCCCGCCACAACAGCAATCCGTGCGGCAGCGTATCCAGCCCTTCAAAGGTCGTCGAGCCTGTTGTGGTCAGACCGGACATTGCCTCGAAGAACGCATCGGTAAAGCTGGCGTCTGTTGCGCCCAGAACAAACGGGATCGCACCGAACACAGGCAAGGTCAGCCAGACAAGCGAGGTCAGAAGAAAGGTCTGGCGCAAGCTCAGGCCCTCGGACACGCCGTTGGCACAGGCAAGGGCAATAAGGCCACCGGTCGCGATTGTGATCACTGCGCTTTCGAAAAAGACGAACCAGTGGTCATTGCCCGCAAGAAAATCAGCTGCCAGCGGGCCGAGCATGGTAATCCCAAGCGACGCCACAAGCAGACCGATCACATATCCCACTGGGCGTAAATCTATCATGCGCGCAGCGTTGTCCCGAGCATCCGCCAGTGTCAAGAACTGCGCATGGGGAAATAGCCCGGACTGTCGCTTGAAAGCCCCTGCCTGCGGTTTAGGTCAGCGTCTATGTTTGATCCCACCTATACCGGCGCACTGGCGCGCCTGCATGACTTTGTCCCCCGCGCTGGACGTGACTACGCAAGCAAGCGGAACTATGACGAACTGGCGCATGTGTCGGCTTTGTCACCTTATATCCGCCACCGGCTGATCACCGAGGAGGATGTGTTAAGAGCCACGCTTTCGCGTCACAGCGCGGCCGCAGCCGAGAAATTCATCCAAGAGGTCTATTGGCGCACCTACTGGAAAGGCTGGCTGGAGATGCGACCGACGGTCTGGACCCAGTATCGGACAGATTTGCAGGCAGCACTCAATCGTGTGCAGGCCGAAAGCAGGTTGCGGCAGGACTGGGAAGCCGCCTGTAAGGGTGAAACCGGAATAGATTGCTTCGATCACTGGGCCCGACAACTGGCACAGACCGGCTATCTGCACAATCATGCACGCATGTGGTTTGCCTCGATCTGGATTTTCACCCTGCGCCTGCCCTGGGCATTGGGCGCCGATCTTTTCATGCGGCACTTGCTGGACGGTGATCCGGCGTCGAACACCTTGTCTTGGCGCTGGGTTGGGGGATTGCAGACCATCGGAAAGACCTATCTGGCGCGACCGGATAACATAGCCAAATACACCGAAGGCCGGTTCCATCCGACCGGACTGGCCACCGTTGCTCCCCCCTTGGAGGGCACACCCCATCCGGTACGCGGACCAGTGCCGGTTTCGGACCAAATTGATCCCGACCTGCGCACAGGGCTGCTGATCACCACAGAAGACCTTTCGCCGGGCTGGCTGCTTGATCAGGTGCAACCGGTCGCGACAGCGACATTCGACACCACCGCGGATCGCAGCCCTTTGACGACAAGCGCTCGCGTGACCACATTTGCGCAGGGCGCGATGGCCGATTGCGTCGCCCGGTTCGCAGACAGGCTGGGACCGGTGACAACAGTCACCATGGCAACGCTTGCTGAATGGGCCGCTGCCCACGACATCAAGCAAATTGTGACGTCATATGTCCCAACCGGCCCGACGAAAGACGCCCTGCACGGCCAAAAGCTGGTGCAGATCATCCGCCCCTATGATGCAGCGGCGTGGCCGCATGCCACACATGGATTCTTTCGGTTCAAAGAGAAGATACCAGTCCTACTGGGGCAGATCCGGGGCCTGTCTGTCGCCTGATACGAGACAGTGACGTGGCGGCAACATGCTGCGAATTCCGAGGCTGCGCTATGCGCGCTGTTGTCAACCGCAAGCTTCGCCCCATATGCTAAACCAATCTGTTCACTTCGGGAGCGCACCATGGCCACACGGATCAGCATCAACGGAACACCGCACGACGTGAACCTCCCCGATGATGTGCCTCTCTTGTGGGTCCTGCGTGACGAGGTCGGCCTCACGGGAACGAAATTCGGGTGTGGAGTGGCTGCATGTGGTGCCTGTACAGTCCATATTGACGGCGAGGCGGTCCGGTCCTGTCAGGTCGCTTTGGCCGATGTCTGGGGTGAAGTGACAACAATCGAGGGTCTAGGCACCCCCGAAAACATGGCGACGATCCAACAGGCATGGGTCGATCATCAGGTGGCGCAATGCGGCTACTGCCAGTCAGGGCAGATCATGAACGCCGCGGCCTTGCTGGCCGAAATCCCGCAGCCGACCGATCAGGATATCGACGATGCAATGCAGGGCAATCTTTGCCGCTGCGGCACTTACCCGCGCATCCGCGCTGCAATCAAGGATGCCGCCCAGCGCATCGCAGACGAGGCTTGAACATGGGACGCGTAAGAACAATTGCCCGCCGGACCTTTCTTATTGGCTCTGCCGCCATCGTCGGTGGCGTCGCCTTTGGGGTCTATCAGATCAACAAAGACGCACCGAACCCCTTGGTAGAAGGCCAGGGCGAGGCCGCACTCAACCCGTTCGTTCTGATTACCCAAGACGGCGTGACCCTGATCGCACCCCGTGCCGAAATGGGACAAGGGGTGCACACCACCCTTGCCGCGCTGGCGGCAGAAGAACTTGATGTCGCCTGGAAAGATATCACCGTGCTACATGGCCCTCCGGCACAGGCCTATTACAACTCTGTCTTTCTCGGCATGGCACTGCCGGGGGCGCATTATCAGGACACCCCTTTCAAGCACGGCCTGCGCGAACAGGTCGGCAAAGTCGGCAAACTGCTGGATTTGCAGGCGACCGGCGGCTCGACATCCATGAAGGACTTCTATGAGCGGATGCGTCACGCGGGCGCAGCGGCGCGTGAGACGCTTAAGCTTGCGGCGGCTGAGCGCCTTGGCGTCGCTGTGGCCACTTTAACGACAAAGGACAGTGCCGTCATCGCACCGGACGGGACACAGATCCCCTATTTTGCTCTTGCAGAGGCGGCCCGCAATATCACGCCGCCTGACGTCGCATTGCGCGACAAGTCCACGTGGAAATACCTTGGGACGTCGATGCCACGCGTTGACATGGTGGCAAAGTCGACGGGAACCGCGACCTTCGCCACGGATATGGCGCTGGACGGACTGAAGTTTGCAACCGTCCGGATGAGCCCCACGCGCAATGGCATGATCAGCTATGACGACAGCGCGGCCAAAAACATGGACGGGGTCGAAGCGATTATTGATCTGGGTGATGGTATCGCCGTTGTTGCCACAAATACGTGGCTGGCCATTCAGGCGGCCGAAGCCGTTTATATCACATGGACCCCACCACGTTATCCGGCAGATACCGACGGTCTGCGCGCGGCCATTGCAGCGTCGCTCGCGACCGAGCCCGACAGTGTTATTCGCGATGACGGCGATGTGAGCTCTGCCATTGAAGGTACTGAGATCACGGCGGAATACTATGTTCCCTGGCTTGCGCACACTACGATGGAACCGATGAGCGCCACAGCACTCTTTACAGGTGATACGCTTGAGATCTGGTCTGGCAACCAAGCCCCGACAATGATCCGTGATGCCTGCGCCCAAGCTGTCGGGATTGCCCCCGAACAGGTGACCCTGCACACCACCCTGCTGGGCGGCGGTTTCGGGCGACGCGGCGAAATGGATTTCTCGGTTCTGGCGGCCCGCATCGCGGCAGCTGTGCCGGACACCCCGATCCGCATGACATGGAGCCGTGAAGAGGACATCCGCCGCGACTTCTTCCGCCCTGCCGCGATCGCGCAATTCCGCGGCGTGGTTCAAGACGGACAGGCAGCGCTGCTGGATGGCAAGATCGCGGCTCCTTCGGTGTTCCATAGCAGTTCACGCAGGCAGACCGGCGCGGTGCCTCCGGGACCGGACCGTTTGCATGTGGAAGGTGCCGCAGACCAACCCTATGCAATTCCGCATTTCAGGATAGCCGGACACTTGGCGGACATCGATATACCGTTGGGTTTTTGGCGGTCGGTCGGGGCTTCGATCAACGGGTTCATGCTCGATACATTCATTGATGAAATGGCCCATGCGGCGGGAACGGACCCTCTGCAGTTCCGGCTGGACATGGCGCGCAAAGAGCATGCCCCCTCTGCCGGCGTGCTTGAGGCCGTCGGCGAGATGTGCGGCTGGACCGGCCAAACCCCCGACAACATCGGACGAGGCGTAGCTTTTACCTTTTCTTTCGGCACTCCGGTAGCCGAAGTTGTCGAGGTCGCAGACACCGGCAACGGCATCCGGATCAACAGATGCTGGATTGCCGCCGATCTGGGTACGGTACTGGACCCCAGCATCGTTGAGGCGCAAATGACATCCGGAGCCGTCTACGGGCTGTCTGCCGCGATGCAGGGCGAGATCACTTTTGCGGACGGAATCGTAGAGCAAGGCAATTTCTACGACTATGACGCCATGCGGATGCACACCGTGCCCGCCTTCGAAGTACGGTTGCTGGAAACCAATGCGTTTATGGGTGGCGCAGGCGAACCCGGTACGCCCCCTTCCATGCCTGCCTTGGGCAATGCCCTTTTCGATCTGACCGGGACGCGCGCGCGGGAACTACCTTTGATCAAAACCTTTGATCTGATCCTTTAGGTCAGCCACGTCGCGTAGTCGCTGACCAACAGGTGTGTCGGATCGGTATCTTCCTCGATCTTGGCAAAGCGGCCGATCGGCGCGCGGAAGATATTGTCGGTCTCGTCGTCATTCACAGTCGAGACCTCGCCAATCAGCACATCGCCCCCTTCGCCCCAGAACGCATGCCAGTCACCCGGCATCAGCGTGACGCTTTCGCCCGGTGCAAGCCTGAGCTTTTCGCCAGCGGCAAAATCGCGCCTGATGCCGTCACACATCACAGTGCCGCCTGCCCTTTCGTCAAAGCCCCCTTGTGGGTCTGAACCATAGAGCTCGATCACCAGTGTCGCACCTCCGCGGTTGATGATATCCTCGGCCTTGATCACATGGGTGTGCATGGGCGATAGTTGATCCTGTTTTGAGATCAGCAGCTTTTCTGCGTAGCACATGCCACCGCCACGCCGCAGATCGGCCAACCGCCCGTTGCGCAGGGTAAACAGGAATAGCCCCATTTCATCATAGCGCCCCGCACCGTAGTCCGTGATGTCCCAGCCGCAGCGCGCTTCGATCACCGCTTGTGCAACTGCGGCGCGGTCTTTGAATTGCGCGGGCGTCCAATAGGCCCATGGCGGCAGGAAAAAGCCATGGGACCGGATCATCTGATCCGCCTCGGCCATGATGTCATTGATACGGGAACGTTTCATGCGGCCTCACTGTCTGACGCCTCCAATCCTTTCCCAGATTCTTTTCGGCAACAAGCCTTCTCAGTGGCTCAACTGCCCGAAAGCCAATCATCCAGTGTCTTTTTCAAAGCCGCCCAGTCGGTGTATTCCTTGTCCTGATGCGGATCGACCTCCTGATCCTTCTGCGACGCGATCCAGCGCATGGCCCATGATTTGAAAAAGTCATATTCGGAAAACCGGAATGCGCCCGCGACATGCATCACCGTGGGCGGGGTCCAGCCTGTTTTCTCGGCAAAGCGGTTCACACATTCCGACAGGCCAGCCCAGTCGTCAACATCCGTTCCTGCGGCGGCCAGCGATACCGACATAAAGGCAGACCTGACCTGCGCCAGCGCGGCCGCCTTGGCTTTGGCCAATGCAACCAGCGGTTTCTGGTATCGTCCGGCATGGACTGACCCGGCCAGCAGAACTGCGTCGAAACGGGCCAATTCGGCGTCCTGTGCGTCTTCGGCACCAGCCAGTTCAACAGAGTGTCCCTTTCCGATCAGATAATCGGCGGCATAGCGGGCGATCTTGCGTGTTTGTCCCTCGGTCGAGGCATAGGCAATCAGAATGTTCATCATGATACTCCTTGCTATCCCGATCAGCATAGCAAGACGCACAACGCCCCGGATTGACAGAAATCATGCCGGCAGAGCCTCAGCCCGCCTTGCGCAATCCACCTGACGCCCACGCGCGGCAGGCATCGCCAAAGGCCTCGAAAAGCGGGCGCGACACAGGGTCAGCATCGGCATTCCATTCCGGATGCCATTGCACCGACAGCGAAAATCCCGGCGCATCCTTGACATAGATCGCCTCAGGCGTGCCGTCAGGGGCGTAACCATCAATCACGATGCGCGGCCCGGGTTCCTTGATCCCCTGTCCGTGAAGCGTGTTTGTCATGACCTTGCAACTGCCGAAGAGCTGATGGAAAGGCCCACCCTCGGTCAGCGTGACCTCGTGGCGCAATTCGAATTTTTCCTCCAGCGTGCCGTCAGGCGGCATGCGGTGGTTGTCGCGGCCCGGCAGATCGCGGATTTCAGGGTAGAGCGAGCCACCCATGGCAACGTTCATTTCCTGAAACCCAAGGCATACGCCCATGACAGGCTGACCACGGGCAATACAGGCCCGGATCAGCGGCAAGGTCAGGCGATCCCGGTTGCGTTCGAAAGTGCCATGCGCCTCGGTCTCTTCTTCACCGTATTCCTCTGGGTGCACATTCGGGCGCCCCCCGGGAAAGAAGAAACCGTCGCAAGATCCCATGAGTTCTTCGATATGCACCAGATCGGGTTCAACAGGGATAATGACCGGCACCACGCCAGACACCCGCGACAACGCCTGCACGTTCATCGCGCCGGCACCCTGAACAAGGTACTGGTCATTGATCAGATGCGAATTCGAAATAATGCCAACAACAGGGCGCGACATCGGTGATCCTTTCGGTTTGCACCCTATCTAGCGCTCATTCTGCGGCATGAAAAGACGGCGGCATGCACAATACTGCCGTCAAAAGCGCACATGCTGCTTTCTTGAGCAACATGCACGCCTGATTGCTTGCTAGGCTTCGCCGATAAGACCGGCTGCCTCGATGCCGGCCATTGCCGCGATGACGTCGTTATCCGAAGTATCACCGGTGACGCCGACAGCACCAATCACGCTCCCGCGCTTGTCACGCACCAGCACACCACCCGGCACTGGCACGACCTGCCCGCCATAGACGCCATTCACCGCGGCCATGAAATAGGCCTGCTGCTCGGCACGGGCCATTTGCGCCGTTCCTGCCATGCCAAGCATGACAGAGCCATAGGCCTTGCCATGCGCGATCCCGAATCGCCCGGGGGCGGCGCCATCAGAACGTTCGAAGGCTTTCACATGCCCGCCCGCATCAAGGATCACCACAGAGAGCGGCTTGAATCCCATCTCGTCGCCCTTGGCGAGCGCCTTGCGGATAATGGTACGGGCTTTGTTTGCCGAAATCTCAGCCATTTCTTTTCCTTCCTCGTAGGGTGGGTGAAATCCACGCGTCCTCAGTGATTGCGCTGCGCTTTCAGCTCCAACCGGCGCTGATGCAGGACAGGTTCGGTATAGCCGGACGGCTGCACTCGGCCCTTGAAGACCAGATCACAGGCGGCCTGAAATGCAATCCCGTTGAATTCGGGCGCCATGGGGCGGTAGGCAGGGTCGCCTGCGTTCTGTTCATCGACCACAGCCGCCATCTTGCGCATCGCCTCCATCACCTGTTCTTCGCTGACCACATCATGATGCAGCCAGTTGGCCAGCGCTTGGCTGGAAATCCGGCAGGTGGCGCGGTCTTCCATCAGGCCTACGTTGTTGATGTCCGGCACTTTCGAGCAACCGACCCCCTGATCGATCCAGCGCACAACGTAACCCAGAATTCCTTGGGCGTTGTTTTCAACTTCCTTGATCTTCTGCGCGTCGGTCCAGCGCTGATACTGTGCCAGCGGAATATCCAGAATGGAGGAGACATAGGCGCGGCGGCCGCCTTTGCGCAGCTTCTCCTGCACCGCCATCACGTCAACCTTGTGATAGTGCAGCGCGTGCAAAGTCGCCGCTGTCGGGCTGGGCACCCACGCGCAGTTTGCACCGGATTGCGGGTGCGCAATTTTTTGTTCCAGCATCGCGGCCATCAT
>CAZTKF010000085.1:0-12833 GCA_964614205.1 uncultured Loktanella sp. | reverse complement strand
AATCATCCGTATGCGTCAACTGCGGCACGTCGGACGCACCTGCAGAGCCGCGACCCGAGAGTGACGGGTTTTCCATAAAGAACCGGTGGCAGTTGAATGCGAAGGTCCCTTCTTCGATGGTCGCGCGGGTAAAGCTGCCGTCGGCGGCCATGACCCAGCTTTGTGCGACATCGGCCATGTTGGCGGCCATGATCTGGCTGACGATCTGGGCCTTGACTGTCGGGTTCTTGATTTCGACCAGTGTCTCGACGCGGCGGTTGAGGTTGCGCCCCATCCAGTCGGCTGAACTGATATAGACCTTGGCCTTTTTCGACGGCAGGTTGCCGCCATTGCCAAAGCAGACAACGCGCGAGTGCTCCAGAAACCGTCCGACAATTGATTTGACGCGGATATTTTCAGACAGGTCTTTGACGCCGGGCCGCAGCCCGCAGATACCGCGCACCACAAGGCTGATCTTCACCCCCGCCTGACTGGCCGCGTAGAGAGCGTCGATCACATCACTTTCGATCAGCGAGTTCATCTTGGCCCAGATGGCGGCCGGTTTACCTGCCTTGGCGTTTTCTGCCTCTGTTGCAATCCTGTCCAGCAGCGTCTGTTTCAGGGTCAGCGGCGAAATCGACAGGTTTTCCAGCCCTTCAGGTTGTGCATAGCCGGACAGGTAATTGAATACTTTCGTGGCATCCCGTCCCAGTTTGGCGTCACAGGTGAAAAGGCTCAGGTCAGTGTAGATACGCGCGGTGATCGGGTGGTAATTGCCGGTGCCAAAATGGGTGTATGTCACCAGTTTGTCACCCTCGCGCCGCACAACGGTACTGATCTTGGCATGGGTCTTGTACTGCATAAAGCCATAGACCACATGCGCCCCCGCCCGTTCCAGACGCCGCGACTGGCGGATATTGGCGGCCTCGTCGAAGCGGGCTTTCAGTTCGACCAGCGCGGTGACGGACTTGCCGTCTTCCGCAGCTTCGCAGAGCGCCTCGACGATAGGTGAACGTTTCGACGTGCGGTAGAGCGTCTGCTTGATTGCCACGACATTGGGATCACGGGCTGCCTGCGTCAGAAAGCGCACGACCATGTCGAAGGTCTCGTAGGGGTGATGCAGCAGCATATCTTTCTGCCGGATGGCCGCGAACATATCGCCATCGTGGTCTTGCACCCGCTCTGGCACGCGCGGAGCGAATGTCGGCCATAGCAGGTCGGGGCGGCTGTCCAGCACCAGTTCGCCCAAGTCTGCAATCCCGATCAGGCCGTCAACCTCGACCACGGTCTCCTCGGTCACGTGCAACTCGGACATGATCAGGGTTCTCAGTGCATCTGGCGCGCCTTGCGATATTTTCAGGCGTACGACTTCACCCCTGCGGCGCCTCTTGAGAGCGGTCTCGAATTCGCGCACCAGATCTTCGGCCTCGTCTTCAAGTTCCAGATCGCTGTCGCGCAGCACTTTGAAGGCGCAGCTGCCCTTGATCTTGTACCCCGGAAAGAGCCGTCCGATGTGCAAAAGCAGCAGTTCCTCAAGCGGCAGGAACCGGTGTCCGGTCTCGGCGGGCAGGGCCACGAAACGGTCGATCTGTGCAGGCACGGGCAAAAGCGAACGCAACTGGCGTTTGTCGCTGGGGCGTTCCAGTTGCAGGGCAAGCGCAAAGCCCTCGTTGGGCAGAAAGGGAAACGGGTGGGCGGGGTCGATGGCCAGAGGTGATAGCACGGGAAATACCTGTTCGATGAACACATCTTCGAGGTAATTGATGTCGGCTGCGCTCAGGGCATCGCGCGTCAGGATATGGATGTCCTGTTCTGCCATCAGTTTTTGCAGAACGGTAAAGACTTCCTGTTGCCGCGTCATCAGGGCACGGGCATCGCGGTCGATTACCACCAGTTGCTCGGCCGGGGTCAGACCGTCAAGACCGGGTGTGACGTTGCCTTCGTTTGCCAACTCGCGCAGGCCTGCAACACGGACGGTATAGAACTCGTCCAGATTGGTGGCTGAGATCGACAGAAAACGCAGCCGTTCCAACAGCGGCACACGTTCATTTTCAGCCTCCTCCAGCACGCGCCAGTTGAAGCTGATCCAGCTGAGTTCGCGGTTAACGAAACGCGCGGGGCTGGACAGGTCGATATCGAGCGTTGTGGGGGATGGATAATCCCCTTCAAGAAAATTCGCGTCAGTCATGAGGCCTTTTGTACCGCCTTTGTTGCGGCTCTATGACAAGTATTGCGGGGTCAGCCAATGTTGTCCAGCAACTCGGCAGCCAGTGCGGTATTGATCTTGCGCCCTTGCGCCAGCGCCGCTGTATCAAGGCGGGCCACGATATCGGCAGCTGCGGCAAAAGAGCGTTCAATACGTGTCGCCAGATACTGCACCAGCTTGGGCTGCGGGTTGATCTGGCGGTCGGCAAACAGTTTCATGAGCAAGGCAGAAAGCAGCGCATCATCGGGATTTTCGATTTGTACGACCGTTGTCGCCTGCATCCGGCTGGCCAGATCGGGCAGGGTGATGGGCCAGCGGCTGGGCGGTATGTTGGAGGTCAGCAAAAGCGTGCCACCTGCGCTGCGCAAGTTGTTATGCAAATGGAAAACCGCTTCCTCGGCGAAACGGGGCAGTGTTTCCATGTCCTCGATGATGACCGTCGATGCTGTGGTCTGAAAGCCGGCAACAAGCGCGCGCGCGGCAAACAGCGCAGCATCTCTCTGGGCTTGAAACACCCGTGCCAAATGGCTCTTGCCGCTTCCCTTCGGGCCGATGACAGCAAGTTTCCGCTCGGGCCAGCTTTCGGGTGCGTCCAGCATCGCAAAGGCCTGCGCATTCGCCTCTGAAACAAAGAAATCATCCGGCCCCAGCGCAACACCTGTGGGCCAGTCGAATGCAAGCTGATCTGGCATCTAGTCGCCCCCGGATTGGCCGCGATAGAGCAGGCTGTCCTTGTATTGTCCAACCCCCCAACGTGCGACGACACCGATCATTGCAGCGATCGGCACGGCCACCAGCATGCCCACAAAGCCAAAGAGCGTGCCGAATACCGAAAGCGCGAAGAGAAGCCAGACAGGGTGCAGGCCGACAGAACCGCCAACCAGCTTGGGTGTCAGGATATTGCCTTCAAGGAACTGGCCCGTCCCGAAGATGCCTGCAACAATGCCGATCCGCAGCCAGTTGGTGGCATAGGAAACCGTGGTGCCATCGACCAGTTCCACGCTGCCCCAGAATTGGAACAGCGCCAGCCCGACAGCCAAGACACCCCCGACCAGAGCGCCAACATAGGGAATGAAGGTAATCAGGCCCGCGATAAACCCGACGATCAGCCCGAAATTCAGCCCTGCCAGCATCAGGGCCACCGCATAATATGTGCCAAGCACCAGACAGACGGTCCCTTGCCCGCGAATGAAAGATGCCAGCGTCGCGTCAATGTCACGGGCCAACTGCCGGATAGTATCAGCATGATCGCGTGGCAGCATATCGTCGATCTTTGCAGTCATATTGTCCCAATCCAGCAGCATATAGACCGCGACAACAGGAACGATGACGATGAGAACCAGAATATTGATCAGCCCGAGTGCAGATGACACAAGGCCGTTCACCAGTTCTCCGCCCTTTGACTGGATGGTTTCCCCGATCGCCTGAAGCTGCTTGTAGACAGCACTCTGATCATCCAGCAACTGCGGAAAGCGTTCTGTCAGGCCGTTGCGCAGCCGGTCAAACAGTGCGGGCGCTGTCTCGATCAGGGCCGAGGTCTGCTGGACCAGCGTTGGAATCACAAGCAGGATCAGCAGGATAAAGACAAGAGCCGCGACCAGAGTGATGGTCGCCACCGCCAACACCCGGCTCATTCCGGCCCGCTCTAGCCGGTCCGCGATAGGGTCAAGACAGTACGCAATCGCTCCACCCAGCACGAAAGGCAGAATGACATCGCCCAAAAACCACAAGGCGACCAGGAAGACCGCGGTCGCGATGCCCCAGTATTTCGCTTGTTGCCCGACGGGAAGTGCCATGGATCATCCTTGTTTGATTGCTTCATAGATGCGACGTGCAGCAGCACGACGCAAGTGCTGCCTTGCATAAAACGGACCGCGTTATGTTCATGACACTGCTTGCGAGGACCTACGCGGCGGATTACACCAACCCGAACACTTGCATCCAAGAAGGTCACACTCATGCGTTTGAGCCGCTACTTCCTCCCCGTTCTGAAAGAGACGCCACGCGAGGCACAGATCGTCAGCCACCGCTATATGCTACAGGCCGGCATGATCAAACAGGCCAGTGCAGGGATTTATTCGTGGTTGCCGCTGGGCTTTAAGGTGCTGCGCAAGATCGAAGATATCGTGCACGAGGAACAGGCGCGCGCGGGGCATATTGCGATCCAGATGCCAACGATCCAATCTGCCGATCTGTGGCGCGAAAGTGGCCGCTATGACGCCTATGGCGAGGAAATGCTGCGGATCACCGACAGGGGTGGCCGCGAGATGCTTTATACACCGACAGCCGAGGAACTGGTCACGGATATCTTCCGCGCCCATGTGACCAGCTACAAGGACCTGCCCCTGACCCTTTATCAAATCCAGTGGAAATTCCGCGACGAGGTCCGCCCGCGCTTTGGCGTCATGCGGGGACGCGAATTCTATATGAAGGACGGCTATAACTTTGACCTGACCAAGGAAGACGCGCTGCACGCTTACAACCGCCATCTGGTCAGCTATCTGCGCACCTATGAACGCATGGGCCTGCAAGCGATCCCGATGCGTGCCGACAGTGGCCCGATCGGTGGGGACGATACGCATGAATTCCTCGTGCTGGCCGAAACGGGCGAGTCAGAGGTTTTCTATGATAGCGAAATCACCGATCTGAAGTTCGGTGACCGCCAGATCGACTATGACGACCACGCCGCCTGTCAGGCCGTGCTGGAGGAGTTCACCTCGCGCTATGCCCGCACCGACGAAACCCACGATGAGGCGTTGTTCAACGCGGTGCCCGAAGAACGCCGTCGCACAGCGCGCGGGATCGAAGTGGGGCAGATATTCTATTTCGGCACGAAATATTCCGAAGCCATGGATGCGCTGGTCGATGACGGCAAGGGCAACAAAGTGCCGGTCCACATGGGCAGCCACGGCATTGGCGTGTCGCGCCTGCTGGGGGCGATCATCGAGGCCAGCCATGATGACAAAGGTATCATCTGGCCCGAGGGCGTGACCCCTTTCCATTGTGGTATCCTGAACATGCGGCAGGGCGACGCCGAGACTGACGCGGCCTGTGAGGCGCTCTATGCGTCCCTGATCGCGCTGGGGCTCGAGCCGCTCTATGATGACCGTGATGAAAGGGCAGGCGCAAAGTTCGGCACAATGGATATGATCGGCTTGCCGTGGCGTATCACTGTAGGTCCGCGGGGTCTCAAGAATGGGGTGGTCGAATTGACCAGCCGTCGGACCGGTGAAAGCGAGGAACTGCCTCCAGAGCAGGCCGTCGCGAGGATCGCCAAGATTTATGAGGGTGTTGCATGAGCCAGTTTGATGTCGACTGGTCCCTGATCCCGGCCCCGGCGGACGATGGTAAGGCGGCGCATCTGGAAGGGCAGGCCCTGCCCGATGTTATCTTGCCCAGCTCAGATGGCGGCACGGTCAATCTGGGCGATTTGCGCGGTTTGACGGTCATCTACGTCTACCCGATGACGGGCCGTCCTGATCGCGCGCTGCCAGAGGGGTGGAACGATATCCCTGGCGCGCGGGGGTGTACGCCGCAGTCCTGCAGTTTCCGGGACCACTTTGCCGAGCTACGCTCATGGGGTGTTGAAAACCTGTTTGGTTTGTCGACGCAGGACACGCCCTACCAGAGCGAGGCCGCGGCGCGGTTGCATCTGCCTTTCCTGCTTTTGTCGGATGCTGATCTGGCGTTAGGCAAGGCGCTGGATCTGCCAGGGATGGAGTCAGAGGGGCAGCATCTGCACAAGCGTCTGACGATGATCGTGAGGGAAGGTGTCATCGCCAAGACCTTCTATCCGGTCTTTCCGCCGGATCAGGACGCCGAGAACGTGATCGCTTGGCTGCGCCGGGACGCGGAAGCGCGCGCATAGTGACACTCAACCGTTAACACCGCTCTGCAAAGCTGCTAATTTGGGACAAAACATAACGTCACGAGGCAGCAGATGACGAAAAAGATCCCAAACGGGGCTCTGGTATGATCAGGGCCATATGTCTGATTGGCGGGCTAACCGGCGCGGCGGGGTTGTCGCAGTTTCCGGAATTTTCGCAGCAGTATCTGCAACGGCTGGCCGGGCAGGTAGATGAATTGACGCGACAGGTGGTGGAATTTGACCAAGCGGCCCTGACTGACGGGATGGGCCGCGAAGAGATGCTACAGGCCATGGCTGCGACGCCATTGGTCGCTACGCAAGAGACGCTGTGGCGGCGCACCTTTGCCCGTCACGCGCGGCTGAGCGAAGACTTGATGATCCTGCGTGATGCCGCGCCGCTCGAGCGTCTGACCTTGCCGCATCGGATGGCCGATCCGGACACGGTGCGGGCCGTTTGGAAGGACTTTGCGCCCGCTGTGCCGCTGGATGTGGCTGGCGCCGCCTCGGCGGGTGCCGGTTTTGTGGCCGGGTGGGCGGCTTTGGCGGCGGTCTTTGGTGCCATTACATGGCCATTCCGTCGCAGGGTGGCTGCGCGCGCAGATGTTCCAAAACGCAAGGTACCGGTTGCCAAGATTGATCCGCCACTGACCCGTCCTGCTGTGGTCGCTGACACCCAAAGTGGCCGTCCCCGGCTCGCCGGTGTGCGCAGGTAGCCTTGCTTTGAAAGGCGAGAAGGCTCCGGCGGGAGTTTTTTGCCAAGATGAAGCGGGATGTTTCAGCGCAGTGGCCGCCATTTGGCCCCAGTCTGTGGATGATGCCTTGACCATTGCGCCCGCGCGCACCACCTTGCGGCAAACGTCAAGCAGGAGCATTCATGGCCGAAGTCCGGACGACACGTCCCTTTGCAAAATTCGAATGGATGATCGCATGGCGTTATATCCGCGCCAAACGCGCCGAAGGCGGCGTCAGCGTCATGACGTGGATCAGCCTGATCGGCGTGACGCTTGCGGTTTTTGCCCTGATCGCGACACTTGCCGTGCGGTCCGGTTTTAGGGCCGAATTCATCGATACGATCGCCGGCGCAAATGCGCATGTGTCCGTGGTCATGCCGCGGTCGGTCATTCAGGATTTCGAGGCAGTGGCCGAGAATATCCGCGCTGTCGAAGGCGTAAGATCGGTAGCGCCCCTTGTCCGTGGTCAAGCGATGGCGTCAGGCTCGGGGCGCATCGGGTTGGCGGATATTTACGGTATCCGGCTCGAAGACCTCAAGGCATCGGACGCCATCGTCCAGAGCGAGCGGACAGTAGGCAATATCGACGATCTGCCGAACGGGATCGCGATTGGTTCGGCGCTGGCCAGCAATCTGGGACTGGGGATCGGTGACAGGATCGAGATTACGACGCGATCAGGTGCCGCAACGCCCATGGGGCAGGCGACACGGCGCAATGCATATGAGGTGGTCTATATCTTTTCCACCGGACGTTTCCAGATCGACGAAGTCCGCGCCTATCTGCCTTTTGATGTAGCGCAGCTTATTTTCAACCGTGACGGGGTCGCCGATGAGTTGGAAATCAGACTTGATGATCTTAACCGGTCCGAAGAACTGAAACAGCAGATCGCGAATGCGGCAGGGCCGGGCATGTGGGCCTTTAGCTGGCAAGACAGGGTCGGGCGGTTCCTGAGGGCGCTGACGATCGAGGACAATGTCATGTTCATCATCCTGTCGATCCTCGTGCTGGTGGCCTCGATGAATATTATCAGCGGGTTGATAATGCTGGTCAAAAACAAGGGCCGCGATGTGGGTATTCTGCGCACCATGGGGCTGACCGAAGGGTCGATCCTGCGGATATTCTTTATCTGCGGGGCAGGGATCGGCACGATCGGGACGGCGCTGGGCGTGATCTTGGGCTGTCTCTTTGCGATCTATATCGATACGATCTTCAGCTTTGTGAACTACGTGGCAGGCGGCGGAGTATGGGATCCGTCGATCCGCGGGATTTACAACATCCCGGCCGAACTAAGACTTATCGATGTTGTGAAGGCCATGTCCCTGTCCCTGGGTCTGTCATGGATTATCACGATTTTTCCGGCGCGTCGTGCTGCGCGTATGAATCCGGTCGAGGCGTTGCGCTATGAGTGAATACACACTTCAGGTGACCGATCTGGCCAAGACCTACAACGCTGGCAAACCAAACGAAGTGCGGGTCTTGCAGGGCGTGTCGCTGGGTGTGAAGCCGGGCGAGGTCGTGGCACTGGTGGCCCCTTCGGGTGCAGGCAAATCAACGCTCTTGCATATTGCCGGGCTGCTGGACACGCCAGACAGCGGCATTGTGCAGATCGAGGGCACGGACACATCGCGTCTGTCTGATCGCAGACGCACCGCTGTGCGACGCTCGACTGTAGGGTTCATCTATCAGTTCCACCATCTGCTGCCGGAATTCACCGGGCTTGAAAACATCGTTCTGCCGCAGCTTGCCAACGGGGTTGCCGAAAAAGCAGCCGAGGCGCGCGCTTTGGCGTTGTTAGAGCGTGTCGGCATTGCTGCGCGCGCGGCGCACCGGCCTGCGGCACTTTCGGGGGGCGAACAGCAGCGCGTGGCCTTTTGCCGGGCGCTGGCGAATGAACCGTCTTTGCTGCTTGCGGATGAGCCAACCGGTAATCTGGACCCTGACACGTCAGACCGTGTCTTTGACGCATTGATGGGGTTGGTGCGGGACACCGGACTGGCCGCTGTGATTGCGACACATAATCTGGAACTCGCGGCCCGTATGGACCGTCAGGTCCGCTTGAGTGGCGGCGTATTGGAGACATCATGAAGGTACCGGTGACCGAAATCGCGGCGCGCAGCCGCGCAGCCCTGCTGGCGCATGGCGCTGGCGAAACGCAAGCAGCAGAAGTCGCCAAAGCTGTCGCGCGCGCTGAAGCCTTGGGGAACGTGATTTGTGGTCTCTATTATCTGGAAAGCTATTGTACCCAGCTGCAGTCAGGGCGGGTTGATGGTACCGTTGATCCTGTCGTGACGCGCCCGCGCCCTGCAGCTGTCATGGCCGATGCCAGACTTGGCTTTGCCCAGCCTGCCTTTGCCGCCGCCTTGCCAGAGGCTGTCGCGGCGGCCTTGGAAAATGGCGTTGCCACGTTGGCGGTTGCCCATGCGCACACCTGCACGTCTCTTGGGTATTTCACCGAGCAGATCGCTGCCGCCGGGCTGATCGGGATCGGCATGACCAATGCATCCCCTGTCGTTGCGCCTCCGGGCGGCAACAAACGTGTCATCGGGACCAACCCAATTGCAATGACGGTGCCGGGTGAAGACGGGCCGGTGATGCATTTTGATTTCTCGACCTCGGCTGTAGCTCTGGGCAAGATCACCATGGCGAAGGCCGCAGGCGAAAGTATTCCGTTGGGCTGGGCTGTGGATGAAAAAGGGGAACCGACGACAGACCCGGAGGCAGCGCTGAAAGGCGCTCTGGTCAGTGCAGGCGGCTATAAGGGTTGGGGTTTTGGCCTGATGGCGGAATTGCTTGCCGCGGGTATGACCGGATCGGTCAATTCACTGGATGTGGCAGGGCTGAAGCTGGCCGAAGGCAAGCCGCATGATCTGGGGCAGTTCTATATCCTGATGGATCCCGGAACGTATCATGCTGATTTCGGGGCGCGCTTTGCGCGCGTGGCCGCGGCTGTGGCCGCACAAGAGGGCGCACGTATCCCTGGTGCTGACCGCAGAGTGATGACCGAGATCGATGTGCCCGATGCGCTTTGGGACGCGGTGCTCAGGCTTTCTGCGTAACGAACACACCCATTGCCATCAGTGCTATTCCGGCCGTGCGGGTCAGCGTGAGCGGCGCGGGCTGTGCGTTGAACAGCCCGAAATGGTCAATCGCGGCGGCCGAGATCAGTTGACCCAGCAACACAAGAAATACCGCATTGCCGACGCCCATTGTCGGCGCGATCCATGTAATCGACAGCACGTAGAACGCCACCAGTGTTCCCGCCAGAAACAAGTGCTTGGGGGCGCTCGCCAGTTTGCCGACAGCCTGCGGATTGGTCAGAAGGGCGACGATGGCCGCCACGAGGAAGGCCACAATGAACAGAACCGATGCCGCAACAGCGGGCGATCCGATAAACCGCCCCAAAGCCGCGTTCAGAGCGGCAAGAACCGGTATGCCGATTCCGGCGGCAAGCATGATCAGAATATGGTGTGGCATGGGCATTCCTTTGCTGACGCGCCCGCCCGAAAGTGCACAATGACAAAGATCATGGTGGCGGTGCGCTGCGTTTTGTTACACTCTGAACGAAACAGGAGGCAACCATGCGGTATATGATCATTCTGGCAGTCTTGGGTTTGGCGGCATGTGTCGAAGAACCGATCGACGGGCGCACAGCCTATGAGGAGAATTGCGCCAGTTGCCATGGACCCAATGGGAAGGGTGATGGCCCTGCGTCCCGTGGGCTGGCCGTTGCTCCCCCTGATCTGACCACGATAACGGCCCGCTATGGCGGTGTGTTCCCGACTGATCAGGTCATGAGCACGATTGACGGGCTTGACCGCGGGCAGCACTTTAGTGCGGCCATGCCGGAATTCGGTGCAGGCGATCTGGGCGAGACAGTGATCGTCGAAAATGAGGGGCTTGGAACGCCGGTTCCAATGAAACTCTTGGTTCTGACCGAATACCTGCAAAGCATTCAGCAGTAAACTGACCTGACATTCGCGTGACATCGGGCGTTCTGGGCTTTCCCGACAGCTTTCTTGGCGTAGGTCTTTCAACAGATCTTGCTTGAGGATGTTTTCATGATGCGATTTTTGGTCACTGCCGTTCTTGCCACCTGTACTGCCCTCACAGCAAGCGCGGGGCAGGTCAGTTTCAACAACGGCTGGCAGGAACAACGGCTGTCGCTGTTCAGTTCCAATGATTACACTTTCGGGCAAAATCTTGGACTTGTGTCGGAAGGATCGGTCTCGATTGCCTGGAGCCGTGTCGACCGCGGAGACTGGGGAACGCGCGGGGCCTCCTGGAGTTGGGCTGTCGATCAATCTGTCCCCGCCACCGATCTGAGCCTGAAGGGCGGGGATGACCGCAATATCTCGGTTTATTTTGTGTTTGTGCCTGAAAACCTCGCCCCCGGACTTGAAGGGGCGAATATCCGGAGCCTTCTGGGTAATGAGGATGTGCGTATCATGCAGTATGCATGGGGCGGGAACCATGCGCGGGGCCAAGTGATCCCGTCACCTTACGGGCCACAAGGGCAGGGCGTGACGATCGCGCTCAGACAGGCTGGGACGGGTTCGTTCAGCGAAAGCGTTGATTTGGCAGCAGATTATGCCCGTGCCTTTGGCGGGGAAAAGGGGGCCTTAGTAGGATTGGCCGTATCCGGCGACAGTGACGACACCGACAGCGTCATCCGTGCGGCCCTTGGAAATCTGGTCTTGCGCTAAAGCTTGATTTGCATCAACGCGCCCGCTGGCCGGCCGCCATATCGTCACGATAACAGACGTGAAGGAGGACGTGATGCGACTTATTCCTTTGGCCGTGGCCCTTGGCCTTGCGGCGCCTGCGGTGGCTCAGGATGTCGTGCAGGGTGAAGCGCTTTTCCGGTTCTACTGTGCAACGTGCCACGGCAATGCTGCGACGGGTAACGGCCCGATGTCTCCGTCACTGGTCGTGGCGCCTGCGGACCTGACCGCGCTGGCTGCTGGCAATGAAGGGGTGTTTCCGACGCGCCGCGTTGTGATGCGCATTGACGGGCGCGACCCGCTGGTCAGCCACGGCAGCATGATGCCGGTCTACGGGGATTTCTTTGAAGGGACGGATGTTGCGACAAAGGCCGAAACCGGCCAGCCGATCATGACATCGCAGCCGATTGTCGATCTACTCGCCTATCTTGAGTCCATCCAGCAAGAGTGACGCGAACTGTGTTTCAGGGGTGGTTCCTGCGATCTCCAGAATAAGTTTGCGGCGCACGGCGTCGGTGAACTCGGGGCCAGACCGCGCTGGCATGACAAAGGCGTTGGGGCCACCGATGATATTCTGCTCGTAGGCCGCCGGCAGGTCGAACCCCATGAAGCTTTCGTTGCGCAGGATGGGCAGGGCGTTGATGGTGATACCCGCTGCAACGACTTCGTCGCGTGCGACGGTGATGGGCGGACCATATGTGTTGCCCATGCTGTCGCCGGAAAAATCGATCACGCGGCGGAACCCCCTGATATCGTTGCCTTCAATCCGGTCCTTGCCATAAAGCAACGCCGACCCGATGGCATTGCGACCGCTGGCCTGACGGGGCGGGCCGATCAGGGCCTCGGCAAAGGCTGTGGCGCTTTCCATATCCGCAATCACCATCCAGTCGACGACGGTGGACTGGTTCGTGGCCCACTCCACATAGGTGACCGCGATGGAACCGTAGAGGGTGTTCTCGATGGCTGACACCACCGCAGGGTCGGTGATGGCAATGGCGTAGGACTGGCGCTGGAACGCCAGTTCATCGGCGTCGATCGAGCCGGAAGCATCGGCCAGCAGCACCAGTTCGAGATCGGTTTCAATCTCTTGTGCGGCCAAAGGTGAGGCGAGGAAAAGGGCGAGGATCAAATAGCGCATAAGGGGGAAATAGGGCGGCGTGACGCAAGGGAAAGGGGCGTACACATCCCGTACACAAGCTGTACACAATGCGTATGTACACAGGGGCACGGTTGGGGGGCTCCCCGGCAAGATTGGCGATGCCTCTCACCAAACACCCCGCCCGGCATGGCCGGGCAGCGCCCGACCTCCCCCCGGAGGGCGCTTTTGC
>CAZTKF010000084.1:11975-12877 GCA_964614205.1 uncultured Loktanella sp. | reverse complement strand
TTATCGATCAGCATCCGTTCGAAAGCTTCCACAAATTCTTTCAGCGGCTTGCCTTCGGTCGTCATCGTCGGCTTCATGTCTTCGGTGTCAGCCATCAAGAGCGATGCAATAGAGCCTGACCCGCGGCGGTTTTGCAGCACGGCCCGTTCGGCCACGTTGATCAGCTGCCGGACATTCCCCGGCCACGGGGCCTGCAAGAGTTGGGCCGCCTCTTGTGCGCTGACCTCGGGGGCGTCGCAGCCGTATTCCTCGGCAAACTGTTCACCCAACCGGGTAAAGAGCGTCAGAATATCCTCTCCGCGCTGGCGCAGGGGTGGCACAGTCATCCGCAGAGCGGCAAGCCGATAGAAAAGGTCGGGCCGCAGCACGCTTTCGCAGGTCTGGTCCTGTTCCTGCAGGTTGCAGATCGCCACGATCCGGGTTTCGGCAGGTGTGCCTTGGTGGTTGATTGCGGTCAGCAAGCGGGCTTGCAACGTATGGCTCAGCGCTTCGATGTCTTCCAGCACCAGCGTGCCGCCGCGCGCCTCTTCCATTGCCGGGATCGGCTCATCGTCATTGGCGGGACCAAAGATGATGCGGCCAAGCGTTTCCTCGTCATAGGCCGAACAACTAAGCAGGACAAATTTCTTGCTGGCACGGGCACCCACAGCGTGCAGCGCGTGGGCCACCAGCGTTTTCCCGGTCCCTGTTTCCCCTTCGATCAGCACATGCCCGTCGGCCTGCCCCAGATCAAGAATATCCTCTTTCAGCCGTTCCATCGGTGGTGACTGGCCGATCAGCTTTTTGATCAGTGCAGACCCATCGGACAATTCACGCCGCAGCTCAAGGTTGTCCAGCGTCAGACGGCGGGCGGAAGTCGCCTTCTTGGCCAACTCCGTCATCCGGTCGGGGTTGAAAGGCTT
>CAZTKF010000084.1:0-11965 GCA_964614205.1 uncultured Loktanella sp. | reverse complement strand
CACGTCGCCGTGGCCGGTAATCATGATCACCGGTAGGGAGCTGTCGACACCTTTGATCTTTTTGAGAAACTGCATCCCATCCATGCCGGGCATCTTGATGTCGCTGACCACAATTCCCGGATAGTCGCTGCCCAGCCCCTTCAGGGCGTCTTCGGCCGATGCAAAGGTTTCCGTGTCGAAACCCGAGAGCGCCAACCACTGTGAAATCGACTGTCGCATATCTTTTTCGTCATCGACGATTGCGATTTTCATGACCTTGCTCATGATCTTTTCCTTACTCTGCCGCGGCGACATCCTGCCGGAGTCTCGGCAGTTGCACCTCGAATATAGCACCGCCATCAACCGCATTGCGCGCGGTCAGGCGCCCGCCCAAATCGTTCACGATGCCAGAGGAGATAGCAAGCCCAAGCCCAACCCCGTCACCGGGTTGTTTGGTGGTGTAAAACGGCTCGAACAATTCATCGAGATTCTCGATGCCCTCGCCATTGTCGCGGATCTGGATGCTCACCGTGTCACCTGCTGCCAATAGGATCTCGATCGTCGGGTTCGCTGCTGATTTGGTGGCGTCCAACGCGTTGCGCAAGAGGTTGATAATCACCTGTTCCAGCCGCAGCCTGTCGCCCACGATCATCACCGGTTCATTGGGCAGGGTGCGGATGATATTCACCGCGCGGGTCTTCAGTTGTGGTTCCATCAGGGCCAGCGCAGTTGATACCGCAGCCCTTGTATCTACAGGCTCAAACGCCTCTGACCCCTTGCGCGCATAGGACTTGAGCTGACGGGTAATCGCGCCCATCCGTTCCAGCAAATCGTCGATCCGCTGGAAGGAAGACAACGCCTCTTCAGGGCGGTCGCGTTGCAGCAGCAGGCGCGCACCGGCCAGGTAGGTTTTCATCGCGGCCAAAGGTTGGTTCAACTCGTGGCTGACAGCCGCCGACATCTCGCCCAAGGCCGCCAGTTTGGACGACTGCGCAATGGTCTGTTCGGCCACTTCCAGCGTCTTTTCGACCTTTTCACGCTCGGCAATTTCCCGCTGCAAACGGCGGTTCAATGCGCGAAGCTCTGCTGACTCGCGCTGGAAAAAGACCAGCCGCGACGCTGTCCGGCGTGACGTCGACCAAAAGAGCAGCGCCAGAAGGATCGCGAATCCCATGACCTCCAGGGCCAGAATGCCGTTCACCCGTTCGCGGACCGAGTTGTAGGTGGTATAGCTGACCATTCGCCAGCCCTGATGCGGCACCCGCATCTCGCGGCGCAATACGGCCTCGCCGCGCAAATAGGCGTCGGCTGGCAAGGCCGCCCAGCCTTGGGTCGCCCTGATCGCGCGCTCGATGGCGGACGGGGCCGATTGTCGGGCCAGTGCGGCCTCTTCGCTCAGACCACGCCAACGCGGCTCGGTCGCCATGATGATCGTGCCTTCGCTGTCCATGACCAGCACCGCATCCGACACCCCGGCCCATCCGGTTTCAAGCCTCTGGCCATCCACCTCGACCATGATGACACCCAGCAATTCGCCCCTCACCTCGATCTGGCGCGAATAAATATAGGCATAGGCCCCTTCGTTGTTGAGATAGGTGGTATAGACCGTCTGGTTGTTGCGGAGTGCATCAACAAAATAAGGCGTATTGCGATGGTCGACCCCAATTTCCTTGCGGTCGGTCGCGGCCACTGCACGCCCGTCACGGTCCAGCAAGGTCAGCGACGCGGCACCGATTTCATCCACAAATGACAAGAGCCGCGCGGTAGATTGCGAATAATTGCGATCCTCAAGTGCGGAAATCAGCGCCGGATCCCGCGACAACAGCTGTGGCACAACGGAATTGCGCTGCAATTCATTCATGAGGTTGGTCACATAAAGCGCCAGCCGGACCTCGGAGCGATTACTGATTGTTTCGGTAAACCGCTGGGTCAGAAACTGGTTGGACACATAGATCACGATGACCGCCAGAAGGCTGATCACAAGGACAGCAAGGCGCAGATACCACCTGCCCCTGCCTTTCCCGCCCGAGAATTTCCGCAGTCTCATCATGGCGGCAGTCTATGGCGCTGCCTGCACTGCGGCAAGCAAGCAGATCAGGCCTGCGCGAGTTGCGCCACCAGCCCGCGGAAAAGCGCCTGTCCGTCGGTTCCGCCGTGGCCTGCATCGACCGCGCGCTCGGGGTGCGGCATCATGCCAAGAACACGCCGGTTCTCCGACAGGATGCCCGCAATATCAGCCACAGACCCGTTCGGGTTCTCGACATAGGTAAACGCGATCCGCTCTTCCGCTTTCAAGGCCGACAGTGTGACATCATCGACAGTATAGTTCCCGTCGTGGTGCGCCACAGGATAGCGCACAACATCACCAGATGTGTAGCCTTCGGTAAACGCCGAATTGGAGGTTTCAACTTTGAGATCAACTGTTTTGCAGATGAACTTAAGGTTTGCATTGCGCATCAAAGCTCCCGGCAGCAGGCCAGTCTCGGTCAGAACCTGAAAGCCGTTGCAAACGCCCAGCACATAGCCGCCACGCGCTGCATGGTCGACCACGGCCTTACAGATCGGGGATTTCGCGGCAATCGCCCCGCAGCGCAGGTAATCTCCAAAGGAAAACCCGCCCGGAATGGCCACCAGATCCACCTTTTCGGGCAGGCTGGCGTCCTTGTGCCAGACCATGCTGACCTCTGCGCCGGCCGCTTTGAGCGCCACAGCCATATCGCGGTCGCAGTTCGATCCGGGGAATACGATGACAGCCGCGCGCATCAGAGCACCTCGACCGCGTAGCTTTCGATCACAGTATTCGCGAGAAGCTTTTCGCACATCTCGGTGATGGTGTCCTCGGATGTGCCATCAGCCAGATCAAGCTCGATGATCTTGCCCTGACGCACGCCCTCGACCCCTTCAAATCCCAGACTGCCAAGCGCATGGCGAACAGCCTCGCCTTGCGGGTCCAGAACACCGTTCTTCAACATCACATGTACACGGGCTTTCATCGAATTTTGATCCTCTTAGTTGATCAGTGTGGGCTTTGGGTTTGTGTGGGTCACATTTGACGGCATGACACCCAGACGCCGTGCGACCTCGGTATAGGCATCCGCCAGATTGCCCAGATCGCGGCGGAATACGTCCTTGTCGAGCTTCTGGCCCGTCTCGATATCCCACAGGCGGCAACTGTCGGGGCTGATCTCGTCGGCCAGGATCAATCTCTGGAAATCATTCTCCCAGACACGGCCAATCTCGATCTTGAAATCAATCAGCTTGATGCCCACGCCATACATGACACCCGACATCCAGTCGTTCACGCGCAGGGCAAGGCTGACGATATCGTCCATTTCCTGTTGCGAGGCCCAGCCGAATGCAATGATGTATTCCTCGGGCACCAGCGGATCGCCAAGACTATCATCCTTGTAGGAAAATTCCACCACGGGGCGCGGCAGGGCTGTCCCCTCTTCCATACCCATCCGCTTGGCCATGGTGCCGGCGGCAAAGTTGCGCACGATCACTTCAAGCGGAATAATTTCGGCCTGACGGATCAATTGCTCGCGCATGTTCAGGCGTTTGATAAAATGTGTGGGGATTCCAAGTTGTCCCAGACCGGTCATGAAAAACTCGGACAGGCGGTTGTTCAATACGCCCTTCCCCTCGATCACGGCCTTCTTCTCGGCGTTGAAAGCCGTCGCATCATCCTTGAAATACTGGACAAATGTGCCCGGCTCGGGACCTTCATAAAGAACCTTTGCCTTGCCTTCATAAATCTTTTTACGGCGTGCCATGCTGACCCCTTGCCCCGCTCATACGGCCCGCCACGGGCCGTGTCATGTGCGCGTCATAGTGCAAGCCCCCCTTGCGGGCAAGCACCCGGCAAGGCATATCATACACAACAGTTGTTCCAATCACGAGGCCAGACCAATGAGCACCTTTGACGATCGCGAAAATGCGTTTGAAAACAAATTCGCCCACGATGCTGAAATGCAGTTTAAAGCAGACGCACGCCGCAACAAATTGTTGGGCCTCTGGGCGGCAGAACTTTTGGGGAAAACCGGCTCAGAGGCCGACGACTATGCCAAGGAAGTCGTAAAATCGGACTTTGAAGAAGCCGGTCACGAAGATGTCTTCCGCAAGGTATCGGGTGATCTGGGCGACAAGGCCGATGAAGCGACGATCCGCGCCAAAATGGCCGAACTGATGACCGTCGCAAAAGCCCAACTGATGGACGAAGTCTAGAGCACCTGTCGCATTCGGACCGCGCCAGACGCGCGCGGTCTTCACATTGCGCGCATAATGAACATGCACGCTCTGCAATTGCATCTTCGCTCTGAACATGAGAGCAAAAACACCCATGACATTCAGGACACCGTGATGACCAACGCCCTTTCTACCTTGCTGCAAACGCGCGACTGGCTGATGGCGGATGGTGCGACAGGCACCAACCTGTTCAACATGGGGTTGATGTCAGGTGATGCACCCGAGCTGTGGAACGTGGTAGAAACCGCCAAGATCACAGCGCTTTACAAAGGGGCGGCCGACGCGGGCAGCGATATTTTCCTGACCAACAGCTTTGGCGCGAATGCGTCCCGGCTCAAGTTGCACGGCGCCGAAGGGCGCGTGATGGAACTGAACAAGGCGGCGGCAGAACTCGGGCGCGAGGTGGCAGATGCATCGGGACGCGCGATCGTCGTGGCAGGCTCTGTCGGCCCGACCGGCGAGATCATGTCGCCCATGGGCAGCCTTACCCATGAAACTGCTGTCGAGATGTTCCACGAACAAGCCGAGGGGCTGAAAGCGGGCGGTGTTGACGTGCTCTGGGTCGAAACGATCAGCGCAGCCGAAGAATTCGCCGCCGCAGCCGAAGCCTTTGCGCTGGCCGAAATGCCGTGGTGCGGCACCATGAGCTTTGACACCGCAGGGCGCACCATGATGGGGCTGACCTCTGCACAGATGGTCAAGAAAGTCGCCAAACTGCCCCACCAACCGCTGGCTTTTGGCGCCAATTGCGGTGTCGGCGCGTCCGATCTGTTGCGGACAATACTGGGTTTTGTCGAGGCGGACGCCAGCTTGCCGCTGATTGCCAAGGGCAACGCAGGCATCCCAAAGTACCACGACGGGCACATCCACTATGACGGCACGCCCGCGTTGATGGCCGATTATGCCGTCCTTGCGCGTGATTGCGGCGCAACCATCATTGGCGGGTGCTGCGGAACAACGCCCGAACACCTGCGGGCCATGCGCGAAGCACTGGAAACACGCCCCAAGGGCCCGCGCCCGAGCCTTGAAACCATCACGGCAGCACTTGGCGATTTCTCTTCCGCGTCTGACGGTACAGACGGTGCCGGCGCGGAGGCATCGCCACGCAGGGGACGCCGCCGGCGCAGCTGACACAACGGTCGAGGGGGCGCTGCCCCCGCCGCCTTTGGCGGCCCCCCGAGGTATTTTTGAACATAAGAAGACGCGGCAAAGCCCCCTGAATGGATGACCCCGTGCCAATCTTGCGACCGCACGGGGCTTCTCACGTTACGGTCATCGGCTCCTCAGCCTGTACCGTCCTGTGATATTCGCCGGTATTGGTTAAGAAGAATTGAACATCTCTTCTCATGTTGACAAATACCTCCGCCGGAGGCTCCGAAATCAAGAGCACTTGCCGACGCTAGAGAAATGAGAGCTGATCGCCCGGTTGTGGAGGGCGCGCAAACAGATCTGTGCGCAGAGGCGGCAATGATCGGTCCAGCCCAAGTCTCCGCGTCGCCAGTCTAAACCTCTGCCGCATGATCGCGGCCCATTGCCCTTGTCCCGTCATGCGGGACCCGAAGGCGGGATCATAGTCCTTGCCGCCATGCAGTTCACGGATACGTCCCATAATTCGCACCGCGCGGTCGGGGTAGTGCTCGGCCACCCAGTCGCGGAACAGCCCCGCCACTTCGCGCGGCAGTCGCAGGGCAATCGAAGAGGCCGCGACTGCCCCGGCGTCCCTTGCCGCCGCAAGAATGGTTTCCAGTTCATGATCGGTCAGCGCTGGAATAATCGGAGAGACCATGACCCGCACCGGCACACCAGCGTCGGTCAGCCGCCTGATCGTGCGCAACCGTGCTGCGGGCGTCGGCACCCGCGGCTCCATCGCGCGGGCGGTTTTCGGGTCGAGTGTGGTGATCGAGATACCGACCCGCGCCAGCCCCTGCCGCGCCATGGCCGCCAATATGTCCACGTCGCGTTCAATCAGTGTACCCTTGGTGACGATCCCTACTGGGTGATTGAAATCGCGCAACACATCCAACACATCACGCATGATCCCGCGCGTCTTTTCAATCGGCTGATAGGGGTCCGTATTTGTCCCGATTGCAATCATCCGGGGAACATAACGCGGATGCGACAGTTCCTTGCGCAACTGCTCTGCCGCGTTGGGACGCGCGACCAGTTTGGTTTCGAAATCAAGACCCGGTGAAAGACCGAGATAGGCATGACTGGGGCGGGCAAAGCAATAGATACACCCGTGTTCACACCCGCGGTAAGGATTGATCGACCGGTCGAACGACAGATCCGGCGATGTGTTGCGTGATATGATGGTGCGGGCCATTTCATCAGACACTTCGGTGCGCAGAACGGGCCTGTCCTGCGGGGGTGACCAGCCATCATCGACAGCTTCAGCATGCAGCCCGTCAAACCGCACTGCCGGGTTCGTACCCGCGGCCCGCCCCGGTGTGCGATGTGATGTCTGTGGGGGCAAATCAACCATAATCTTTATTAGAACATTTCAAGAACACAAGCAAGGACAGGTCGGTCATGTTCATGGACATGTCGGAAATCAGCAGGTAGTTTTCCACAATCCGGCGCACTAAGGATTAACAAAACTTTGCAAAGGCTTGGCCATGTCCGAGGAAGAAGACGATATCATCCTGTCCGAACTGAATGACGAAGACCTCGTCGCGCAGATGTTCGATGACCTTTATGACGGGATGAAGGAAGAGATCGAAGAAGGCGTGAATATCCTTCTGGAGCGCGGCTGGGAACCCTACCGCATTCTGACAGAGGCCCTTGTGGGTGGCATGACGATCGTCGGCCATGACTTCCGCGACGGTATCCTGTTTGTGCCAGAGGTGCTTCTGGCTGCCAACGCGATGAAGGGCGGCATGGCCATCCTCAAGCCGTTGCTGGCCGAAACAGGCGCGCCACGTGTTGGCAAGATGGTGATCGGTACAGTCAAGGGTGACATCCACGATATCGGCAAGAACCTTGTTTCCATGATGATGGAAGGGGCGGGTTTCGAAGTCGTCGATCTGGGCATCAACAACGCAGTCGAGGCGTATCTTGAGGCGCTGGAAGCCGAACAGCCCGATATCCTTGGCATGTCAGCACTGCTGACGACGACCATGCCCTATATGAAGGTCGTGATCGATACGATGGTCGAGAAGGGCCTGCGTGACGATTATGTCGTGCTGGTTGGCGGTGCCCCGCTGAACGAGGAATTCGGCAAGGCCATCGGCGCTGACGCCTATTGCCGTGATGCGGCCGTTGCGGTTGAAACTGCCAAGACATTCATGGCGCGCAAACACAATCAGGGTGCGACGGCCGTCTGATCTTACAAAATTGGCATGGCCGTCCTATCTGGAATGTGCAGGAGGATGACATGCCAATCGACAGACTAATCTTGATTCTTGTGCTGGTCATGGCACTTGCGGCGGCGACAATTGCAGGCGCGCTTGCTGTGATCGGGCAAATACAGGTCGTACCCGCAGTCGGGTTAGCAGTGCTGGGCCTGATTGCTGTGTGTGCCTCTTTTGCGTGGCGCTGGTTCAGCGACAGACAGCGCAGCAACGCATCAGGCAGGAAATGACAACAGACGCGACCCTGACAACCGAAGGCATTGCCCCAAAGGGTGAAGGGCGTGTGCTGCTGATTGCCTGCGGTGCGCTGGCCCGCGAAATTCTTGACATCAAGGCAGCCAATGGCCTGTCACATCTTGATCTACAGTGCCTGCCCGCCATTCTGCACAACCATCCCGAAAGGATCGTGCCGGCGGTCCGCAAGGCCGTCGACACCTATCGCGATGCCTATGACGCGCTTTTCGTCGTCTATGCCGATTGCGGCACGGGCGGTCAGCTAAAGGCCGCCTGCGCAGAGATGGGTGTCCAGATGGTTGCTGGCCCGCATTGCTATTCCTTCTTTGAAGGCAATGACAGGTTTGCTGCCCGTGATGAGGCTACGGCGTTCTACCTGACCGACTTTCTGGTGCGCCAGTTCGATGCATTTGTATGGGAACCCCTGGGGCTGGACCGGCATCCCGACCTGCGCGACATGTATTTCGGAAACTACGAGAAACTAGTCTATCAGGCCCAGACCGATGACCCTGCCCTGACAGAAAAGGCGCAGGCCTGCGCCCACAGGCTGGGGCTGGCGTTCGAGCGCAGATTGACCGGCTATGGTGATCTCAGCACCGCCCTCACCACGATTTCCTGAGATCCTGCCTCAGGCAGCTGTGGCCGCCGTTTCGCGGATTCGTTCCACCATAGCCCGCAACCCGTTCGAGCGTTGAGCCGACAGATGATCATTCAGCCCCAGCCGCCCTAACTCTGCGGCAGCATCAACCTTGGCCACCTCTGCAACCGGCAGATTGTTATAAAGCGCAATCAGTACTGCGATCAGCCCGCGTACGATCATCGCATCGCTTTCGCCACGAAAAGTAAACATGCCGTCCTTGATAGTGGGCACCAGCCAGACCTGACTTGCACAGCCATCGACCTTGGTGGCAGGGACGCGCAGCGCATCTTCAAGCGGCGGCATTGCCTTGCCCATGTCGATTACATGGCGATAGCGGTCTTCCCAGTCGTCAAGGAACGCGAAGGTATCGACAAGGTCTTCAAATTCAGGATTGGCCATCTGCTGCCCTTGGTTTTTCTGTGCCTCAACCGGATGTAGGCGCCCAGCCCCGCGACGTCCAGATCAAAGCGCCACGGTAACAACCTTCTGGCCCTTCACGGCCAGACCGACGCGCCCTTCGCAAAGCTCGAGCGCGTCAGTGCCGAAAACCTCACGGCGCCAGCCCTTGAGTGCGGCCACATCGCGCTGGCCTGCGGCCAATGCATCCAGATCGGCGGAACTGGCAATCAGCTTTGGGGCAACCTCGGCATCGTCGGTCCTTGCCTTGAGCAGCACCCGCAACATGTCTGCCAGAGCCGGATTCACCTGCAGCTTGGCGCGGGCGTTGTCAACGCGGGGCATGTCTTCGGGCCTGACGGCCATACCTGCCTTGATCGCAGCCAGAATCCCTGTGGCAATGTCACCCTTGCGGGCCTCGCGCAGCAACAGCCGCGACCGCCCCAGATCTTTCTCTGATTGCGGCTTGGTCGAAGCCAGTTCAACCAAGGCATCGTCCTTGAACACCCGATTGCGCGGGATGTTCCGCTCCTGGGCATAGGTTTCGCGGAAACGGGCCAGTTCGCGCACGATGGCCAGAAATTTGCCCGACTGGGTGCGTGTCTTGACGCGTTTCCATGCTTGATCGGGGTGTGCCTGATAGGTGGCCGGGTCTTCCAGCACATCCATTTCCTCGGCCACCCATTTGGCGCGGCCCGACTTGGCCAGACGCGCCGAAAGGTATTCGTAGATGTCGCGCAGATGCGTCACATCTGCCAATGCATAGCTTGCCTGTGCATCGGTCAGCGGGCGCCGCGACCAATCCGTAAAGCGCGAGGATTTATCCAGATCGGATTTGGCGATTTTGCGCACCAGCGTTTCATAGCCCACCTGTTCGCCAAAGCCGCAGACCATGGCAGCGACCTGCGTATCGAATAACGGCTCGGGGATCACACCGGCATCAACATAGAAAATCTCGAGATCCTGACGGGCGGCGTGAAACACTTTGACACAACCGTGGTCCCTGAACAGATCGTACAGAGGCTCAAGCGACAGCCCCTCGACCAGCGGATCGACAAGGGCAGCATCCGCCCCGTTTTCATCCTGATAGGCCAGTTGCACCAGACAAAGCTTGGAATAATACGTCCGTTCCCGCAAAAACTCTGTATCGACAGTCACATATGCGCGTTTTGCGGCCTCTTGGCAGAATGCGGCCAAGTCTTCGGTCGTTGTGATTTTCTTCATGTCTTTCCGTCAGTCGCAAATCGCTTGTCAAGCAGTCCTGCACTGATAGGCGATTGTGCGGGCGATGAAAAGCGCAGGCTCAGCCTTGCAGCATGACAGGGGTCCGGTCTCCCGCTGCAAAGCGGCGCAACACTGCCGGATAAAGCGCATGCTCAAGCGGCAAAAGCCGTGCCGCCAGCGTCGCGGGCGTGTCATCTGCCAACACTTGCAGACGTGCCTGCCCAAGGATCGGGCCATCATCCAAAGCAGCGGTCACCTCGTGAACGGTGCAACCATGTTCTATGTCGCCAGCCTCAAGTGCGCGCGCGTGGGTGTGAAGCCCCTTGTATTTCGGCAGCAGCGAGGGATGAATGTTCAGCATCCGGCCGTCCCATTTGGCCGTGAATGCGGGTGTTAGAATGCGCATGAAACCCGCAAGGCAAATGATGTCAGGCTGCGCTTCTTCCAGCGCCTCCTGCAATGCGGCTTCAAAACCGGCGCGATCCTTGCCAAACGGCTTGTGGTCAATTGCGCATGTCGGGATGTGCAGGGCGCGCGCCTTGGCAAGACCACCGGCATCAGGATCATTGGACAGCACCAGCACCGGACGCGCCGGATGATCGCCCTTCATGGACTGCGCGAGGGCCACCATGTTCGAGCCGCCCCCGGAAATCAGGATCGCAACCCGTTTGGTCACAAAAGCGCGCCGGAATAGCTGACGCCCTGGCCTTGGGCCACAGTGCCCAGTTGAAGCACCGTTTCGCCAGCATCGGTCAAAAGTGTGCTCAAGGCAGCAGCCTGACCTGCATCCACCGCCAGCACCATGCCGATCCCTGCGTTGAATGTCTTGAGCAACTCTGCCTCGGCCATACCGCCGGTTTCGGCCAGCCAGCGGAACACAGGCGGCAAATCCCATGCGTCCAGATCAAGCTGCGCGCCCAGTCCATCGGGCAAGACGCGCGGCAGGTTCTCGGTCAGGCCTCCGCCTGTGATATGGGCCAGCGCATGCACGCCCCCTGCCCGCACGGCCGCCAGTGCCTGTTTGACGTAAAGCCGCGTCGGCGCGAGCAAAGCCGCCCCCAAGGTCGCGTCGGCAAAGGGCGCATCGTCATCCCAACCGAGGCCTGAGAGATCAACAATCCGGCGGACCAGAGAATAGCCGTTGGAATGCACCCCGTCCGAGGCCAGCCCCAGCAGAACATCGCCCTCTTGCACGCCTGCGGGCAGCTCTGCGCCGCGCTCCATCGCACCAACGGCAAAACCGGCCAGATCGAAATCACCCGCGTGATACATCCCCGGCATTTCCGCCGTTTCACCACCGATCAGGGCACAACCCGAGGCCGCGCAGCCAGCAGCAATCCCTTCGATGATCCGTGTCGCCGCATCCAGTTCCAGTTTGCCTGTGGCAAAATAATCAAGAAAAAACAATGGCTCAGCGCCCTGACACACCAGATCGTTCACGCACATTGCAACCAGATCAATCCCGATGGTATCAACATTGCCTGTGTCAATCGCGATGCGCAGCTTGGTGCCGACACCGTCTGTTGCAGCCACCAGCACCGGATCGCTGTACCCTGCCCCTTTGAGATCGAAAAGCGCCCCAAAACCGCCAAGCCCCGCCATGACCCCCGGACGTGCGGTGCGCTTGGCAGCCGGTTTGATCCGTTCCACAAGGCTATTGCCAGCATCGATATCGACCCCTGCATCAGCATAAGTCAGGCCAGTCTTGTTGGTCATGGGGCAGCTCCTGTCACGTTTGGCGTTCGTTACCGCATCGTTCCATCAAAGGGAACAGGAATTGGTACACGCTGTCATTCCGGCCTTGACGCACCGCGCCTGTCTGGTAGTCCAATTCCCATCAAGGGGGCCTGTAGCTCAATTGGTTAGAGCAGAGCGCTCATAACGCTTTGGTTGCGGG
>CAZTKF010000083.1:0-12927 GCA_964614205.1 uncultured Loktanella sp. | reverse complement strand
ACTCCTACAACATGCCGGGGCCGCTCTTGGACCGGATGGAGATCATTCCGCTGGCCGGTTACACCGAGGACGAAAAGCGCGAGATCGCGCGCCAGCACTTGCTGCCGAAGGTGATGAAAAACCATGGTTTGAAAGAGAAGGAATTCTCTGTCTCCGACGACGCGCTGACGGCGATTGTGCGGTATTACACCCGTGAAGCCGGTGTGCGGAACATGGAGCGGGAACTGGCCAAGATCGCCCGCAAGGCGGTGACCAAGATCGTCAAGAAAGAAGCCGATGTGATCGCGGTCACAGCGGACAATCTTTCTGACTTCCTTGGCGTGCAGAAGTACCGCTACGGGCTGGCCGAGGAAGAGGACCAGGTCGGTGTTGTCACCGGTCTGGCATGGACTTCGGTCGGGGGCGAGCTTTTGAATATCGAAGCGCTGCGCCTTCCGGGCAAAGGCCGGATGAAGACCACGGGCAAACTGGGCGACGTGATGAAGGAATCGATCGATGCCGCATCATCATATGTCCGCTCCATCGCGCCCGAGATCGGTGTGAAACCGCCGAAGTTCGACACGCTGGACATTCACGTCCACGTACCGGACGGGGCAACGCCCAAGGACGGCCCGAGTGCGGGTCTGGCGATGGTCACGTCCATTGTGTCGGTGCTGACGGGCATTCCGGTGCGCAAGGATATCGCAATGACTGGCGAGGTGTCTTTGCGCGGCAACGCGATGCCCATCGGCGGCTTGAAGGAAAAGCTGTTGGCAGCCTTGCGTGGTGGCATCACCACCGTGCTGATCCCGCAGGACAACGCCAAGGACTTGCCGGAGATCCCCGATAACGTGAAAGAGGGGCTGACGATCATCCCTGTACGGCACGTGTCCGAGGTTCTGGAACACGCGCTGGTGCGTAAGCCGGAACCCATCGAGTGGGACGAAGCCGCAGAAGAAGCCGCCGCCGCCGCACTCAAAGCGGACGACGGTGGGGCGGCGGCTCGCGCGCACTAGCGCACCCCGCAAGAACGAACCCTCAGGGCGCCCTCGTTTGACGGGGGCGCCTTTTTCCTGAGCTACCTGCTTGACCTTTGGGGTGGCACACGTGGTAATGGCGCGAACGGATCAAAGGACCAAAACCATGGCAACCCCCCCGAAAGAAACCCAGACCACCCCTGTCAAAAAGCCTGCATTGCTTGATAAGGTGGTCTTGCGCACCAACCTCAAGAAGCGTGATGTGAAACCGGCGGTCGAGGCTGCTCTTGCGGTGCTTGGCGACGCATTGCGCGACGGGGCCGAGGTCAACGTGCCGCCGTTGGGCAAGCTGCGCGTTGTGAAATCAAAGCCACTTGATGGCGGGGCCGCTGTGATGACACTGAAGTTGCGCACCCCGAAGAACGCCGCAAAGGCAGCCCGCACCGGTGACGACGCCTGACCTGCGAGCCCCTTATGTCCCATCCGGAAATCTACATCCTGCGCCACGGAGAAACGACGTGGAACGCCGAAAACCGTTTGCAGGGGGAACTGAATTCACCGTTGACTGAAAAGGGTCTGCGTGATGCTGCGCGCCAACACGCCATTCTTTCGGGGCGCGACCTGCGGGGTTTCACGTTCCTGACAAGCCCGCAAGGCCGTGCCTTTCAAACAGCGGGGATCGCTTTGGCGGGTATTGCGGATCATATCCGCACCGATGACCGCTTGCGGGAGATCGGCGTTGGCGACTGGTCAGGCCGCCTGCGGGATGAACTTCCGATGCCCAAGGGCAAAGACCCCTTCATGGCGCAATACGAGATTGCCCCGAATGGCGAAGGTTTTGCACGGCTCAAGCTGCGCTGCCGCGCGTTTCTTGCCGATCTGACGGGACCCGCAGTTCTGGTCACCCACGGAATCACCAGCAGTATGATCCGGGGCCTTGTCGTTGGTGAAAAGGCCCATGCGGTACGGACAGCCCATGGCGGGCAGGGCTGTGTTTATCATTTGAAAAATGGCGACCAATTCCTGTTGGAATGAGGCTTGCACAACCCGCACGGCTGGTCTAAACGATGCCGCATCGGGTGATTAGCTCAGTTGGTAGAGCGCTTCCTTTACACGGAAGATGTCGGGAGTTCGAGCCTCTCATCACCCACCATCTCTTTGCATGTCTGGTTTTGTTCGGGAGTGCCGCGTGGGGACTGCTGTGTTTTTGTGCATTCATGCACAAACACTATTCGTTCAGCCGTCTATCATCCAATGCCGCACAGCGTATCTTGGCACTAACCCGAACGAATGGAGATGCGACATGAGTTGGAACCCCGCCCTTGATCCTGATTGCCCGACAGGTGACGCCTTTGATGCGATCGAGACTGTCATTGTCCCGCGCGCCCGCGATATCGGCGGCTTTGAGGTGCGTCGCGCTTTGCCGGCACCGCGGCGTCAGATGGTGGGGCCGTTTATCTTTTTTGATCAGATGGGGCCTGCCGAATTCGTGACAGGGCAGGGCATTGACGTGCGTCCGCACCCGCATATCGGTCTGGCGACGGTCACCTATCTGCATCGTGGTACCATTCATCACCGTGACAGTCTGGGGACGGACCAATGGATCGCGCCGGGTGCGGTCAACCTGATGATTGCCGGACACGGGATCACCCATTCGGAACGGATCGATGGCGCGGCGCGCACAAGACCGCAGAGCCTGTTCGGAATTCAGTCGTGGATCGCGTTGCCGAAAGGGGCCGAGGATCGCGCGGCCGCTTTCGTGCATGCCCCCAAGGAAGATTTGCCGCTGATGGAAGGCAAGGGCAAACAGGTCCGCCTGATCATGGGCGAGGCCTATGGCGCACGCGCGCCGGTCGCGACACCATCCGAGATGTTCTATCTTGATGCTGCCCTTGCGCCGGGTGCAGGGCTTCCGCTGCCGGACAATCACGAAGACCGTGGGGCCTATGTGCTTGAAGGCAGTGTGGAAATCGCCGGTGAAACCTACGACGCGGGCAAGATGATGGTCTTCCGCCCCAGTGATCACATCAGCATGAAGGCAGGTCCGCAGGGTGCGCGTGTCATGCTTTTGGGCGGGGCGACAATGGAAGGGCCGCGCTATATCTGGTGGAACTTTGTGGCCTCCAGCAAGGAGCGTATCGAAGACGCAAAAGAGGCATGGCGCGCCGGAGACTGGCAGAATGGCCGCTTCCAATTGCCCCCCGGCGATGACACAGAATTTATTCCGCTGCCAGAGCGCTGAGAGTGCTTGACGGGGCGCGCAGAGCCACTTAGAAGCAGCGCACGTTCGGGCGCGCCCGGACAAGCAGATGCGCGGTTGTAGCTCAGTTGGTTAGAGTACCGGCCTGTCACGCCGGGGGTCGCGGGTTCGAGCCCCGTCAACCGCGCCACTGCCTTCCTTTCTTGAAAGCCGGTTTTGATGCTGCAGGTTCCCCGTTGGGAACGCTAGCTGCATCGGGACAAGTGGCACTAGTCAGCAATGATTGGTAAATTCCGCAGGGATGCAGGCACCGATGGCGTGCGACTGGATTTGAAGCTTTCCTTGCTGCGGCCTTCGCAAACGGCGGGTGGCACATAAAAACGGTGATCCGATGCGGATTTACGTTGACGCCCTGCGCATCCGCGATTATCCCGCCCCTCACGCGCGGTTGTAGCTCAGTTGGTTAGAGTACCGGCCTGTCACGCCGGGGGTCGCGGGTTCGAGCCCCGTCAACCGCGCCATTTTCCAAATCTATATCTCGCTTTGGGTCAGGCCGCGTTATTGCGGGCCGCATATGTTGTTCGGAACCAAAGCGTTTTCTCTGCCGCCTTTGGTGCTGGTTGGGGCCATGCATTGTTGGCTAGGGCCGGCGCAGCTTGCCCGCTTCAGATTGCAATTGCCGCGGCCGCAAGCAGCGCAAGCAGAATCGCAAGTGCCCCATAGCCCAGAGGCGCTCTGTTGTAGCGGCCTGCCTGCTGAACCATTGCTTTGCGCGCAAGCGCATCCCGCACAAGGGCTTCTTGCGCTTCCAGTCTTTTCCACTCCAGCGCTTCGCGTTTTTTGCGTTTCCGCGCTTCCTGCTCCAGCGCTTGCTGCATCTGCGCTTCGAGTGCCTCAATCGCCTCGCGCGTTTGCTTCTCGCGGGCCTCGCGCTCTATCTCCTTGCGCTTTTCCGCTTCCCGCTCACGGGCTTTCTGTTCAAGCTCCGCGCGCTCGCGGATCTCCCGCGCTTTGGCCTCACGTTCCAGAGCTTCCAGCTTGCGCCTTTTGTTTTCAAGCGCTTCCAGCGCTCGTGCTTCGCGTTCACGGGCCTCTTGCTCTTGACGTAGTCTGGTTCTCGTCGGTTCCGAGGGGCCAAACTTGGCTTCAATCTTGCGAAGCAACTCCTCGGGTGTGACCCTTTCGCCAAGCAGTTCATAGACCGCCATGAATTCCGCTTCGGCTTCGGCGCCTATGGTGCGCGCATTGGCAAGAGCCGCATTCGCCGCCTCATCACGGTAGGGTTTCTGCACCTTCCGGTATTTCGCCAGTAACTTGGCTGCCAGCTTTCCTGCGTCTTGCTGTGGTCTTGCACCGATAAGGAACAAAAAGCAGTCCTGATACTCTTTGGGAAGCGGTCGCAACGTATCCCATGCCGCAGCAATATCCGGACAGTACTCGATGGCCAGCATTGCCTGCTTGGTAAGCTCCTCGCGTATCGTGCGATCAGGGCCTTGGGGCTTCTCGCTCTGCTGGGCAGCCTTTTCAGGATGTTTGGTGTTTGCCTCGGTCCGGAGTGCGGCCTGCTTGAACGCTTGGACCAACTGTTCTTCTGTGACGCGGCTGAGACCATCCGCGCTGCTATCTTGGGCCTTCTTGAAATCCGCGACCGATGCAGCATCGTCCGGTCTGGATGCAACAAGCGCAATATGCGCCGGTTTGGCTTTTTCGGCCATCAACCGGCCGCCCTGTCATCGAGGTGTCGTTGGCCGGCAAACCTGTCCGTGCTGGCGCTGATGCGCCCGAAAACGTGACATGTTTCCGACCGTCCCTTCACTATGCTGATCCGACGCGCAAGCCGGGTATCAGACGTGTCGCGGCAACGTTGCCACTCAGGACAGGTCTGACGCCTTTGCCGATCTGTTGGCCACGCATCTGACCGCACAGTGCCTGATGGGCCATTTCGATATCATCCAGCTTCCCCCGCAAGAGCGTGACAGGGCCAAGCTTGCCGTGAATGCGCGCGCAGAGATGGGCATCCTTGTAGGGGGCGTCGGGGCGGCGGACAAAAAAGCTCTGAACGTCGGCACGCGGGACATATGTCACGATGCGGGCATGGCCCCTGGCATTCAGTTTGCAGATCCAGAAGTGTTTCTTGACCTTGTCAAAGCCGACCTGCGGCTTGAAGCCCCTCGTGGCCAATGCATAGAGTGACAGCGTAATAGCAACCATCACCACCGCCAAGCTGACACCAAAGTTGTCACGAAAAAGGGTAATCCGCGGAAGAATGAACACAAGGTAGCACCCCAGCATTACGATACCGGAAACGGTGCAAAGAACAGCGTCGGTGATATGGCGCGTCGCTTCGCGCTTGGTCTTCTCTTCGATGATGAACTTGCCGCCGCTATCCACAAAATCAAGCGTGCTTGTGTTGCGCCGTGGCTGGCTGTGAAGCTTTTTGGATGTAAGCATATTTTGTCTCCAACACCGTCCTTTCGTGAAAGCGTAGACGGATTGCCGGACAATGTTTGGGCAACAACAAGAGCAGCCTGAGGTAAAATTGAGGCTTGTTTGACTCAATTTGATCGCAAAAACTTCCGCAGGCTGGCGCTAGCGCGCCTGCTGTCGGGCAGGTTGCCCTTTTGCGGGGCAGTGGCCGTGATCCGCTAGCGCGCACCCCATGTATCGGACAGCCGGTACCCTTCGGGCCATGGGTCGGACGGGTCAAGCATGTGCTGGTGGATGCCGGTGATCCAGCCGCGCCCTGAGATCTCTGGCAGGATCGCGGGGTGCGTGCCAACCGTTGCTTCGCCAAGTATCGTCCCGGAAAATGTCGAACCGATCAGCGAACGGGCCGTCAACCGGTCGCCAACCCGCATCTGTCCGCGCGCGTGCAGCACGGCCATGCGCGCGGAAAGCGCGGTTCCTGTCGGGGACCGGTCCACCTTGCCGGGCTGTATCGCGACGGCGGCGGCTGTTTCCATGCCTTCTGTGCCATCCGCCAGCGGACCTGCAAAAAGACAAAAGGAAATGTGTTGCCAGTCCGGATTTTCGGGGTGCGCGAAGCCAAGTTGTGCATTGGCGGCGTTCGTGATGCGGACACCCAGCCTTGCGATGTCATGCGCCTCGGTTTCGTTCAGAGCAAAGCCAAGCGCCGCCGCATCGACAATGACAAAACTGTCGCCACCATATGCCGTGTCGACGGTCAGCGTACCCAGACCCTCTATCTCCAGCGGCACATCACATGCAGCGGCGAACGAGGGTACGTTCTGCACGAAGATGCACTCGGCCTTGCCATTGCGGCATGCAGCACGCACCTTTACCAATCCTCCCGGGGCCTCTAGCACCATCCGCGTTTCCGGCTCTTGCATCGGCACGAGACCGGCGTCGAGCAGCACGGTTGCCACACAGATCGCGTTCGAACCTGACATGGGCGGGGTGTCCTCGGGTTCCATGATGATCCACGCGGCCTGTGCTGCGGGGGTCTTGGGCGGCACGAGCAGGTTCACATGGCGGAAAACACCGCCGCGCGGTTCATTGAGAACAAAGTTGCGCAGCGTCTGGTCCTGCGCGATCCAGCGGCTTTGCTCCCAGATCGTGTCACCTGGCGGTGGCAAGACACCCCCGACGATCACATCGCCGACTTCGCCTTCGGCATGGGCCGAGATGACATGAACCGTCTTGGTGGAACGCACGCTAGATATCTTTCATTAGTCGCAAGGCGTCGTAGATGGCCGCATGGGTGTTGCGCGCACTGACCGCATCGCCGATCCGGAAAAGCTGGAATCTGCCTTCCGCATTGCGGGTGACGGTCTGCGGGTGCCCTGCGATGAGGGCGTCGTAGTCAACCTCGCCGTTGTTCGATGACAGGGGCCGCAGATCGAAATAAAGGTCGGCCAGAGGCAAGGTTCCGTAATTCACCACGATCTGGTCATAGGTCATTTCGCGGGTCAGATCGCTGTAGTCCGTCCCGACAACCGCCTTCAGGCGATTGCCATCCTGCATCACGTCCTTGAGGCGCCGGGTCACAGTGAACGTCACATCCTTGTCCTGAAGCGCCCGCATGTAAGGCACCAGATTCATCCCCATGATGTCGGGGGCAAAGGTACGGTCGGGTGTCATGACCTCGACCTTGGCGCCTGCGTTTGCGGCCACTTCGGCGGCCATGAGGCCCGGGTGATCTCCGCTTTCGTCATAGACCAACACATCCTGACCCGGTTTTACATCGCCCGAGATCAGGTCCCATGTACTGACAACAAGCGGCTGGTCCTTGCCGCTTTCGAACAGTTCTGTGTTTGGCAGGCCACCGGTCGCGGCGATGACCACATCGGGGTCAAGGCTGGTGACATCCGCCACCTCGGCCCATGTGTTGAACCGGAATTCCACGTCGCGGGCCGCGCATTGCGCCATGCGCCAGTCGATGATGCCGATCATCTCGCGACGCCGCGGATTTTGCGCAGTCAAGCGCACCTGTCCGCCCGGGTCGGGCTGTGCTTCGAAGACGGTAACGCTGTGGCCGCGCTCTGCCGCGACGCGCGCGGCTTCCAGACCGGCCGGTCCCGCGCCGACGACGACAACCCTTTTGCCCAGTGCTGCGGGGGCGATCTCGTGCGGCATCGTCAGTTCGCGGCCCGTTGCCGGATTGTGGATGCACAATGCCTCGCCCGCGCCATAGATCCGGTCAAGGCAGAAGGTAGCCCCGACACATGGCCGGATATCGTCTTCGCGGCCTGCCATGATCTTTTTCACAATATGCGGATCGGCCATATGCGCACGCGTCATTCCGACCATATCGAGCAATCCCGCCTGCACCGCATGGCGGGCAGTGGCCACATCAGGGATTCTGGCGGCATGGAATGTCGGCATGCCTGTGGCCTTTTTGACCTCACCGGCAAAGTCCAGATGGGGTGCGCTTTTCATGCCTTGCACAGGGATCACGTCGGTCATCGCAGGATCGGTGTGGATGCGGCCACGGATCACGTTCAGGAAATCGACCATACCACTGGCAGCGAGCCTTTTGGAAATCTCGATCCCTTCTGCAGGGGCGATACCACCGGCTTCGGCCTCGTCGGCTGTATATCGAAGGCCGACGATAAAATCGCCCCCGACACGCTTGCGGATGCCGGACAGCACATCCAGCAAGAGCTTCATCCGGCTGTCGAGGGTCTGCCCGCCGTAGGGCCCTTCCAGATCGTTCGTCAGGGGGGACCAGAACTGGTCCAGCAGATGGCCATAAACCTGCAATTCCACACCGTCCATCCCGCCGGCCTTCATCCGTTCTGTGGCATCGGCAAAATCGGTAATGATCCGCGCGATGTCCCAATCCTCGGCCAGTTTGGGAAAGGCTCTGTGCGCCGGTTCGCGGTGCTTGCTTGAGGATACCGAAGGCAACCAGTCACCTTTTGACCACCCTGTGCGGCGGCCAAGATGAGTGAGTTGGATCATCACCGCACACCCGTGGTCATGACAGGCGTCGGTCAGTTGCTTGATCCACGGCACGACCTCATCCTTGTAGGCAAGGATATTGTTGAAAACCGGCGGACTGTCCTTTGACACCGCCGCAGACCCCGCGGTCATGGCCAGCGCGATGCCCGCTTTGGCGCGCTCTGCATGATAGGCGGCATAGCGTTGCTTGGGCATGCCGTCTTCGGGGTAGGCGGGTTCGTGACTGGTGGTCATGATCCGGTTGCGAAGGGTCAGATGCTTAAGCTGGTAAGGCTGGAGAAGCGGATCGTTGGACATAAGCGGCCTTTCTGGCAGATGCAGGATTGATTCCGTAAATGTTCACATGTGTCAATTATAAGTTCATTAATGTATATTTTTCTTGTCGGTGGACCTGCGACAGCGTATTGCCTCAGATATGACCGATCAAACCGACACGCCGGTACAGACCGACAAGGCCACGGGCTGGCGCGGATCGCGCGAGCTCTGGCTTGAGGCCGCAAGACAGGCACTGGTCGAAACAGGTGTGGACGCCGTCAAGATCCAACCGCTGGCCAACAGGCTGCAAATCGCGCGCACCAGTTTTTACTGGTTTTTCAGGGACCGAAACGCGCTGCTTGATGCGCTCTTGCAGGATTGGGAGACCAAGAATACCGGTGCCTTTGTTGCGGCCTGTGCGGCCTATGCCGATACAATCTCGGAAGCTATTCTGAACCTTATCGTCGTTTTCCACGACGAGACACTGTTCGCGCCGCAACTGGATTTTGCCGTGCGGGGGTGGGCGCATCAGTCCGAAGACGCCGCCGCGCGTGTCCATGCAGCCGATGACGCGCGTCTATCCGCGATCCGCGCCATGTTCGAACGGTTCGGTTTTGCCGACGAAGAGGCAGACGCCCGCGCGCGGACCGTGTATCTGACGCAGATCGGGTATATTTCGATGCAGGTGAAGGAAAGCCCCGCAGTGCGCATCGCGCGCGCGCCTGCCTATGTCAAAACATTCTGCGGAGAGGCGCCTTCGCAGAGGGAGCTGGCACGCTTTCACGCACGGCTGTCATACGACCCGAGCGTTGCGGAGTGAATGTTGGTCCCTGTCGATGCAGCATGGATCGCGTGAACAACAAGATTTGATTGTGCCGGCAAATCCAACTGCGGCATCGCTCTTGCCAAGAACGGGCAACACTGGCTAGTTTCGCGACACCCCAACAGGACTGGGGAAAGCGGCAAACGCAGAACAAGTGTCGAGGCGTACAAACCAATGGGCAGTCCAAATATCAGCGTCGTCGCTGCAACAGTGGATGGAACCGGCGTCGGCTTTACAGGTGGCGGAACAGGGTCTGTCGATGAATGGACCCTCGACGATACCATCGATCTTTTCGATTTTTCTGGCCCGATTGATATCACGATCGATTTTGACGATCTCCCGCTGAACGGCGGAACGAGCACCGGCGATCCATTTGCGATCAATTCCGAAGGCAATCTTGGTACGCTGTTCAGCGACTACACGCTGACTGTCGATCCGGTGACCGGTGTTGTCACTTTGACCGTTGATCGCGCTGATCTCATCCAGTCAGGCACGGCCCAGTTTGTGGTTGATGGCGCTGGCGATCCGGGCGGTGATACCGTGTTCATCAGTTTCATCTGCTTCGCGAAGGGGACACTGATAGAAACACCCGATGGCCCCAAGCCTGTCGAGCACCTGTCAAAGGGTGATCTGGTCACAACCATGGGCAACGGACCCAAAGCGTTGCGTTGGGTCGGATCACGAACGCTTGATTATGCGGCCCTAGAGGCCAATCCGCATCTACGCCCTGTCACGATTTGCGCAAACGCCTTCGGCCCGATGAATCCGTCTGCCGATCTGACCGTTTCACCCCAGCATCGCATCCTGTTGGATACGCCTGAAGTGCAGCTGAATTTCTGGCTTGAGATGGCCCTTGCGCCGGCCAAAGGGCTGATCGACGATCGCAGGGTAAAAGTCAGCACCCAGGACAGTGTGACCTATTATCACCTGCTCTTTGGCCAGCACGAAATCGTCCGCTCGAACGGAACATGGACGGAGAGCCTGTTTCCGGGGAAACAGTCTATGTTGGCGCTTGATGATGCGGCACGGACCGAAGTGTTGGAACTTTTCCCCCAGCTGGCCTTGCAAGACACCGATATCGCGCCAGCCGCGCCGTTCCTGAGTGTCAAGGAAGCCCGCGTTCTGGCAGGTGGAACTGACCTGCAGCCAGCACGGACTGCTTAGATTGGAACAGGACAAGACAGCCCATCCTGAGTTCCCGAGTGTCGGCAAACAGCGCGCTATGGGCGAATTGCTGTTTCTTGCGATCAGAAGCAACGAATATGCCCGCCTGCCGATCGGTCGGTTTCACGACTTGTTGGAACCGGCAATCGACCACAAGCAGGTCCATATTTTCCGCTTCGATAATGTTCCAAGGGGCGCGTTGCTTTGGGCCAGAATGTCGCAAGAGGCCGAACAGCGTTTCCTGACCGGAGAGCGCCTTTCGCATGATGACTGGAACAGCGGTCATCGCACGTGGATCGTCAGTTTCTTGGCACCCTATCCCAAGATGGCATCTTATATGGTGCGCTGGATCAAGAAGGGTGAGAACCTGCCGGCCCGCAAGTTCCATCACCTTCGGATGGTGCCCGATGCCGCAACGATCCGATCGGTGATCGAGATCGATCTTGATGGGCCGTCGGGGACACGCATTCAAGCGATGGGTTTCGACGCATTCCAGTCACGCCGCGCAGGGTAGGGGCTGGCCGGTAGACGGCAAGCCCCCCTTTATCTGCGCCTTGGATACCCGTCACGGGCGGATGTAAGCGTAGCCTTCCTGCTGTAATTCCACCAGCCGCACGACGCCCGAGGGGGTGATGGTCACGTCTTCCAGAAGCGGGATCTCGACCCCCTCACGGTTTGACCAATTGCGATGCGTGTTCCCGCAAGCCGAAAAGGACATGTTCTGATACTCAAGTGACATCGCGTTGATGCGGTCTTCGACCGGGCTCCGGTCCGGGATCAGCATAGTAAGGCCCGGTCCGTAGGCCACAATCTCGATCACAACCTCGTCGCCAGCGTTTTCGTAGAAACGCGTGACATTGACTGCATTGTTAAGCGCCATGTTCATCGTGCGCTCATCGTTCGAATTGACCTGAATGGCGACATGATGGGTCAGGCCCTCGGCAAAGGCGGGTGCCGTGGCGGACAGAAACAGCGCGGTCGCGGTGATAATCGTTTTCATGAAGAAACCTCCCTTAGTGTAGGTGACAGTTTCGCGAAAAAGCGCAAGTTGGCAAAGAAAATCTTTGCGACAGGGTAGTTGGCCCCTGCAAGATTCGTCTGTGTGCCCAAGAGGCTGCGGCCCCACGCCGTAAGACTAATGCCAGTCTTGGTGCGGGTGCGGTCCGTGACGGTTGCAGCCTGTCATTTCGCGATCAGTGCGGCCCCATCGGGGCTATCGATCACATATTTCCAGTGGCCGTCGGGCTGTTTTCGAGCCACTTCGACCGTAACACCGGTGGCCTGATCGCCACTGACCGGCGTCAGGGTCCAGGCATTCTGGATCAGCGCCAGATCACCCGTTTCAAACGCGACCTGACCTTTGAAGTCCAGCTTGGCACCGGAATCGATATAGCCTAGCAGGACCGCGCGTATCTGGTCTGTCCCTGTTGCGGTGCCATGGTGGGTTGGAAAGACAGCATCATCTTCATAGAGCGCGAGCAAACCTTCTATGTCGCCTCCCGAAAACCGTTGTGAAAACAGTACGATCAGGTCTTTTGCGTTTTGTGCCGCCATTTGCTTCGCCCTTATGTTGTAGACAAGACGCTAGCATGAGCGCACGCAAAGTCTACAACAATGCGCCTCCCCCGCGCTGCACCGGCGATGCGGGATCGCTGTCTTGCATATGGTCGCGCCGCCAATCGACAGCGCAGGCCTCAGCGGGTCATTGCATCCAGTATCCGCGCCCAGCTTCTGATACCTTTGTGGAAGGACGACAGGTCGTACTTTTCGTTGGGGGAATGGATCGCATCGTCGTCTTTGCCGAAGCCGATCAGCATGGCGTCCATATCAAGGATGTCCTTGAAGTGCCCCGCGATCGGGATCGAGCCACCGCAGCCGACATAGGCCGCCGCGTTGGGCCATTCATCGGAAAGAGCGTTGCGCGCCTGATCAAAGGCAGGGTGTGTCGTGGTCATCTGACCGGCTGCACTGGCGCCATGATCCTTGAAGCTGACGCTGCAATCGGCGGGGATCATGTCCTGCACCATCTTGCGGAAGTTTTCGCGAATTTCCAGCGGGTCCTGCGTGCCGACAAGGCGGAAGCTGATCTTGGCGTGGGCCTGCGA
>CAZTKF010000082.1:0-13065 GCA_964614205.1 uncultured Loktanella sp. | reverse complement strand
CCTGATTGCCACAAGAGAGGCGGGTGCGCCAATACTATGATTTCTATCGGGATTTTGGAGATCTAATATTCGCATAATCAGTATTATGTAAAATATCTGGTGGTTGGGAACCGAATAAGCGATTTCGATTTTGACAAGTTTGTCCCTCTTATATCTTGTTGCAGTTGTAGTGAATGAAGGTAGCTATCTTTTTGTGCTGGAACTTCATGCCTACCCTCTGCAGAAAGTTCGCGATAGATTCTGTGGCACGTGGACTATGATCCAAGACTTTGAGCTGTGTGGCAAATGCGATAGCAAGTGTCGAGAAAACTGGCTCTGATCGGATCGCGTCACATTCGCAAAGACGTTTGTAGAGAGCACTGATGGCAAACTCATATACTTTTAGCATTTTGTTGCCAATCTACCATGATCACCTCAAGAACACTCATGGTGACTTTTACTTCGGACGCAGTCTCGCCTGCGCTCTTCAGTCTCTGGGGCATAGCACAAGAATCTTCGCTGGTGAGCACTGGGAGGAAACGCGGGCGGATGATATCGCGCTGGTGATCCGCGGACGGAAAGCTCCAGCGAAGAAATACGGGAAGTTGTTGTTGGAATGGTGCATCTCGTTTCCGCCGAGACTAGACACCGGTGAATACAGTATGGTTGATCACTTTTTTGCGGGCTCTCCTTTGCTGCATAGGCGAATTCGGCGAATGGTGCCTACCGGTCGTGCCTCAGTTATGTACCAAGCCTTTGATTGCGGTGTAATGTATGCTGAGGATATCAGTAAGACAAATGACTTGATCTTTGTTGGATCGCCCCGCTCCAAGGAACGGCGGCCAGTCGTTTCCTATGCTGTGCAGTCCGGTTTCAGAACGCGTATCTGGGGTTCAGGCTGGGAGGACACCGATGCGCGTTCTTTGCAGGCTGGAGGACATGTCGACAACGTGGATTTGGGCATGATTTATCGCAGTGGAACAGTTGTCCTGAACGACCATTTGGTTGTGATGAAACGCAACGGTATAACGTCAAATAGGGTCTTTGATGGATTGGCCTGTGGACGCGCGGTCCTGACAGATACAACTGCGGGGCTCCCACCTGACCTTTTGCCATTTGTGTATGGATACAATGATGCCGTAAGCTTTCGGGACCAGGCAGAAAGAGCCTTGTCAGAAACGGAAGAACGGCGTCGCCAACGAATCCTCTTTGCCCATCAAATGCGCCAGCGGCATAGTTTTGACCAACGTGCTCTGCAAATTTGCAGTCAAGTTGAGAAACTGCTGGCGATAGCGGGTTAGACTTCATTTTGTGGCAGTTCAGACCTGCAATATCTTAACCAGTTCCTGCAGCGAACTCTTAATGCAGAAAGACGAAACTAGCCATGGACTATAATCGGGCAACGGGGCTAGGCTATGTCCCTTTCCTCAATCGCGTTCACCAACGTAACCTTGTAGATTGGTATCTTGAGATCGGTTGTCGTACCGGCACAAGCGCGAAGTCGTGCAAGAGCAAGTCAATCATGGTTGACCCTTTCTTCAGGATTGAAACCAACGTCATCGGACAGAAGCCTTGTCTGCACATTTTTCAGCAGGAAAGTGACGCGTTCTTCGCGTCTGGGTTTCTCTCAGCAACCAACACCAAGATAAGTTTTGCGTTCCTGGATGGCCTGCATCTCTTTGAATTTCTGCTTCGAGATTTCATGAACACCGAAGCCCATTGCGACAAAGGTGGTGCAATTGCGATGCATGACTGCTGCCCTTGGGACTTGGGAATGACTACGCGGGATTTGGCCAATCTTCCCAAAACCCGAGCCTGGACGGGAGACGTGTGGAAACTGATACCAATCCTGCAGGAGTATCGTCCGGACCTTGATTTAGCCGTCCTGGACTGTCGTCCAACTGGTTTGGTCATTGTATCGAACCTTTCCCCAAGCAATACCACGCTTAGGGATAATTATGACGAGATCATTGCGCGCTACACGCATGAAACCCTAGTGACCTATGGTGTAAGTCGCTTTTATGACAGTTTCGAATATGTTTCTCCACATCAGGTATTGCGTAGTGGATGCACTTTCTTGAATAAGGTGCGCCAGCCTGAAGACCAGAAAAACCAACCGTCTTTCATTTCGCCGTAAATTGAGTGGGGCCGCTGATTTGTAGCATGATTTCAAGTTGCGTCTATGGTGGGAAGAGTGCTTCATACTCATAAGAAGACGGTGTTCTTGGTTGTCGATGCCCTTCAGAAGGCAGAAACGAATTTCATCATAAAGAGAGCTTCAGGGGAGATAATCAAGAGAAATGCCAAGCAATGATCATTTCACACAGCCATAGATTCATTTTCATAAAGACGAGAAAGACGGCTGGTACGTCCATTGAACTTGCCTTGTCACCACATCTCAGTGTCGGAGATCTCGCGAGCCCATTGGGAAATCTACTACCACGCCATAGGCTTTTTTCGAAACCATTTGTCAGTCTGTTGCGCCAAAAAGACAAAACAATAAGACCGCGGAATGACCATTTGCCATATAGCGTGATCGAAAAGTGCTTTCGCGAAGAAACACAGGGTTACTTCGCGTTCTGTGTGGAAAGAAACCCTTGGGATAAAGCTGTCTCTGCTTTCTATTACCTTGCTTCAAAACAAGGCAAAGTCTTCGCCAAGACAGATACGGAAAGCTTTGCAGAGTTTACAGCTAGTAGAAGGCTGGAAACATTCTCGGATTACGCGATGTACATGCACGGAGATCGGCAGCAGGTTGACCGTATCTTGCGCTACGAGCGGTTGTCGGCTGACTTTGCACAAGTGATGGCGGACCTGTCGTTGTCTCATGTCACTATGGATGGAATCACAGCGAACGCGCAGCAACGTCCAAAGACTTCCCATAGGCTAGAACAATTCTATGGCGCGAATTTCGACAATGCTGCAGCAAAGAATGTTCAAAAGGCTTTTGCGCGTGAAATCGAATTCTTTCAGTGGGAACCGACGCCCCTATCAGAAGGTGGAAAATGAAGAACCGCATCCCGCCTTTAGCACCTTCCTATGCCATCCACACGGCGACATCCACCCAAGCATTTGCCACAGTGCGCAAGAACAAGCTACGCCGCTACCCGTCGCCTGGCAAGGATGGTGAACGCCTCTTCCCGCTGGTTTCCCCTGCGCCACGGCCGAGCTTTACTTTTGCATTGAGCGACAGTGTTTTTGCGGTTGGATCTTGCTTTGCGCGCAATCTTGAGGGAGCATTGGATAGTGCGGGTATGAGCGTTCTCAGCCGCCAACCTGATTTGGGTCCTATCGGTGATGCAATTGGTTTTGCAGGAAATTTCTTAAACAAATACACAGCGCCATCTATTTTGAACGATCTGAAATGGGCACTTGAGCGCGAGAGTTTCCCAGGTGAGGAGGTCATCTATCCGATAGGCAACAACGCATATTGTGATCCCCAACTGGGTTTGGTGAACCTCCCCTACCCTCTCAATGACATCATGCAAATGCGCACGCGCTACCTTGATACCATGGCAGCGGCCGCTGACGCTGATGTCGTGATAATCACGCTAGGATATGTGGAGGCATGGTATGATAATCAGCTAGGCATCTACCTCAATGTCGCACCGCCCCCAAAGATCTGCAGAAGGCAGCCAGATCGGTTCGAATTCCGTGTTTTGGGTTTCGAGGACATATTGGGTACGCTGGGAGAGATCTACGATCTGTTGAAGAAACACCGGTCAAAGCCCCTCAGGATGCTCATAACCGTTTCTCCGGTCCCGCTGCTTTCGACCTTTCGCGACATGGATGTTTTGGTTGCAAACACCTACTCGAAGGCGGTGCAACGAGCCGCTGTCGAGACATTTGTAGCCGATAAGAAAGATGTCGACTATTTTCCTTCCTATGAGATGGTCGCGCTCTCAAATCCGACGATCTGTTGGGCGCGAGGAGACTACCGCCACGTTTCCCCAGATATTGTGGCGCGGATCATGTCCAACGTGCTGTTCAGCTATATTCCGGACCTGCCCGCCGACGGAACCTATGACGGCAGTCCGATGACAAGATCAGCGATTTTTGCGACGGCAAGGTTATTGATCAAGTGCGGAGCACCCCGAGAACTTGCGATATTGTTCTCTCAGAACCGCACGCTTATGCGTCAAGATGAAATGCTATTGGCGCAAGTCGCCGATGTATTGCAGACTGCGCAGTTAGTCGATGTTGCAGAAGATGCGCTCGTAGATCTCATAGAGTGCGCGCCGCAACGTCCGGTTCCATTGCAGCGCTTGATTGCGTTGTCGAGCAGAAACCCAGCTATGCGCTCACGCACTGAGGCACTTCTTGCGTTGCATCAAGAAAGATTTCCCGGGCGCGCATCATTTCGGGCGCAGATCATGCGAGCATTTCAATGACGCGCGTTTAGCTTAGTTTTTCGCCTTGGTTGATGAATACTGTCCGTCGGACAAACAATGCATCGCCCCAGCCAAATCGCTTGAGTTCGCAATAACCGAGTTCAAAACCAAGTGTTTCAAGGAAAACGACAAAACGTGATAGTGCCGTATCGCCATCGTAGATGCCCCCGATGCTCACTTCCATCCAAATAAAGTCAATAGACTTGAGTAATGCGAGAGCACCAAGGATCACGTGCTTCTCTGCCCCTTGGGTATCGATAAACATCATGTCAAAATCGCGGGGCATAAACCCGTGGTCGGGGAGCAGCCGATCAAGGGTGCGCAGCTTCATCCGGCGATGATCCGAAAAGGTAATTTCGGGCTTTATGCTTGTATGACTGCTTGGTGCAAGAAAACTTGAAGATTCACCTGTGTTACTGGCCACATGAAATGTGACTTCCTTGCCGTCTTCATCACCTATCAGCGCTTGAATTGCGTGAAACCCGTCAATCTTTGCGACCCGGTCAGACAGTAGTCCGAACGTTTCATCAAGCGGATCGATAAAGACAGCCTTAGTTACTCCAGACCGGGCGAGTTTGAGGACTTCACGGCCATTGTGTGCCCCAACTTGAATTACGCCGCGCGGCAGTCTCTTGAAGCGGGACTTAATTATTTCAATCGCCGGCAACCCATTTGTTACCGGAGCCAAACGGCGATTCTGCAATGTTCTACCTACGCTGATGTTGCCCTAAGTGATCGACAGTTTATTCTCATAAAGCCAATTTCGAAAAGACTCCCAGTCTTCACGCGCTTTTAATTCGGCGATCTTATCACGGTGCCATACGCAAGCCTCGGCATGCAGCTTGCCAAGAATAGGATCTGACATCAATTCTTGCAGTCCAACTCGCGCGCGCGCAGCTAGGGGGGCGATGCTGTTGTCAGCGATTCTGTTGAGGTTCATATCGCGCCAATATGTTTCAGCTTGATCGACATTGATGTGATTTGTCCGGCCACGGTCACGTTTGACCATGAAACTTTCTAAAGACCGGACCGAATAATGATGAATGCGTCCGTAGCTATGATCAAATCCTGCCCACGCACGCCAGCCAACATTGGTGGCCGGAAATAGTTTCCCACCACCATCGCTCCATCTGACTTGGGCCAGTCGGTTCTCAGGGATGTCTTTGGGGCGATGCGGTCCAAAGCGGCGGAAACTGCCGTTGTTGCGAAAAAGCGTCTTGAGACCGTAGGCGCGACCAGAGCCATAGTCGCATGGATGATCAGCACAAGTGAACTGCTCTGTCACGGGCATGTCGCGAAATATCTCCACGCCGCTGCAGCCAAAAAGCCGCCACGCCATGGATATGGCATCTGGCGTGTCGCAGGCGGCTATCAGCGCCTTGAGTGTTCGATCACCTACAGTGATGTTAATGAACTCATCCGCATCAAGGCACATCAGCCATTCTGCCTTCGTCACCACCGGATGACGTCGCGCGCGTCGCAGGGCTTGATGTTGCGGATTTCCACCCGGCCCAACCGGGTTGGGGACATGGCTGGCCAGGCCGAGTGCTTCCAGACGCCCCGCCATTTTATCTGTCCCGTCGACACAATCATTTGTGTAAATCACCAATCCGTCAAATCCCAAAGAGCGGTTGTATGCGACCCATTCAAGCATGAATGGGCCTTCATTTTTCATTGTGGTGAATATGACAAATTCGGGAGATTTCATTTCTGGCTATGTCTCCGTCGGACTGCCACAGGTGCAAATCGAACCTGCTATCAGTCTTGTTGTTTTCTTAGAAATAGATGGGCTGTCAGAGACGGGTTTACCCTATGGCGTTTGCATAGGTCATCCGCGTATGACCCCTGCAAAGGCATTCCTCCACTCAATGCAAGTATGTTTCTGAAGCGCCTGCCGTAGAGGTGTACCGAAACTGTTTCTTCGGTAATCGCATTGTAGACGCCTTTGCGCAGATGGGGACGATGAAAAGATCGCGTCGAAGAAAACGGTACCGGATACAAGACGGGGCCATCAAACGCATACTCGACTTCGCCAGTTTCATGCGCAAAGTAATGGAGCGCTTCCGGGCCGCATACCCCCCAAGGCATCAGTGACATATGCAAGCCTTGGCCGCTGTCTTTCAGTGACTGTAGTTCCGCTTGTCGCTCTTCGGAAAACCACGGCGGAACCGGGTATTCATCTTTCGTCAGTTCAAGCATCAACCGCAGTGTATGCGATTGTTTTGGCAATCCAAGGACACCGGAGCAGATAATCTTTCTTTTGTCAGTGCCCCATCCGAAGAAGAATCCATGCTCCTGTCTGAAGAAAGGCTTAAGACAGTAGGCATCGGTATCTATCCAAAGACAGTCGACTTGATCAAGGAGCCGCAAGCGAAACACATCCGAGTGGAATGCAGGGCTTCCCGTATTGACGTGATAGATAATCTCGTCTGTCGGCATTATTTCGCGGGCATCGCGCAGTTCTACCCCAGTTGGAACAGAAGCGATCTCTTCATAGGAGTATAGGACTGTGCGGTGGCCATTCCAGACAAAGGATTCCAGACAGATCCGCTCCATCCATGAAAGCTCTTGGCCTATCCAAAGACTGGCAACATCATATAACTTCATACAGATAGGACCATTCTTTCTGTGACCGACATTTATAGTTTTCGAAACAAAACAACGCCACCATGAGAAACGCGCTGATCATAGTAAAACCCGTGTTCTGACAATGCGTCAAAGCACGACTTTATGCCGCGAGCCCGAACATAGCGAGTGTGAAGCTCAACATATATTTTCTGAACCGTTCCCATGTCGCCACCTTTGAACAGATCGCGCTCTCCACCTTCAATGTCGACAATCATGGCTGTTGCGCCCGAGTCTTCTATTAACTCGGACAGCGGGACCTGAGGCACACTTACTCTTGAAAGATAGTCACGGTCTGGATCAAGCGAAGATGACCAGAATGGCTCTCTGAGAAAGAAATCAGCCTGATTGCCGGGGCATGACTCTGCGCATCCGGGCAAAGCAATGCAATTTCTTACCGTAATTCGCTTCAGTCCGTTCAATGCATGGACCCGTTGAATGTATGCGACAAGCTTGGGGTTGGCCTCAACGCAAGTGATGTGCGCGACACCGATGTCTCTGGCAATATAAGTCGAGATATAGCCAATGCCGGCTCCAAGTTCGAGAACCCTATCTTCAGGCTCCAGAAATCTGGCCGCGGCCTCTTGTTCGGGCCGTTCATAGTTCCCTCTCTTCAAAGCTGCCGAAACCTGAGGTGTGATGATGTCGTCGTCATGCGGCATTCTGATACCGTTCAATTCGTAGAAAACGTCTTTAGACACTTGGTTACCTCTTGGGGATCGCGCACTGCCCCGGCGCTCCATTCCGGTCAAAGAACTGCAAGACCGACTGTTGCTTTGTGCCAGATTTGAACCGCTGTTCAAGGGATATCAGTATCTGACCGATCGATTGCATGCGGTGTGGCGCGAAGGGACGAATAACTCACGTACCGGCAAGCGAATTTCTTTCAGGCACAGCCTTCCTAGGTATATCTACCTACGAAGTTGTCTTAGCATTCCGTGCTATCCAGAATTGAATGGATTTATCCTAACTTGCGCATGATCCGTGCTCGCCGATTGCGATAGCGTTGTTGGTTCGGTGCAATCTGCGCTGCGCGATCAAGTGCTGCGATCGCGGCAGTCGAATTGTTCGTCTTTCGGTATACCTCTGCGAGATACGCGTGTAGTTCCGACGTAGTGTCATCCATCGCGGCGGATTTTTCAAATGACGTGATGGCGCTTCGTAGGTCCCCGGAGGCTTCATGGATCAGCCCCGTCAAGAAATGCCAGAACGCATGATCGGGGCCTTGGGACCTGCACTCTTGCATCTGCCTTAGCGCTGCGTCGTGATCTCCCCTCAGCAGAAGGATCTCCGCGTGTCGCTTCCGCACAAGCTGGTCCTCAGGCTCATGAGCTAGCGCCTGCTCGTTTTGTTTGAGCGCACTGTCCAGCTTGCCCATACGCGCATCCAAGAGCGCGCAGAAGCTGAACGGACCGGCTCCCGGTACATAGCGATCGTCGCTGGCCAGTTTTGAACGCATCTTGCCGAGATCGTGTTTTGCGCTCAACAACTTCTGGGTTTTGCCATCCAAGGCGAACCACGGCCACTCTATCGCAATCGACGACAAATCTAGGGCGCGGGCACGAATGATCTTGTTCTGCTGAAGGACAATGTTGTGAAGTTGGTACCCTAGTTCCAGGGCCATAACCGTTGGTCGGTCGAACGGGAGCATCTCACCCGGCCGCAATCGCTGTCGTCTTATCATGAAGGTCCCGACCACCGTAACATCTGGCAAAGATGGTTTTTGCCAGAAACTACGCAAGAAAGACTGCCTGGCACGAACTGCCTTTCCTAGCGCCCCAAAGATATGTGCTCGGATAGCAAGTGCGGAAACATAGTTCTCTTGCCACTGGTCGGGACTATCGAGCGCAACTTGGACGTGTTCAAGCGCTTCGTCCCACTTGTTCAAATAGACACAGTTTGCAGCTTGTATCAGCGGCAAGAAAGCGTTGTCGGCACCAGCCTCAAGGATTTGGCGTGCTATGCTCCATGCTTCTTCTTCGCGTCCGCTTACCTGCAATCTGCGGGCCGCCTTTGCATAGATATGTGCTGCTTCGCTTGGCGTAATGAATTCTGACGCACCTTTGTGAAACCTGTCAATTGTCTTGGCATAAGCCCTTTCTCTTTCGTTCTCATCCATGACTTCATGAAAGCATTTTCTCTCTTGACCGCTCAGACGTGCAGCTGCACGGCTGAAGGCGCTAACAGGGGGAGCGATGATTTGAGAGGCAAGCGACATTGCGTAGAGTTCAAGAAAATCGCGTTGCACGGGCTTGCAGGCTTCGAGGTCCACCAAATCGGCCATGCACTGGAGTTGGGGATGTTTGCTGATCAGACTTGCGATGCTTTCAGGCTGATCCGAAAATACCAACGCTGCCACACCTGGATTCTTGTCGAGATAAGCTGAATAGAGTTCGTCAGGCTCAATCTTGGAAGGCCATTCCTTATGCTTCCATGGCGCTTCATTCAAAATGTCTCCTCGGCGAATATGATAAGCGATAACCGGGCCCGGCAATGCTGTCATTGCGTCTTCGATCTGTGCCATTTGCTGCTTTACAGTCTGGTTGAATCCGATCCGCGAAAGAAAGAAGCGAAACCGCTTCTGAAAATGCGTCTGTGACTCCCAAGGCAGTTTTTCAATTTCAAAACCTTCATCGAGCAGCACATGCCCACCGTTTGCAAGATGTGCCTGCAGCCTGCTGGGGTCCGGGTCATGCCTGAAAAAGTCGATTGGCTTGATCAGATGATCAATCTGTTCAAATCTGGTGTTGGAAATGAAATGCTCCTCAATGAACGCAGGATCGAAAAGATCGTGTGGTATTGCGAGCTTTGGCGCCATCGCACCTGGCGGGAACCAATTGATGCGGTAGTCGGTCTCGTAATCTTCTGCGAGACGCATGCTATTGAGCATCATCAAGAGGCGGGCACCCAGTTGGTCCTTCCTAAGGCCAATAAAGTACCCACGACGCGAAGGCCCCCGATGCATGTCATTTCCACCTTTAATATCGACTGAAATGACTATACAAGTCGGCCAATTACAGCAAGCGCTGGCTCTGAAGGCAGGAAAGAGACCATTGGAGTTGTAACTTTGATACCGCGCGTGTTGCGGAGTGATTTGGTGAAGAATCGCCGATGTACTTTCAAGATGTAGACAAAGCACTTGAAGCCTTGTGCCGAGAGGAGAATGAAGCATACGGCCCAGTGTGCGCGGCTCTTCAAATGACTTCAGGCGTGTTTTGGCTGTGGTAGACGAGATTCAATCCCTTGAGGTGTCGGCGCAAGATCCTGCTGGGGGCCCGCGATGGTTTGCCGAAATCAATCTTGGGGCTGCGAATGAAGGTTTTTATGCTCGGCTCAAGCACCATGCTGTGGTCTGCATCCGACGCGATCCAAAACGGCTTGCCGTGACTTTTGACAATCTGTCGAGCGTCAACGATACGTCCATTGACCGAGAGCCATGGGCATATAGATTTGTACGCAACAACGGATATACTCATCTATCCGTTATGGCTCGCCGCAAGGATTGGTATCGCGATCGGCAACTGATTTCATATTTGGAAGAACTGGCTGCCGACGGGTTCTTTGCAGCTTTTGAGCGCGTAATTTTCTCCGGAACTTCAATGGGTGGGTTTGCTGCGCTTGCCTTCGCTTCGATCTCTCCAGGTGCAACCGTTGTCAGTTTTAGTCCCCAAACCACACTAGAGGAGGCCCTCGTTCCTTGGGAAAGACGCTTTAGTATTGGACGTAGTCGCGACTGGTCCCTGCCCTATAGCGATTGTGCCTTTGAGATAGATAGGGTTTCAAAAGCATTTGTCCTATTTGACCCTTTTTATGAACCGGATCGACGACATGCTGCTCGGCTGGAAGGTGACAACGTGATACTTCTCAAGACTTGGTGCTCGGGGCACTATTCTCCTGCCTTCTTGCGGCGGGCGGGTCTCTTAAAGCCAATCATGCAGCACGCTTTCGAAGATACCTTGCGTCCTGATGTGTTCTACCATCTTCTCCGCGCCCGTCGCACGTTGCCATGGTACCGAAAGTCTCTCATTGAAAATCTGGAGCAACGGGGGCATTACGAACTGGCGAAGCTTGTGACCCCGGCCTTTCGGAAGCTCAAACAAGGGCAAATCATAGACCAATCTGAAAGAGAACTCTGAATTTCTGCATGTTCCTATTTTGTTGAAAAAACTCTGACTTGATCGAAGCATAGGTCGCTGATTCAATCCTTGTTGACGGGGAGGGATTGGCGATGATGGGACCGAAGCAGGAAGCGCATGCGGCGCTGTTCTTTGAGTTCTCGTTGGAGGATCATGTCCCGCAAGATCACATGCTGCGGTCGATTGATCGCTTCGTCGATCTCAGTAGTATCCGCGCCCATCTTGCTGAGCTCTATAGCCACACCGGTCGCCCCTCCGTCGATCGCGAGTTGCTGATCCGCATGCTGCTGGTCGGGTATTGTTTTGGCTTCCGGTCCGAGCGACGGTTCTGCGAGGAGGTGCATCTAAACCTCTCCTATCGTTGGTTCTGTCGTCTCGATCTGAATGACCGAGTGCCAGATCACTCGACGTTTTCGAAGAACCGACACGGGCGCTTCTGCGACATTGAACTGCTGCGCCATTTGTTCGAAGTGACAGTTGCCCGCTGCATTGAGGAGGGTCTCTTCAGCGGTCAACGCATGGCGATCGACGCCAGTCTGATTGAAGCGGACGCCAACAAGCAGAACCCGACACCGAAGGAAGAGTGGGACCCATCAACCATTAATCCAGCAGATGCACCGCGTACCGTACGCGAGTATCTCGATACTTTGAATCATGCGGCATTCGGCGCAGCGAGCGAGGTTCAACCCAAGTTCACCTCCTATTCCGACCCGGCGAGCCAATCGACAGCCGCGCGCAAGGGGCCTGCATTCTTCAGCTAGTCCGACAATTATCTAATCGACACTGATCGCGGTGTCATTGTCGATGTCGAAGCCACCCGCTCGATTAGACAGGCAGAGGTCGGATCGACCAAGACGATGCTGAAGCAGGTGAGGGAACGGTTCGATCTACATACCGAACGTCTAATCACGGACACCGCCTACGGCACCGGGCCTTTGCTTGGCTGGTTAGTGGACCGCAAGACCGCGCCACTCATCCCAGTCGTCGACAAGTCCGGGCGTAACTACGGAACCTGGAAACGTGCGGACTTTGAGCGGGATGCAGAGTACGATCAGTACATCTGCCTGGAGGGCCACGCGCTGCAACAGTGCCGGCGGAACTACTCAGACACGAACCGGAGGTCTTCTGGCAAAGGAACCGCGCGCTATGTGGCTCTCAAATAGGTCTGTCAGGCCTGCTCTTCCAAAGCCAAGTGTTGCCACAATGCCGATGCGCGTAAGATTACCCGCGAAGAGCATAAGGCGCCCGGCAGGTCGCCTGCGACATCGCCAAAACCAAGCAGTACGAAATGTCGATGAAACTGCGAAAGAAGGTCGAAATGTTCTTCGCACACCTCAAGCGCATCCTCGAACTGGGACGGCTCCAGTTACGCGCCCCATGCGGTGCAAAAGACGAATTCCTCCTCGCCGCCATAGCCCAGAACCTCAGAAAACTGGCGAAGATCTTTCCTGCACCGCAGCAAATGGGAAAAGCCTGACCGGAAAGGTACTCGCGCTCGGTTCAGAACAGCACTTTCTGCGCTAGCAACGCGTTGTTTTCCACAGAGTATGTCAATTGGGAAAAGACGATCCGGCCACCCATTCCGGAATCGAGATGCTAGAGGAGGCCCACAGCAACTGTGCCGGCTGATTTGATGCAAGCGGAACAATAAACGGGCCGTTGATGCAGCAGGCGTTTGGGTAGCCTTGCATTCAGCAGCCCGCCTGGACTGGAACCTTCTGAGTTAGCAGCGACCAGCTGACCACTGATGCGTCAAAAGAATCCATTTTGACCAACTGGTTAAAGCTGCTAGAGACAAGTCATGACCTGCTCAATCCTGATTTTGAATGGCCCGAACCTGAACCTGCTCGGCACCCGCCAGCCAGAAGTGTACGGACCGACGACGCTCGCGGATATCGAGGCGCTGTGCTATCAGAAGGCCAAGGCGCTTGGCA
>CAZTKF010000081.1:0-13333 GCA_964614205.1 uncultured Loktanella sp. | reverse complement strand
CTTTTCTTCATGACCATAGGATTGATCGCCGCATCAGGCCTCCAGCCATGCGCCGCTTGCAAGTCCGTCCAGTGTCCAATTGCCTACGCGCCACCGGACCAGTCTGAGCGTCGGAAACCCGATATGCGCTGTCATGCGCCGCACTTGCCGGTTGCGTCCTTCGCTGATGGTGATCTCGATCCAGCTGTCCGGCACCGATTTGCGAAAGCGCACTGGCGGGTTGCGTTCCCACAGGGCGGGCGGGTCAATGAGCCGGACTTTGGCCGGGCGGGTCGGGCCATCCTTGAGCGTCACCCCCTCGCGTAGCGGCGTGAGCTCTGCTTCGGTCGGCGCGCCTTCGACCTGCACCAGATAGGTCTTGCTGATCTTGTTTTTCGGATCGGCAATCCGCGCTTGCAGCTTGCCGTCATCAGTCAGCACCAAGAGCCCCTCGCTATCACGATCCAGACGCCCTGCGGGATAGACCCCCGGCACATCGATGAAAGCCGAAAGCGTCGGACGGGGCGTCGGGCTTTTGACATCCGTGAATTGGGACAGAACGCCAAAGGGCTTGTTAAAAAGGATCACGCGGGACATGGGCCTGCCTAACCCGAGTTATGCACTGTCGTCCACGGTGTTATGCAAGATCTGTCACCTGCATTTTCCCACTTGTATCGAATCAAAAACAGGCTCACATGCGCGCAAAGACGCCAACGCACGCGCCTCTGGCCGGTGAACAGTCAACGCACACGTGTTTACGTAGCGACGGTAACGTCTCCCTTGGAACTGAGCGGTCTTTGATGGGTATGCCCATTATGGCCGGGTCTTTTGGAGATGACCAATGACGATGCACTTTTCGCCCGATGCGGCGGGCCCTTTTGCTGACGCCACATCACGTCTGGACGCCTATGTCGCCCACCGGCAGTTTGACCGGCCTACACTTGTGATGGATCTTGAACGCGTCACGACGCAATATCGGGCGCTCAAGGCCGGATTGGGGCGCGCCGACATCCACTATGCCGTCAAAGCCAACCCCGCACGACAGATCATCGGTCGCCTTGTTGATCTGGGCTCGCATTTCGATGCGGCCTCACGCGCAGAGATTGCCTTGTGCCTGCAAGAGGGTGCGGAGCCTTCGGAAATTTCGTTTGGCAACACGATCAAACGCGCCTCCGATATCGCGTGGGCCTATGATCAGGGTATCCGGCTTTTTGCAGCGGACGCAGAGCATGAGCTTGAAAAAATCGCAGCACATGCGCCGGGCTCCTCAGTCTATATCCGTCTGCTTGTCGAAAACTCTCAGGCAGACTGGCCCTTGTCGCGGAAATTCGGATGCGACCGCGCGATGGCGCTGAGCTTGCTGGATCGCGCCAAGGCCCTGGGGCTTGCGCCCGTTGGCTTTTCGTTCCACGTCGGGTCGCAAACACGGCAGGCCGCCATGTGGGCGTCTATTCTGGATGTTTTCGCAGAGATTTGGGCCGGTGCACGGGCCGCTGGGCATGACCTGAGCCTGTTGAATATTGGCGGTGGTTTTCCTGCGTTCTATGGGGAAGCAATCGAAGCGCCGACAGCCTATGCTGCTGCCGTCATTGCCATGGTTGAGGCACGGTTTCCGCATTTGGAAAAGATCATGGCCGAACCGGGCCGCGGAATGGTTGCAGAAGCGGGGCTGATCGTGGCGGAAGTCTTGCTTGTCAGCCGCAAGTCGTCAGACGACCTGCATCGCTGGGTCTATCTGGATATCGGCCGTTTCTCGGGACTGGCCGAAACAGAAGGCGAGGCGATCCGCTATCAGTTGCAAACCGCGCGCGATGCTGACCCGATGGGGCCATGCATCGTGGCAGGACCAAGCTGCGACAGCGCGGATGTGCTTTACGAGAAACATCCGATGTCCTTGCCGCTGACCTTGCAGTCAGGGGATCGTGTGCTTATCCGCAACACCGGGGCCTACACATCAACCTACTCATCTGTCTGTTTCAACGGCTTCCCGCCGCTGGATGTCGTCGTGATCTAAGGGCTGAAACCGGCGTGCAGTATACGATTGTACGCCGGTAACTCTTTAATAATTAACATATTTTTGTTTACACGCGGCCAAATGCCGCTAGGTTGCAGCAGGAGTGAACGATAAAGGTTCAGGCTATGCCGCCGATTGAAGACCACCCGCTGCGCTATGCGATGGCAAACGAACTGCACGCCCGCCCGTTTCCGGCGGTCGCAGCCCCGAGCCGCGCGGCCTATCTTGCGATCAAGCCCGCCAACAATGCCGCAGGGCGCGATCGCAATGCAGATCGGGCGCATCTGATTGAATTGCTTGACCGTTTTGGCGCGCAGCATCCGCAGCCGGATGCGACCCACTACTTCGGCAAGATCGGCAAGCATCATCTCAAATGGGAAAGCCACACCGAATTCGTGACCTACACCATCTTCGGAGAGGGACTGGCAGAACGTCCCTTTGATGCCGCGACCTTCGGGGTGTTTCCCGAAGACTGGCTGGCCTCTGCGCCGGGGACGCGCGTGACCTCGGCGCTGATCCGTATCGAAGTGGCGGAAGGCGACGATGGCATCAGCGAAAAGGCCCGCGACTGGTTCGTGCCCGAAAGCCTCGCGATCAGCCGCGTGATCGAGGATGACCTTGTTGTGGCAGGTGATTTCCGGATTGATCACAACGGGCATATGCGTTTCGCCGTTTTTGCGCGTCCGCAGGTCGACGACCGCCGTGTCGGTCGCGTGGTCCAGCGTCTGTGCGAGATCGAAACCTACAAAGCCATGTCGATGCTGGGTCTGTCGCGGGCACGTGCGCTCGGCGCCAAGATGGGCGAATTCGACAACCGGCTTACCGGATTGCTGGACACGATGCGCAGCGCAGACGAAGACCCTGCAACAGTGCTGCAAGCCTTGCTCGAAGTTTCGGCCGAGATCGAGAATACGATTGCCCAGTCGTCGTTTCGCTTTGGTGCAACCGGCGCCTACGAGACCATCGTGAACCAACGGATCGCTGTCTTACGCGAAGAGCGTTTTCAGGGACGCCAGACATTTGGGGAATTCATGATGCGCCGGTTCGATCCGGCCATGCGGACAGTGAAGTCGACACAGGAACGCCTGCAGGCCATGTCTGACCGTGCCTTGCGCGCCGGCGATCTGTTGCGGACGCGGGTCGATGTCGAACGCTCGGCCCAGAATCAGGAACTTCTCACCAGCATGGACAAACGCGCCGATCTGCAATTGCGGCTACAGCGCACGGTCGAGGGCCTGTCGGTCGTTGCAATCAGCTATTACGCGGTCAATCTGGTGCTTTATGTCGTCGGGCCCTTGGAAAAATCCTTTGGTATCGGCAAGGTCACGATGGCCGCGATTGCGACGCCGGTGGTGCTGGGGCTGGTCTGGCTCATGGTCAATCGCATTCGCAAGCACATGGAATAATCCGTCGCACTTGTGCGCCCGCTGATCCGTGCTAACCATATCGCAACACAACGGCAGGTGAATGATGCGGATCGTTTTGGGGACAATCGCTGTGATGGGCGCAGGGCTTGCGTCTGCTGGGGGGCTGCCTGCACCTTTGACTGACGCCGATTTCGCCCCCGTGAATGAGGCAGAGGCCCGTCTGGGACAGTTGCTCTTTTTCGATCCTGTTCTTTCGGGAAATCGCAATGTGTCTTGCGGCACCTGCCATCATCCGGCCTTCGGAACCAGCGATGGCCTGTCGCTGGGCATTGGCGATGGCGGCGTGGGTCTTGGCCCGAAACGGGTGGCCAATCCCGACAACATGCCCGAACAGCGCATTCCGCGAAATGCACCGGCGCTGTTTAACCTTGGCGCACATGAGTTCACGGTGCTTTTCCATGATGGGCGGATCGAAGTAGACCCTGATCGCCCCGGCGGCCTGCGGACACCGCTGGATGCGGATATGGTGACGGGCTTTGCCTCGCTCTTGTCTGCACAGACGATGTTTCCGGTCCTCAGTCCCGATGAGATGGCGGGCCACTACAGCGAGAATGACGTGGCGCAGGCCGTGCGGCGCGGTGTGATCACAGGGCAGGGCGGCGCATGGGATATCATCGCGCGGCGCGTCGGTGATATTCCGGCCTATGCCATGCAGTTCACGGCTGTCTATGATCATATCGATACGCCGGACCAGATCACTTTTGCGGATATTTCCAATGCAATTGCCGCGTTCATGGCCTTCGAATGGCGTGCCGACAACGCGCCTTTTGATGCGGTTCTGCGCGGCGAGGCCGTCCTGCCAGAACCTGCTGCCACCGGCATGGCCCTTTTCTATGGTGATGCAGGGTGCGCGAGTTGCCACAGCGGGCCGTTTCTGACCGATCATGGCTTTCATGCAATGGGTGCCCCCCAGATCGGCCCCGGCAAGGCCGCGCGGTTTGAAAGCCACGCCCGTGACGAAGGCCGGTTCCGGGTTACCGGAGACCCCGCAGACCTTTACGCCTTCCGCACACCGTCGCTGCGCAATGTGGCCGTCACTGGCCCTTATGGGCACGCAGGGGCCCATGTTGACTTGCGCAGCTTCGTGGAAGCCCATCTCGATCCGGTGGGCGCACTGCAAAGCTATGAGTTCGGCGCCGTTGCCTTGCCCGATCTTGCTGTCGACGATACCCGCGGATTGGCAGACCGCGATGCAATCGCCCAAGCGGTGACCACCGCACCCCGCGCCCTGACCGAGGCGGATGTGACAGCGCTGCTGGCATTTCTGGACGCATTGACAGACCCTGCCGCGCGTCAGGGCCGTTTGGGCGTGCCCGAGACAGTCCCGAGCGGTTTGCCTGTCGATCGCCCCTGATCGTTATTATCGGCCCCGAAATATCCCCGCCGGAGGCACGAAACCCGCGCGTCAGCGCGCAATGTCCAGGACTTGCCCGCCTTGCGCCGCGTGACTGGTTTCCGCGCCATCTGGCCAGCGCACTGTGATGCGGGCTTCTGAGGCGTCGCCCAGACCGAAATGCAAGGGCAGGGCCTTGCCACCCGCATGACCCCCACCGACGGTCAGTTGCTGGCTTTGACGCAATCCAGCGGCCTCGACCACAACAACCGCCCCCACGGCATTGCGATTTCCGCCCGGTTGCGACAGCGACACCGCAAGCCAGTTGCCTGTGTCCGGCGTGATATTGCGATAAAGTTCCATCGGGGCGCGGCGGTTCATCACCACTAGGTCCAGCCGCCCGTCGCCGTCAAAATCTGCCAGAGCCGCACCACGCGACCGTTCCTTTGTGGCGACACCGGCTGTGGCCGCTGTTTCGCGGAAGGTGCCATCAGCGTTCTGGATCAGCAGGTTGTTGGGATCCCGGATCGCCAGCCCGGGCATCTGGTCGACATTGCCTTTGGCGATAAAGAGATCCGCGCGCCCGTCATTGTCGACATCGGCAAATTCTGCATGCCAGCCGGTCGAAGGGCGGCCGTCATCGCCGGTATGCGGGCGCTGGGCATAGGTGCCGATGGTGAAAGGAGCTGCGGCATAGGTGCCATCTGCACCCGCGATCTGCATCAGCTGATCCCCCATCGAGGTCAGCATCACCTCGTCCCGGCCATCACCGGTCAGGTCGCGGCTCGCGATGCCCATACCCCAGAGTGAGACATTCTGCCATCCGTCTTCTGCCCCCAGAAACCGTTGTTCTGCGATATCCCACATCTGCTCGTAGCCGTCACGGATGTAATAGTGCCGGTCGTTTGAAATACGCAAAGTGGGCCGCCCGCGGGCATCGTTGGCGGCAAGCATCGACAGCGGACAAAAGCCGGGGGTCAGCGGGGTGCTCTGGTAGCCACCTGCATCTGGCCGCAGGAGCATGTTTTCATCACACGCCCCAAAGGGGCCTTCGGGGTCGGCGCGGTCCACATAGTTGCCAACCGCCATCACGGGCGCGCCATCATCTTCCCACCATGCGGTGAAAGCGGTGGACCATGCCGCATCGGCGGGCAAAGTCGCGCTGACATCAAAGCCGCAGTCATCCTGCCCCATCAGAAGGCGGTTCTGCCCGACCCGCAGCACAAAGAGGTCCATCCGTCCATCGGAGTCTACATCCAAAGGGTAGGCGCCGGTAACTCCGGTAAGCAAAGGCAGGGCGGCTTCGGAAAACTTGAAGTCGCCGATGTTGATCAGCAGCTTTGCAGGGGCCTCGCCGCCAGCGGCAAAAATGTCGGGCCGTGCATCGCCGTTGCAATCCAATACCGCAATGCCGCCGCCGACAAAATGCTCCCACCCGCCGGCATAGATGTGTGCGGGCAACCCGTCAGAGCGGTCCTGAAACAGCGGATCGGCTGCGGCGGGGACTGCGACACACAAGGCAAGAAGGCGCATCATGCCCGTGCTTCGCCCAAAGCGCTCCCCGTCACGGCCTCGAGCGCCAGTGCGGTCGCGCCACGCGCCCAGATCATGCTGCCCCACGCGTGGATTTCCACGTTGCATGGGGTGCGCCCGTCGCTCAGGGTCAGCTTCTGCATTTCCGACAGGACCTCATCGGCGTAAAGATAATCATACTGCATCCGTTCGCCGGACAGGATGATCAGTCCGGGATCGAACAACTGGATCACATTGGCCAGCCCCACCGACAGATAGCGCCCCGCGCGCCGAAAGATTGTCCGCGCGGCCTCGTTTCCGGACTTGGCTTGCGAAAATAGTGCGTCAAGCATCGCATTCGGGCTTTGGTGGTTGCGGGGATTGCGGTGCAGCGCGGTGGCGGCTTCACGTGCCAGGGCATAGTCTGCCAGATAGGCCTCAAGGCATCCACGCTGGCCGCAGCGACAAAGTGCGCCGTCCAATTGTACCTTCGTGTGTCCAAGTTCCAACCCCATTCCACGCGCACCGCGAAACAGGCGGTTGTCCAGCACAAGACCCATACCAACGCCGTTTTCAATAGTCACAACGGCAAAGTCGGAAATCGAACGACCCGCGCCGAACCAGAGTTCTGCTAGCGTCAGCACATTGGTGTCGTTATCGACAAGCAGTGGTATGCCGAAGCGGTCTTCGAAGGACGTGCGCAGGTCGATATCCGGTTCGGTCAGCAAAGGGGACCACGCAATATGCCCTGCATCATGATCGATTGTGCCCGACATCCCGATCCCGACGGCAGAAATATCAGCCAGCGATTTGCCTGCGTTCCGCAAGACGAGATCCATCAGGATATCGATTTCCTCGAGCAGGGCATCAACGGATTTGCGTGTTGGCGGAGCGGGGGACGTTGCCTCACCGACCACGTGTCCGGCAAAGTCAGTTAGAACCGCTGTGTGCATTTCGTCAGAGAGTTTGATCCCGATGACAAATCGCGCGTCGGTCACAACTTCCAAAGCAACGGGCGGACGCCCGCGCCCCGATTCGCGCGGAAGCCCCTCGACCTCGCGCAGGAAGCCTGCCGAAATCAGGTCTGCCGTCAGCGTTGTGGCTGATCCCGCGCTGATGTTCAGGGCGCGGGTCACGTCCATTCGCGCGGCCCGTCCGGCGGCGCGGACATGCTCAAACACCTGTTGGCGCAAGGGCTTGTTGTCTGTAGACTCGCTCGGCAGCAGTGGTCCGCACCCTGCCGGCGCGTCTGATTCGTCACTCTGCTCGGCTATGTCGTCATACATAGTTCAGCCCCTGAACTAATAGGGCGGATACGCCCCCAATTTTCCACGCTGATACACAGACTGCCCAAATAAACAGCAGTCCGAAAGCATTATTTTTGCATTTTGTGGCAATTTTTATTTTGACAACTGAAATTAATTAGTCATCCTGAGTGCCGTAGGGTCAAAAGGCCCACGCCCCAATGCATGGGGCACACTATGGGAGGAAAACATGCATAAATCCGTTATTGCGGCGGCCATTGTGGCTGCCGGTTTCAGCACATCTGCCTTTGCTGATGCGCACAGCATCACTGTCGGCGTGAGCTGGTCAGACTTTCAGGAAGAGCGTTGGAAGACCGACGAAGCAGCAATGCTAGGTGCGCTCGAGGCTGCAGGCGCCGAGTACCTGTCGGCAGACGCGCAGTCTTCTGCGACAAAGCAGTTGGCAGATGTCGAAAGCCTGATCACACAGGGCGTTGATGCGCTGATCATTCTGGCGCAGGACGGTGCGTCCATCGGCCCAGCACTTGATGCAGCCGAAGCTGCCGGTATCCCTGTCATCGGTTATGACCGTCTGATCGAAGATCCGCGCGCCTTCTACCTGACATTCGACAACGTCGAAGTGGGTCGCATGCAGGCACGTGCCGTGTTCGATCTGGCACCCGAGGGCAACTATGTCATGATCAAGGGTTCGCCAACCGACCCGAACTCTGACTTCCTGCGTGGCGGGCAGCAAGAGGTGCTTCAGGCTGCAATTGACAGCGGTGCGATCACGATCGTTGGTGAGACATACACCGATGGCTGGCAGCCTGCGAACGCGCAGCGCAACATGGAGCAGATCCTGACACAGACCAACAACGAAGTTGACGCAGTTGTGTCTTCCAACGACGGCATGGCCGGCGGTGTTGTTGCGGCTCTGGCCTCTCAGGGTATGGACGGTATTCCGGTCTCCGGTCAGGACGGCGACCACGCAGCACTGAACCGTGTTGCTCTGGGTACACAGACCGTATCTGTCTGGAAAGACAGCCGTGCACTGGGCCGCAATGCAGGTGAGATCGCTGTCGCGCTGGCCAACGGCACCGCAATGAGCGACATCGAAGGTGCCGGGACATTCACATCGCCAGGCGGTGTTGAAGTGAACTCAATGCTGCTGGCACCACTGCCAATCACGCAAGACAACCTTGACGTTGTTCTTGAAGCTGGCTGGATCGCAAAGGATGTCCTTTGCCAGGGTGTTTCGGGCCTCGCAGTCTGCGAATAATCTGAACGCAGAAAAAGGCCCCATCCGCGTTGGCGGGTGGGGCTTTGTTACAAGACAGCCCGGCCAAGGGTTGAAGGGGAGGGAGCCAATGTCCGGCGGACTTGGGAATTTAATCAGAACACTGCAGATCGATACGCGGCTCTTGGGCATGATTGGTGCCTTCATCGTGATCTCTTTGGTGTTTCATGTCGCAACCGGGGGCACGTTCCTGACCCCGCGCAACCTGTTTACGCTGACACTTCAGACAGCTTCGGTCGCTGTGATGGCCACCGGAATGGTCTTTGTCATTGTCACCCGCAATATTGACCTGTCGATCGGGTCGCTGCTGGGTATCATCGGGATGATCATGGGGGTCGTTCAGGTCCAGATTCTGCCCGATATTGTTGGTTTCGGCAGCCCGTCGATCTGGGTCATTACGGTGATCGTCGGTATCCTGCTGGGTGCGGGTATCGGCGCGCTACAGGGTTGGTTGATCGGTTATCTGGTGATCCCGTCCTTTATCGTGACATTGGGCGGCCTGCTGATCTGGCGCGGTGGCGCGTGGTGGGTGTCAAAGGGCACAACGATTTCCCCTCTTGATCCGAATTTCATCATGCTCGGTGGTGCGACGGGAACGATTGGTGTGACAGCAAGTTGGGCGCTGGCCATCGTCGGGTCTGTTTTGACAGTACTTTTCCTGATGAACACGCGGCGCAAGCACATCAGCCATGGTTTCGTGGTCAAACCGATGTGGGCCGAATACGCGCTTGGCGCGATCCTTGTCGGTGCGATTTGCGGCATTACAGCGGTGATGAACGCTTATATGGTGCCGACCCGTATTCTGGAGCGCCGTTTCGCCTCGGAAGGGCTCGAAATGCCCGAAGGCTATACCGAGGCCTACGGTTTCCCGATCTCGGTTCTGATTGTGCTGTTTGTTGCCATTGCCATGACAATCATCGCCAAGAAGACCCGCTTTGGCCGTTATATCTTTGCGATGGGCGGCAATCCTGACGCGGCAGAGCTTTCCGGCATCAATACCCGTTTGCTGACCGTCAAGGTCTTTGCCCTCATGGGTGCGCTGACGGCAATTGCCGCTGTCATCGCCTCGGCGCGCCTTGGATCGGCAGGGTCGTCCTTGGGCGAACTTGACGAACTGCGCGTGATCGCGGCGGCCGTCATTGGTGGCACCGCACTGGCGGGCGGCGTGGGTACGATCTATGGCGCGATCCTTGGCGCATTGATCATGCAGGCGCTGGTGTCCGGCATGGGCATGGTGGGTGTCGACTCGCCGTTGCAAAACATGATCGTGGGTGGCGTGCTGATCCTCGCTGTCTGGATCGATATTCTCTATCGCCGCAAAACAGGAGACGCATGATGAGCACCCCACTTTTGGAAATGCGCAATATCTCGATCCATTTTGGCGGGATCAAAGCGGTAGACGACGTGTCCATTGACGTGATGCCGGGCGAAGTTGTGGGCCTTCTGGGCCACAACGGTGCAGGCAAATCCACGTTGATCAAGATCCTGTCGGGGGCCTACAAGAAGGACGCAGGCGAGATTTATGTCGATGGCAAGAAGGTTGAAATCAACAGCCCGATCGATGCCCGCGCACATAACATCGAGACAATTTACCAGACGCTTGCCTTGTCCGATAACCTTGATGCGGCGTCGAACCTGTTTCTGGGCCGCGAGATCACGACCAAGTTCGGTCTGGTCGATGACACGGCGATGGAGGCTGAGTCGCGCAAGATCATGGCGCGCCTGAACCCCAACTTCCAACGCTTCTCGGAACCCGTGCGCTCGCTTTCGGGCGGGCAGCGCCAGTCGGTGGCTATTGCGCGCGCGGTCTATTTCAATGCGCGCATCCTGATCATGGACGAGCCGACTGCGGCACTTGGTGTGCATGAAACAGCGATGGTTGCGGACCTGATCAAGGAGTTGAAGGCCCAGGGCCTCGGCATTTTCCTGATCAGCCATGATACCCGCGAGATGATGGAGCTTTGCGACCGTGTATCTGTCATGAAGAACGGTCAATTGATTGGCACCGAGCGGGTCGAGGACGTCACAGAAGATGACATCCTGTCGATGATCATCATGGGCAAGAATCCAAAAAAGGCGGCGTAATGTTTATCGGCCTTGATCTGGGAACATCCGGTCTCAAGGCTGTCTTGATCGACGAAAGTCAGGCGATTGTTGCGGAAGCGACAGCGCCGCTGGAGGCCGGACGCCCGGCCCCCGGTTGGTCAGAGCAGGCCCCTCAGGATTGGCTGAATGCGGCGGACAGCGTTATGCGTGCCTTGGGGACGCAAACGTCACTGGCGTCTGTGCAGGGCATCGGGCTTTCGGGCCAGATGCACGGTGCGACGTTGCTGGACGTCAATGATCAGGTGTTGCGACCCTGTATCTTGTGGAATGATACGCGCTCTGCCGTTGAGGCGGCAGAACTGGATGCCGATCCACAATTCCGCGCATTGACCGGCAACATCGTGTTTCCCGGCTTCACCGCCCCCAAACTGGTCTGGGTCGCGCGGCATGAACCAGAGATTTTTGCCAAGGTCGCGCGTGTGCTTCTGCCCAAGGACTATCTGCGTCTGTGGCTGACAGGCGAGGCGGTGGCCGAGATGTCGGATGCTGCGGGCACAAGCTGGCTGGATGTGGGCGTGCGTGACTGGTCGGATGCCTTGCTGTCGGCGACCGGGATGACCCGCGCACAGATGCCGCGTCTGGTAGAGGGTTCTGCGGTGTCAGGGCAAATCCGCAATGAACTGGCCGCGCGCTGGGGCTTGCCCAAGGGGGTGGTTGTCGCGGGTGGTGGTGGTGACAACGCAGCCAGCGCCGTGGGCGTCGGTGTGGTGAAGGCGGGCGATGCCTTTGTGTCGCTGGGAACGTCCGGTGTGCTTTTCGCGGCCAGCGATGCCTATCAACCGGATGCGGCGACGGCGGTGCATACGTTCTGTCATGCGTTGCCCGACACATGGCACCAGATGGGTGTGATCCTTGCCGCAGCGGACGCGTTGAACTGGTTCGCGAAGATTGCGGGCGCACCAGCGGCAACATTGACGGCGGGTCTTGGGCCTTTGCAGGCCCCGGGGCGCACACTGTTCTTGCCCTATCTTGGTGGTGAACGGACCCCGCATAACGACGCCAATATACGCGGATCGTTCCTGCATCTTGACCACGCCACCGATCAGGCCGCGATGACACGTGCTGTGCTGGAGGGGGTCACCCATGCGTTCCGTGACAGCTATGATGCGCTTGCCGCGACTGGGACGCAGATCAACCGCTTGATTGCCGTGGGTGGCGGATCGAAATCGGACTATTGGGTGAAAGCGATTGCGACGGCGCTGGATATACCGGTGGAATTGCCTGTCGCTGGTGACTTCGGCGGCGCCTTCGGGGCGGCCCGCCTCGGCATGATGGCTGCAACAGGCGCAGGTGTGGAGATTGCAACCGCCCCGCAGATCGCCCGCACGATTGATCCCGATCCCTCACTCACCAGCGCCTTTCACGAGGCGCACGCAAGATACCGCGCAAGTTATGGCGCGTTGAAAGGACTGACATGACCGATTTTTTCAAGGGCATCCCCGCCATTACCTACGAAGGCCCGTCGACAGACAATGATTTTGCCTTCCGTCACTACAACCCCGACGAGGTGGTGATGGGCAAGGCGATGAAGGATCATCTGCGGTTTGCAGCCGCTTATTGGCATTCCTTTGCATGGCCCGGTGGCGACCCTTTTGGTGGACAGACCTTCGACCGTCCGTGGTTCGGCGACAGCATGGATGCCGCGCGCATGAAGGCCGATGTGGCCTTCGAGATGTTCGAGATTCTTGGCGTGCCGTATTTCTGCTTCCACGACGCCGATGTGCGGCCCGAAGGGGCGAGCTTTGCCGAGAGCACAAAGAACCTTGAGGCCATCGTCGATTACTTTGCCGAGAAGATGGAGGCGACCGGCGTCAAGCTGCTTTGGGGCACCGCGAACCTCTTTTCGCACCGCCGCTTCATGGCAGGGGCCGCGACGAACCCTGATCCTGATGTGTTTGCCTACTCGGCAGCCACCATCAAGACCTGCATGGATGCAACGATGAAGCTCGGTGGCGAGAACTACGTCCTTTGGGGCGGGCGTGAAGGCTATGAGACGCTGCTGAACACCGACATGGGCCGCGAACGTCGTCAGGCTGGTGCCATGTTGCAGATGGTTGTCGATTACAAGCACAAGACGGGTTTCAAGGGGGCGATCCTGATCGAACCCAAGCCGCAGGAGCCGACAAAACACCAGTATGATTATGATGTGGCGACGGTCTATGGCTTCCTGAAAGACTTTGGGCTCGAGGGCGAGGTCAAGATGAATATCGAACAAGGCCACGCGATCCTGGCGGGCCATTCCTTTGAACATGAGCTGGCCTTGGCGCGCGAGTTGGGGATTTTCGGTTCGATCGACATGAACCGTAATGACTACCAGTCCGGTTGGGATACCGACCAGTTCCCCAACAATGTGCCGGAAATGGCGCTGGCCTATTATGAAGTGCTGCGCGCCGGTGGTTTCACCACGGGTGGGACGAACTT
>CAZTKF010000080.1:2334-13917 GCA_964614205.1 uncultured Loktanella sp. | reverse complement strand
CCGTCCGAATGGCAAGGCTTTGCCTTCGGCATGGGCATCGACCGGATCGCGATGTTGAAATACGGGATCCCCGATCTGCGCGCGTTCTTTGATAGTGATCTGCGGTGGCTGCGGCACTACGGGTTCAGCGCGCTGGATGTGCCGACGCTGCATGGCGGGTTGTCGCGGTAGGGTGGGTGAAACCCACACTCCGGTGACGTAACGCGTGGGTTTCACCCACCCTACGCATTTGATCCGGCGGGAGCATGAATGTCTTAGGTCGGGGCCTGCCCCAACTCCCCTTTCCCCCCGCCACGTTATCCGCTAATCCCGTCGCAACGCTTTTGAACCGCAGGACGGACCCATGAAATTCACGCTTTCCTGGCTGAAACACCACCTCGACACCGACGCGTCAGTCGATGACATCGCCTATGCGCTGACCGATCTCGGGCTTGAGGTCGAAGGTATCGAAAACCCGCTCGCACGCCTCGCCGATTTTACCATCGGCAAAGTCCTGTCGGCAGAAAAGCACCCTGACGCCGACAAGCTGAAGGTCTGTCAGGTCGAAACCGCCGATGGCCCGACCCAGATCATCTGTGGCGCGCCGAACGCGCGGGCGGGTATTACCGTCGTCATCGCCAGTCCCGGCACCTATGTGCCCGGGATCGACACCACCATCGGAATTGGCAAAATTCGCGGCATCGAAAGCTATGGGATGATGTGTTCAGAGCGCGAGATGGAACTCTCTGAAGAACATGACGGCATCATCGAACTGCCGTCGGGCGAGGTCGGCGATCGCTTTACCGACTGGCTGGCGGCACATAAGCCCGAAAAGGTTGATCCTGTGATCGAGATTGCCATCACCCCAAACCGCCCTGATGCGCTGGGTGTGCGCGGCGTGGCGCGTGATCTGGCTGCACGGGGTGTGGGCAAGTTGAAGCCGCTGTCGGTTGATCCTGTCCCGGCGGCGTTCAAGGCCGATCTGGGTGTCACGATTGCGGATGACACGCGTGACGGTTGCCCCGTTTTCTGCGGACGCCTGATCAGGGGTGTCAAAAACGGCCCCAGCCCCGATTGGCTACAGGCGCAACTGCGCGCCATTGGCCTGCGCCCGATCAGTTTTCTTGTCGATGTGACCAACTGGTTCACCTATGACCTGAACCGCCCGCTGCACGTGTTTGACGCGGATAAGGTCAACGGCAATCTGCATGTGCATCGCGCGGCAGGTGGTGAAACGCTGGTCGCTCTGGATGACAAGGAATATACGTTGCAGACGGGCCAGATGGTCATCTCTGACGACAATGGCCCCGAAAGCATCGCCGGTATCATGGGCGGGGCTGAAACAGGCTGCACCGATGAGACCGTGAATGTCTTTGTCGAAAGCGCCTATTGGGATCCGATCCAGATCGCCTACACGGGCCGCGCGCTCAAGATCAATTCGGATGCGCGCTATCGGTTCGAGCGTGGCGTTGACCCCGCCTTTACCCCAGAAGGTCTGGAACATGCGGTGCGCATGATTGTCGATCATGCAGGCGGCGAAGTGTCCGAAGTCATTCAGGCGGGTGAAGTGCCTGATACCTCCCGCGCCTACAAGCTGGACGCCAAGCGCGTCATTTCGCTGGTCGGTATGGAAATTTCCGAGGCAACCCAGCGCGAGACGCTGACCGCACTTGGTTTTGCCATGAAAGGCAACATGGCCCATGTGCCATCTTGGCGCCCTGATGTGCAGGGCGAGGCCGATCTGGTCGAAGAGGTCGCACGCGTCGCGTCACTGACCAAGCTGGAAGGTAAACCCTTGCCGCGTGTCGATGCAGGCGTCCCCAAGCCCATCCTTACACCAGGCCAGCAGCGCCAGCAGGCAGCCCGACGCACGGCAGCCGCACTGGGATACAACGAATGTGTGACCTACAGTTTCGTTGATGCCGACGCAGCGAGGCTCTTTGGTGGCGGTGATGACGCCACGATGCTGGAGAACCCGATCAGCTCGGAGATGTCACATATGCGGCCGAACCTGCTGCCGGGTCTCTTGCGGGCTGCAGCACGCAATCAGGCGCGTGGCTTCATGGATATGGGCCTGTTCGAAGTGGGTGCCGGTTTCCACGGCGGTGAGCCGGGCGAGCAGCACATGCTGGTCACCGGTGTGTTGATCGGGCGGACAGGGCCCAAGGATGTGCATGGGACGTCGCGCCCCGTTGATGTCTTTGATGCCAAGGCAGATGCCGAGGCTGTCCTGGCCGCTATTGGCGCACCTGCGAAAGTGCAGATCCTGCGCGGCGCGGATGAATGGTGGCATCCCGGACGGCACGGCAAAATCTGCCTCGGCCCGAAAAAGGTCCTGGGTATCTTTGGGGAATTGCACCCCAAGGTGCTGCGCGAAATGGATATCAAGGGCCCCGCAGTCGCCTTTGCCATCTGGCCTGATGAAGTGCCGGTACCCAAGAATAAATCCGCAACGCGTCCTGCGTTGGCCGCAACCGATTTGCAAGCGGTGGAGCGCGACTTTGCTTTCGTCGTTGATGCACAGGTCGAGGCGCTGACGCTTGTCAATGCTGCCGCTGGGGCCGACAAGGCGCTGATCACCGATGTTCGCGTATTTGACGAATTCATCGGCGGCAGTCTGGGTGAAGGCAAGAAATCCCTCGCGTTCACGGTGCGTCTGCAACCGACGGACAAGACGCTCAAGGATGCCGATATCGAGGCGGTCAGTGCAAAGATTGTGGACAAGGTAACCAAAGCGACAGGCGGTGTCCTGCGCGGATGATCCTGCGCCGCGCGACCGCCAAAGATGCGGCAGGATTCACCGCGATTCTAGAGGCTGCCTACGCACCTTTTCAGGTGCTGGGCCTGCCCCCTGTGACCGAAGGAATCGATAACGAGATCCGTCGTAACAATGTCTGGGTTGCCGAGACTGATGGGGTCATTCGCGGTGGGATCGTGCTGGTGCTTGGGACGCGGGCGCATATCGCAAATCTTGCGGTGCATCCCGATGCTGGCGGGCAAGGTATTGGCAAGGCACTGATGGATGCCGCCTGCGATGCATCGAAAGCGGCAGGGCATGCTTGGGTCGAACTTGCCACCCATGCGCAGATGACCGAAACGCAGGCCTTTTACCGCAAGCTGGGCTGGAAAATGACTGGCCGCGAGGGCTATAAGGTCTACTTTCGGAAAGAACTGAAGTGAAGGAGCCCCGACATGACGCTTAGGATATATCTCTCTGGCGAAATCCACACCGATTGGCGCGACCAGATTACCTTGGGTGCTGCAGGGCTCGACGTGACCTTTGACAGCCCCGTGACAGACCATGATGCGTCGGATGATTGCGGTGTCGCCATCATGGGTGCCGAAGACAAGAAGTTCTGGCATGACAGCAAAGGTGCCAACCTCAACGCGATCCGGACGCGTCATGGCATAGCAAATGCCGATATCGTCGTGGTGCGTTTTGGTGAAAAATACAAACAGTGGAATGCCGCCTTTGACGCCGGCTATGCCGCAGCACTTGGCAAATCACTGATCGTGATGCACGGGCCGGAACACCAGCACCCGCTCAAAGAGGTCGACGCGGCAGCCCTTGCCGTTGTCGAAGAGCCGCAGCAGGTGGTGGATATTCTGAACTATGTCCTGAACGGCACACTGCCGTAGGTCGGGGCCTGTCATGGCGGGGACAGTCTCAGGCTAAACCCGCCTCGGGCCAAGCGCAGGTCCTTCGAGACATCAGCCACGGTTCCATCCTGTTGCGTCATATGATGATACCCCTTGCTCCGAAGAAGGGGGAAAACACGTCGATAAAACCCGTGCCAGCGCCGCGGAATACCGCTAACTCTTTAGGCGGTTGCGCAAAGGGCAAAAGACCCTCCTGTGCGCTATTAGAAATGAGGGGACATTATGCTGAACGAATTCAAGACTTTCATCGCCAAGGGCAATGTTATGGACATGGCCGTTGGTATCATCATCGGTGCGGCCTTTACAGCGATCGTGACTTCGCTTGTTGGCGATCTGATCAATCCAATTATCGGGCTGGTGTCCGGTGGTGTTGACTTCACAAACAACTATGCGGTTCTGGCTGGCGATGTTCCAGCGGGTGCCTCATTGGAGGCCGCACGCGAAGCAGGAGCGTCAATCTTTGCTTACGGTGCCTTCATCATGGCAGTCATCAATTTTCTGATTATTGCGTTCGTGGTCTTTATGCTGGTCAAGATGGTGAACAAGGTGAAAGACGCCGCCGAAGGCGAAAAGGAAGCAACACCCGAAGCGCCAAAGGGACCGACCGAACTGGATATTCTCATGGAAATCCGCGACCAGCTGGCCAAGCAATCCTAGCGCGCTGCCATGGATGGAAGATGGCGCGCCGCTGGGTCGGCGCGCCCTGTTTACACGTTAGGCCTTCAGCGCGAGCGTCGGCGACAAAACGTCGATCCCGAGCGCCTTGCCGACCGCATAGTAGGTCAGCTTGCCTGCATGGACATTCAAGCCGTCAAGCAGGTGCGGATCATCCTCGCAGGCCTGCCGCCAGCCTTTGTCGGCCAGTGCCAGCATAAAAGGCATGGTGGCATTGCCCAGCGCGATGGTTGAAGTGCGCGCGACGGCACCGGGCATGTTTGCCACGCAGTAGTGCATGATACCATCCACGTCATAGATCGGGTCTTCGTGCGTCGTTGCTTTTGAGGTTTCAAAGCACCCGCCCTGATCAATCGCCACATCCACAAGGGCCGCACCCGGTTTCAATTCGGACAGCTGCGCCTTCGAGATCAGCTTGGGGGCGGCTGCGCCTGGGATCAGAACCGCGCCGATGATAAGGTCAGCTTCGCGTGCCAGTTCAATCGTGTTGCCCGCACTGGCGTAGCTGTTCTTGAACTGGCCGCCAAAAGTGTCATCAAGGTACCGCAGACGGGGCAGGGAACGGTCGAGAACGGTCACATCCGCGCCCATGCCTGCGGCGATACGGGCGGCATGTGTGCCGACAACGCCGCCGCCAATGACAAGCACGCGGGCGGGGCCCACGCCCGGTACACCGCCCATCAGCACGCCGCGTCCGCCGTTGGCCTTTTGCAGGGTCCATGCACCGACTTGCGGGGCCAGACGCCCTGCGACTTCGGACATCGGCGCAAGAAGTGGCAGACCGCCACGTGCGTCGGTCACGGTTTCGTAGGCGATGCAAGTGGCCCCGGAATCCATTAGGTCCTTGGTCTGTTCTGGGTCTGGTGCGAGGTGCAGATAGGTGAACAAAATCTGCCCTTCGCGGAGCATCTTGCGTTCTTTAGGTTGTGGTTCTTTCACTTTTACAACCATATCGGCGGTTTTGAACACCTCTGCAGCTGTCCCAACGATGGCGGCGCCCGCATCAATGTAGTCAGCGTCAGTGAAACCTGCACCGACGCCAGCACCTGATTGTACCGTCACTTTGTGGCCGTGGTTCACGGCCTCGCGCGCGGCGTTGGGTGTCAGGCCGACGCGAAATTCCTGTGGTTTGATCTCTGTTGGGCATCCGATATGCATGACCCGTTCCTCCCTCAATACTGAGCCGAGTATCTGTGCCGCCTGATGCAATTTCATCGGGGTTTTTCTTGGATGTTTGCGTTAACCTTGGTAGAAGTTTGTGCAAAATGGGAAAATATTCGAAGGAACGTGCGAAATATGGAACTGGACACTATCGATCGTCGAATCCTTGAGGTTCTGCAGAAAAAAGGCCGGATATCGAATGCGGAACTGTCAGAGATGGCGAACCTGTCCGCTTCGGCCTGTCACCGGCGTGTGCAGCGGCTGGAAAAGGAAGGATTTATCCGCGATTATGTGGCACTTCTGGACCCACGCAAGGTAGGCCGCCCGACGACCGTCTTCGTCGAGATAACACTCAGCGGGCAGGCGGACGAGGTGCTGGATGCGTTTGAGAAAGCAGTGGCGCGAGTGCCTGATGTTCTGGAATGCCATTTGATGGCGGGGACGGCGGATTATCTGCTGAAGGTGCTGGCGGGCGATACCGAGGATTTCGCCCGCATTCACCGCCGGTATCTCGCAACTTTGCCCGGAGTCGCGCAGATGCAGTCCTCCTTCGCGCTGCGGACGGTGCGCCAAACGACGGCAATGCCGGTCTAGTCGCTTTTCTCGCCCTCTTCGGGGCCTATCCCATAAGGTTTCGCAAGGTTCCAAACGTGCTGCGGGACCATGTTCTTGATCTTGGCGGGTTCTTCGCGACGCAAGTGCAGGATCGTTTCGGCTGCCTTCATTTCGACTCGGGCGCGAGCAAATTCAAGGCCGCGTGGGCCGAACCGTGGCATTACCCATGCCATCACACCGCGCAGCCAGTCCGGCATACGCCGCAGCGGCAGACCACCAGCGGCCAGCCGCGTGTTTTCGACAAACCCTCTGACCGAACCTGCACGCTTACCGCGTGAGCCTGGGGTGACAAGGGACACTTCCTGACCAAGGCTGTCGAGCATCTCTTTCCCGCGTTGGTTGCGGACGATCAGCCATTGGTCACCTTCGCCAGCCATATAGCCGACAGTGATATCGGCCAGCCGGTTGGTGTAGTCCACGCAGGTACGGCAAGTGGTGGGAAAGAAGTCGGCTGGCAAATCCGAGAGCGGCAGTTTGAGAAACGGTATTAGGCGCTTGCGCCCATCGGTAAACCGCAATTCTACATGATAGTCCGCGCGGAATTCCAGATAGGTGACGGTCTCGGGGGCATCTGTGAGCCGTTCCAGAAAGCTGTGAAAGTTTTCGGTTGTTGTGTTGTCGGAACAGGGTGTGCCGATCACATAGATCCTCTCAAAACCAAGAGCGGCCTCGATCGCGCGCAAGGCGTAAATCTGGCAGGGGATACCGATGACGGCGATCTTGCGGTGGCCTGCGGCAAAGGCGGGTTCAAGAAGCGCAAGCAGCGGGGCATAGCCCATCCGCATCCCGCGCGCATGCTGCATATCTGCGGGATCGGTGATGATGGCAGGCCGTGGGCGCCATTTGTCTTTTTCGTCCGGCACCATTGTCAACACGGCATCAACGGCACCTGTTTCCAGCAAGCGTTCCGCCAAGCGCGTTGTCAGCCCTGTCCATTGCGCGCCCGCGCGCGCCGGTTCCAGTGCCGCGCGATACATGGCGCGCGATACCCCGAAAAACCGTTCGTCACCTATCCTGTTTGCTGCACGCCCGTGAACATAGGCTTCATGCCGCGCGTAGTCCGGCTTGATGAATTGGCAGGCCTTGCCACAGGCCGAAGGGTCCGCCATGCGCGACACGCCACAGTCAGTACAAAGCCCGCGTGGGGCGGCGTCGCGGAAAGCAAGTATCGGCGGGGTCTTCATGCCTGCACTTTAGGTGGCGGGACGAGAGTGTCTAGCGTGATTTACACTGCTGCGATCAGAAGACCTGCATGTATCAAGTCTTACGCCCCCTTTCCCTTGCGTCCCCCACGCGTTAAAGGGGCGCATCTGAAACAAGGAGCAGCCAAATGGGCTATCGAATCGTCGTCGTCGGCGCCACCGGGAACGTGGGCCGCGAAATGCTGAACATCCTCGACGAACGGGCATTCCCCGTCGACGAGATTGCCGTACTTGCCAGCCGTAAGTCGCTTGGCACCGAAGTCAGCTTTGGCGAGAAAACCCTCAAGACCCAGGACCTTGATACGTTTGATTTCACGGGCTGGGATATGGCGCTTTTTGCTGTTGGTTCGGAGGCGACCAAGACCTATGCACCCAAAGCCGCCAAGGCCGGTTGTGTGGTCATCGATAACTCGTCGCTTTATCGTTATGACGCCGATGTGCCGTTGATCGTGCCCGAGGTGAACCCGCAGGCCGTCCACGGATACGCCAAGAAGAACATCATCGCGAACCCCAATTGTTCAACCGCGCAGATGGTCGTTGCGCTCAAGCCATTGCATGATCGTGCGCGGATCAAACGGGTTGTCGTCAGCACCTATCAATCCGTGTCGGGTGCCGGTAAGGGCGGAATTGACGAGCTGTGGGACCAGACCAAGGCGATGTACAATCCTACAGATGACAAGCCTGCCAAGCAGTTTACCAAGCAGATCGCTTTCAACGTGATCCCGCATATCGATGTGTTCATGGACAGTGGCGAGACCAAAGAAGAGTGGAAAATGGTCGCCGAGACTAAGAAGATTGTTGATCCAGCCATCAAGGTCACCGCCACATGCGTACGCGTGCCGGTCTTTGTCGGCCACTCCGAGGCCGTGAACATCGAGTTCGAAGACCATCTGGATGAAGATGAAGCCCGCGATATCCTGCGCGAGGCACCCGGTGTGATGGTGATCGACAAGCGCGAGGACGGTGGCTACGTCACGCCAGTTGAATGTGTAGGGGACTTCGCGACGTTCATCAGCCGCATCCGTCAGGACAGCACGATTGATAATGGTCTGAACCTGTGGTGCGTGTCCGACAACCTGCGCAAGGGCGCGGCATTGAATGCCGTGCAGATTGCAGAGTTGCTGGGGCGCGAGTGCCTGAAGAAAGGCTAGTCCTGTCACATAGCTATGATGAAGGGGCGTCCTGTGGGACGCCCTTTTTTGCTGCGTGGGCTTCCCTGCTTCCTCTGGCAGTCCGCGCCGATTAGCCAGACTGCCGTCTGGCCGACTGCATCTCGCGGGCAAGGGCGATGCAGCGTTTTGCAGCAATGACCGGCGCGCTGCGCACCGGCACGCCGATGCCGTGCAGCGCAGCCTCGGCCACCCGCATAGAGGCCTGCGTAAGCACAATGCAATCAATCTCGGAGAGCCGCGCCATTTCTGATCTTACCGATGCCACAATTGACTGCGCATAGGCATCCAAGTTCCCGGCCTCAAAAAGCGGCCAGGCCCCGGGGCATTCGGTCACGAACATGTTGATGCGGCGGTCACATTGTTCTGCGCATTCCTGGAACAATGCAGTCGTCGCTGCACGGGTGCTGTCTAAACAGAGAGCGAGCAGGACATTATCACCGTCGCGGCAGGCCTGTTCCATCAGTGGCCGGTCAATCCTGAGGATATTTTCGTGTGAAAGCGCAACCTCATCGACCAAAGGTCCGAGGGTGGAACAGGTGCACAGCACTGCATCCGCAGTGGCCAGTTCCGCCAGCACGGCCTGTACATCCAAACGGACGGCATCCGGCCCGCCGCGCCGCGCCCTGTCCAGCAAGTCCGCATCGACGTGATGGTCAAGCTCCGCGCCAGCGCAGAGGTCATGAAAGATGCCGTCAAAGGTTTCAACGTGAACATCGGCGGTATGAAGAAGGGCGATCCGCACGATCAAGGCCTCCGGTTGCGCAGCAATGCCGAGTGTCATGGTGCAGGGCTGTATTTGCAATATGAAGTCTTGCAGGAAATTTTTTGCCGCACGCGCCAAGGAACGCCTCGGGTCATCCGTCAAAGCCTGTATAGTACAAACGAGATATGCAGGAGACCATTCATGTTCCGCTTTTTACTGACGACCAGCCTGATCGCACTGGCCGCGCCCTCCTTTGCCGCCACATTCACTGCCGATGCACGGGTAGATACCGTAACGATCTATCCCGGCTTGGCGACAGTCACGCGGCAGGTCACGCTTGATCTGCCCGCCGGCCAGCATGAAATTGTCGTGCCGGGCCTGCCCGAGGGTCTTGCCACGGAAGGTCTGCGGCTGGCATCACCTGCCGGTACACAAGTGGGAGCTGTAAATCTTGCCTTTGACCGTTTGCCAGTGACGCCGGATCAAAGTTCGCCTGCTATTGAGGCCGCGCGTGCCGAAGTCGAGCGGCTGGAAGGCGTCTTACGTGATCAGGATGCCGGTATTGCACAAATCAGGTTGCGCGTCCAAGCCGCGGAAGAGCAGATCACGTTCCTGCAAAGCCTGTCTCAGACCAGTGCGGGCGCGGCGTTGGGCGCCGCATCCATTGCTGATATTCAGGCTCTTGCGCAGATGGTAGGGTCAGAGACTTTGACCGCGCGCGAAGCGGCCTTCGCGGCCGAACAAGAGGCCAAGGCGGCAGAACTGGCCCGTGAGGATGTTGTCGAGGCGTTGCGGGATGCCAGACAGGCACTCGCGGCGTTATTGGAGCCCGAGCAGAAGGGATCCGTTCTGACCTTCACCCTTGCGGTGGCGGAAGCAGGCGAGGTGACGGTCGATGTGAGTTCGGTTGAAGGGTTCGCCAATTGGTCGCCTGTCTATGATATGCGTCTGACAACGGGGATCGAGGCGGTATTGGATATCGACCGCGCGGTCGTGATCAGCCAGCAGACAGGGCAGGACTGGAACGACGTGCAACTTATCCTGTCTACCGCGCGTCCCGGAGAACAGGTTACCCCAGGCGAGGTCTGGCCACCCTTGCGCCGGATTGTGCCCGAAGGCGAGCTGTTGCAGGAACGTGGCCTGATGCTGTCAGATGAAGTGCAGGCACTTCCACGCGCATCCGGTGCCGTGGCCGAGTTTGCTGCGCCGATGCCGGTCACGGCCCAAGCTGATTTCAGCGGCGCGGCAGTGACATATATCTATCCCGGCCGGGTGGATATCCGGAACGGTGTCGAAGACCTGCGGTTGCCGCTGGATACACTGGTCTTCCCCGCCGATGTCTGGGCCGAGGCCGTGCCAAGCCGTGACAGCATCGCCTACCGCATGGCGGAATTCACCAATGTTACTGGCGAGGTACTCTTGCCGGGTCAGGCTCTGATCTGGGCCGATGGGACGATGATCGGCTTTAGCCAATTGCCGTTGCTTGCAGCAGGCGCGGACACCAAGATGGGCTTTGGCCCGCTGGACGGGTTGCGTCTGACTCGCGCGACGCCAAGTAAGACCGAAGGGGACCGTGGCGTATTCGTCACCACCAACCAGTTGACCGAGCGCGCCGTGATGACGGTCGATAACCTGACCGATCAGGATTGGGATGTGCTGCTGCGCGATGTCATTCCCTATTCAGAGCAAGAGGATCTGGAGGTCACATTAGCCGCCAGCCCCTCTGTTACGCGCCGTGACCCCGACGGGCGGCGCGGTGTTCTGGAGTGGGATCTGGGCGTCGCCAGCGGTGACAAAGCTGTGATCACGCTGGACTATACGCTATCATGGCCTGATGGTTATGTCTTGCGATAGGGTGGCCTGCAGCCGCCAGGGAGGTGGGTGATGAAACAACGATCCAATATCACGTACTTCGCGCTATCGGCCATGTTGTGCACTACGCTCATGCCTGTCGGTGCCGCGGCCTATCACGAGCTTGATGACAGGAATCTCACTGCGGGAGAGCGGCTTTACCAAGACAATTGCGCCGCCTGCCATGGTGCCAATCTGGAAGGCCAGCCGAATTGGCAAAGGCCCAATGCAGACGGCACCCTGCCTGCGCCGCCACACGATGTGACCGGACACACGTGGCATCACGATAACCGTTTGTTGTTCGACTATACCAAACTGGGCGGGCAGGGCGCGCTGGCTGCACGCGGGATCACGGACTTCAAGAGCGGGATGCCCGCATTTGGTGGCGTGATCTCGGACGAAGACATCTGGGATATCCTCGGGTTTATCCGCTCGCGCTGGCCGCAAGAAGCACAGGAGGTGCAGGCCAGCCGGAACCTGCCGCATTAGAGGCTTGCTGATGACCAATGCCGACAGACCGGCGGGTGTTGGTGCTTTGTGCAAAAGTCATACTATTGCGGTAGCC
>CAZTKF010000080.1:0-2234 GCA_964614205.1 uncultured Loktanella sp. | reverse complement strand
TGGTTCGGTAATGGATGGAGCCTATTCATTGGCGTCATTCAGTTCAACGCAGACGCTCAGCAACTTTGATTTCGCGCTAAATGTCGGAGCAGGGACCGGTGGCGATTACGAGGGCGGCGGCAGCCCTAATGATGGAATTGGTATTGGCGATAGCGGAACATTCACATTTACCTTGGACACAACTTTGGACGCGTTAACGCTTGAGGCGTCATTTCTTGCGCTCGGCGCTGATTCTGCCGTCCGTTTCCGCGGCTTGACAGATGGGGGCAGTGACAAACTAACCAATGTCTCGCTCGCGCCAGTTCCTCTGCCAGCATCAGCTTTCCTATTGCTTGCCGGCCTTGCAGGGCTCGGCTTGATGTCACGAAAGAAGATGGCCTGACTTGGACTTTCTTCGCTGTGATCGGGGGCCCTACGGGGCCCTTTGTTGTTTGGAAATGCGGGGATTTGGTTGCCGCTATCTTTCAGCGCACCGGTAAGGTGCGAAAGCCACCCGCTGCACCAAAGCCACGTTGGCTGTCAGCAATCATCGTAGCTTGTAGCCCTAATGAGCGTCGCGCTCGTCAATAATTGCCTTTAGGGCCGCACGCCTTTCCAGACTTTTCTGGGGCCAGATCGCTTCAGTTTCGTAGTATTCTGCGACTGCAGGCGCATTTGGTGGCAACGTCAGCCAAGGCTGTTTGGTCGAGGTGTAGATGTGAACATCGGGCGGAAAACGCGACGGCTTATCCAATGTTCCAACGCGAATGAAATAGATAAGGTCGGTGATACCGCCGGTCATCACAAGATACTCGCTCCAGACTGCAACCCTGCATTCGGGACATCTTGCAATGCGTTGACCGGCACCGCTAGGGGTGTTCAGGGTGGTGTTCTCGATGCGGCCAGAGGTGATCACGACACGATCGGCCTCAATCAAGGCATTTGTGGCAAAGGCGGTGCCCGTTTGCCTTTGACACCAACTGCAATGGCATCCGTGGACGACAAGCGGTTCTGACGTTACGCTGTATCGGACATAGCGGCATGTGCAACCGCCATGGCAAGCTTCAAACTTCTCCATCGTCTGCCCCTCCTAGACCGAAAGGGTGAAGCCTAACGGTGCAGGCCGCAAAAAGCACTCTCTTTCTTTGCCTTCTGGCGGGCTCTTCGTTCGGTGTTGGACACCCACAATACAAGCACTGGAAAAACCCCCGAAAATCAGGGGCCTTTTTCATTTACATATTCGGATAGTTCGGCCCGTCGCCGCCCTGTGGCACTGTCCAGGTGATGTTCTGGCTGGGGTCCTTGATGTCGCAGGTTTTGCAATGGACGCAGTTCTGGAAGTTGATCTGGAACTTGGTCTCGGCCCCTTCGCCGACGAATTCATAAACACCAGCCGGGCAGTAGCGCGCCGAGGGCCCTGCATATTTCGCCAAGTTCACGCTCACCGGCACATCGGGGTCCGTCAGGTGAAGGTGCGCAGGCTGGCTTTCTTCATGGTTGGTAAAGCTGAAGGATACGTTCGTCAGACGGTCGAATGACAGCGTGCCGTCGGGCTTGGGATAGGTGATTTCCTTGTGCTTGCTGGCGGGTTCGGTGGAATCTGCATCGGACTTGCCGTGCGACAGCGTGCCAAGGAAACCCATGCCAAGCGTGTTCATCCACATGTCCATACCGCCGATGCCCAGCGAGGCCAAAAGCCCGTATTTGGACCAGAGCGGTTTGACGTTACGCACTTTCTTGAGGTCTTCGCCAATCTCGCCCTTGCGCACGGCGGCATCATAGCCGTCCAGCAGATCACCGCCGCGACCGGCCCTGATCGCGTCAACGGCAGCTTCGGCTGCGGCGATACCGGACAGCATGGCGTTATGGTTGCCCTTAATGCGCGGCACGTTGACCATGCCAGCGGCACAACCCAGCAAAGCACCACCGGGGAATTCAAGCTGCGGCATGGACTGGAAGCCACCCTCGGAAATGGCGCGCGCACCGTATGCGACTCGCTTGCCGCCTTTCAGCAACTCGGCTACCTGCGGGTGGTGTTTGAACCGCTGGAATTCCATGTAGGGAAAGAGATGCGGGTTCTTGTAGTTCAGGTGAACCACGAAGCCCACGTAGACCTGATTGTTCTCAAGGTGATAGATGAATGAACCGCCGCCTGCGTTGCTTTCGAGAGGCCAGCCCATGGTGTGGGTCACGGTGCCTTCGCGGTGCTTTTCGGGGTCGATTTCCCAGATTTCCTTCATCCCGATGCCGTATTT
>CAZTKF010000079.1:0-13920 GCA_964614205.1 uncultured Loktanella sp. | reverse complement strand
GTTCGGACATACGCACCAGTGAAAGCTCGATCTGCAACGGCGTGGCCCCGATCAGCCGGGCGAACTGGTTTTCGGTCTGGATTTTCTTGGGCATCAGGTTCAGCAATGCAATCCGCAGCGGGCGGATGTCCTGACGTGATGCGGTGTCTTCATCAAGCACCATAACGCCTTCACTTGACAGAACGTGATAGGCGGGCAGGGCAGAGGGCAGTTTAATCGGCATAGCTTCGGATCCTGATCAGAGGGCAGAGATAGGGCGATCAGCCCCGCATCTCAAGGGCGTCAGCGATCATGCCAACAAAGCCCTCCGTATCCTTGACCTGCTCAACGGCCTGTTGGGGCACCGTGATGCCCCATTTATCCGCCATCGCCTTGTAGCGGGGCTGACGGTGGGCCAGTGCTTTGGCAAATGCCCAGCGGATGAAGTCATCGGGGTTCACCTTGTCCGGCGGCACATTGAATGCGTCCAGATAGGCGTTCCATGTTGCCAGCAGAAACGCCGGATCATAGGACATCGGCTTGGGTTCCTGATCGAAACGGCGGATCAGTTCGGCAGTGTGGTCTTCGGTGCCTTCGATCCACACCATCAGTGTTCTAGACGCCAGTTCGGTCAGGATCGGGTCATCGGGGTTGTCCGCATCCACCCATTCACAGATTGATCCACCGGTATCGCAAATGAAGTGCGGGTACTGATACAAATCGACGGACCGGTCGATAAAGTGCCCCGTGTCCAGCAAGGCCGCCACTTCGGCCGCCTGAAACTCGTCCTGACGGCGGGTGTATTCGTCCCAGTCCAGTCCGCCCTTTGCCGGATCACCGGGTTTGCCCAGATAGGACGACATCGGCTTGAGATCATCGAAAGAGATGTTGGAGCCAATATAGATCGAGTTCGAGCGCAAGAGATCGCGCAGGAACGGCACCTTCATCGCCTCGCGTTTAGCATTGTCGGCGATCTTTTCGCCCATGTAGCGTGTCCCGATCCGGTAATCGATCGAGTAGTGAAACCAGTCACCGGTGCTGCGCAGCATGGTGGACAGATAGGTCTTGCCCAAACCGGACATGGCAAAAAGCAGGACACGTTTCTGCGGCGCGTTGCGCCACTCGGATGCGGATGCGTAAATCATGGCGCTTTGGGTAGCGGTGCAGAGAAAATTCTGCCAGCAATTTCTTGCATGCAGGTCTTTTTATCCGCGCTTGGTGACAATATCACCGATTGCCGCGCCCGACTGTAGTAGCCCGTGTTCAAAGAGCCCTCAAACACAGGATGAAACCCATGGCATACACCGAGAAATTTCAGGCAATGGCGGATGCCGCCCGCGCCAAGGTCGAAGAGGTCAAACCCGAAGAAGTGGATGCGCTGATTGCGGGGGGAGCGGTTGCACTCGATATTCGGGATAAGGAAGAACATGACGCCTATCATATCCCCGGTTCGATCAATGTCAGTCGCGGGAAGCTCGAGATGAATATCGAAGGCGAGATCAGCGATCTCGACACCACCATCCTGTGCTATTGCAATGCCTATAACCGTGGTGCCCTTTCGGCTGCAACGCTCAAGGATATGGGGTATCGCAATGCCAAGTTCATTGCGGGCGGCTTGGGCGCATACCGCAAGCTCTAGCGGGGTCATGCGCGGGCGGACCAATGAACCATAGGCTGCCCGCCACAGAAATTACCCCAGAACGCCCGGCCAGTTGGCATCCGCTGCCGCGATGTATCCGGGAATATCACGCTCCCAGCGGCGGCGGACGCCGGTCGAGAAATTCAGATACAGCTTGTTGTCGACGATAGACCACGCCTCGGGGACAGTCGGGGCGGTATAACCCTGACTGACCGCATAGGCACAGTAGCCGCCGTACTGCGGGGCATAGCGTGCGGGATCGGCGGCAAAAGCGTCGCGGTTGGCTTCGGAGGCAAATCGCCATGTCGCCCCCATATAATCGTGGGTAATGGCCTCGCTCCCTGCGACGGGGGCACCGTCTGTGAAATAGGCAACGACATCCGAGCCATCTACGGCGATTCCCTCTTCCGCATAGACTTGCGGTGTGGCGGCCATTGCGCGGTGGCTCAGAACGGTGACAGCAGGCGCTGCAAGGGCAAGGGTCAGAAGCTGGCGTCGTGTGACAGGCATGGGGCTCTCCGGGATCAGGTGGCGTGGTGTTCTGATCCCAGAAGAGGCAATCGCGCCTTCGAAAGCTAGGGGTCACACAGACATGTGACCTTTCGTTGCAAAACCGGTCAGGCCCCGCGCCAGATCCAGCCGCCGCCAAGCACACGGGTGCTGTCGGTGTCGTAGAAGACACAAGCTTGCCCCGGCGATACGCCTTGCTCGGCGACCAATAGCTCAACCTCTGCCTCGGTTTCCGAGATCGGGCGCAGAACCGCATCGGTTGGCGGACGCGTGGACCGCACCCGCACTGCGATCTGGCGTTCAGCCTGATCCATCAGCTTGCCGCCACCAATCCAGTTGATCTCGCGGATTGGGACACGGCGGGTAGCAAGCAGGTCTTTTGGGCCGACCACAACCTCTTTGCGGTCGACATCCAGCTTCACCACATAAAGCGGATCGGCAAGACCGCCGATCCCAAGGCCGCGGCGCTGGCCGATCGTATAGTGGATCACGCCCTTATGCGTGCCCAGCACATTGCCGTCTGTATCCACGATATCGCCAGGGGCGGCAGCACCGGGGCGCAGCTTTTCGATCACCGCCGCATAATCGCCGTTGGGGACAAAACAGATGTCCTGACTGTCGGGCTTGTCCGCAACGCTCAACCCGTATTTTCCGGCCAGCGCGCGGGTTTCTTCCTTGGACGTATGGTGGCCCAAAGGAAAGCGCAGATAGTCCAGCTGCTCTTGTGTGGTGGAAAACAGAAAATAGCTCTGGTCCTTGGTGGGGTCAGCCGCAGAGTGAAGCTCTGCCCCTTCGGCACCCATTTTGCGCTGGATGTAGTGGCCCGTCGCCATGCAATCGGCCTCCAGATCCTTGGCGGTTTCCAGAAGATCCTTGAACTTCACGCGTTCATTGCAGCGGATGCAGGGGACAGGGGTCGCGCCGCCCAGGTAACTGTCGGCGAATTCATCCATCACGGCTTCGCGGAATGTGTTCTCGTAGTCCAGAACATAGTGGGGAAAGCCCATCTCCTCGGCGACGCGGCGGGCGTCGTGGATATCGCGACCGGCACAGCAAGCCCCTTTCTTGGCCAGCGCTGCCCCGTGGTCATAAAGCTGCAGCGTGACCCCGACAACATCGTAACCTTCTTCTGCCAGCTTGGCCGCAACAACCGAGCTGTCCACACCACCCGACATGGCAACGACAACACGTGTTTGCGCAGGGGGCTTGGCAAAGCCGAGAGAGTTCAACGGCGAATCGAGTGACATGAGATGGTCCCGGAAACGAAAATTACATGATGAAATATAGGAAAATGCGATGCACTCTCAAGGGGCGGTTTCACCGCTCATTAAGTCCTTCACCCCATATTTACCTGCGGAGTGAATGAAAGGGGGTGCTGGAATGTACTTGCGAAAAGTGGAAGGACCAAGATCGGTGACCTTGCCGGATGGAACAGTTATGACGCGGGCGGACCTGCCCAGTGAAAAAACAAGGCGCTGGGTGGCATCGCGCAAAGCCGCTGTCGTGCGCGCGGTCACGGCAGGGTTGATCACACGTGAAGTTGCGCTGCAACGCTACACATTGTCCGAAGAAGAGTTCTCGGAATGGGAAACAGCGGTAAAGGAACATGGCGAAGCGGCACTGAAAGCCACATCGCTGCAACGCTATAGACAACCTTAGGTTGATTTGTGTTAGAGTGCGGTGGGGGTAACGGGTAATTAACCTTTGTTGGTCTAGGTTAACGCACCGAACTCAGAGCGGAGCACTGCAATGCGAGTCCTACTTGTCGAAGACGACCCAACAACTTCCAAAAGCATCGAATTGATGCTGACCCATGCGAACCTCAACGTCTATGCAACCGATATGGGGGAAGAAGGGATCGATCTTGCCAAACTGTATGACTACGATCTCATTCTGCTGGATATCAATCTGCCAGATATGAACGGTCATGAGGTGCTGCGCCAGCTTCGGCTCAGCCGGATTGATACGCCTATATTGATCCTCTCAGGGGACGATGGGACAGAAAGCAAGCTAAAAGGCTTTGGTTTCGGCGCAGATGACTATCTGACCAAACCCTTCCACCGCGAAGAACTCGTGGCGCGTATCCATGCGATCATCCGCCGGTCAAAGGGCCACGCCCAGTCGATCATCAGAACCGGACAGATTGCCGTCAATCTGGATGCCAAAACGGTCGAGGTTGACGGCAGCACCGTGCATCTGACCGGCAAGGAATACCAGATGCTGGAGTTGCTAAGCCTGCGCAAGGGTACAACCCTGACGAAAGAAATGTTCCTCAACCATCTTTACGGCGGCATGGATGAGCCTGAACTGAAAATCATCGATGTCTTCATCTGCAAACTGCGCAAGAAACTGAGCGAGGCCACGATGGGCGATAATTATATCGAGACCGTTTGGGGGCGGGGCTATGTCTTGCGCGATCCCGAACCGGTGACCGCACAAGAACCGATCGCGATCGGTGCCTGAAGGGACAGCACCCGCCAATGTGATGTTTTCAAACTCCATGCTGGACGCCATCAGGTTGCCCGCCTAATTATGACGTGAATTCCCCTTTTTCGGGGCGTCGGAATGCGGGGGCAGCGTGGTTCAGGATAGCGAAGTGAAATATCCGCAGACTGGCGGAGCGCCCGTGGAGACACTTTCACCGGCGCAGGCGAAAGCGGAACTGGCATGGCTGGCAGAACAGCTGACGGCGGCCAATACCGCCTATCATCGTGATGATGCGCCAGAAATCAGCGACGCGGCCTATGATGCCCTGAAGCGGCGCAACACCGCGATCGAGGCAAGGTTTCCCGAACTCAAGCGCCCCGACAGCCCCAGCGACGTGGTGGGCGGTGCCATTTCAGAAGGGTTTGGCAAGGTCCGTCATGCCGTGCGGATGCTATCGTTGGGCAATGCCTTTGACGAAGATGATGTCCTAGAATTCGACCATCGCATTCGCAAATACCTCGGGCTGGCCGCCGATGCGCCGCTCACATATACTGCGGAACCCAAGATTGACGGCCTGTCGTTATCACTGCGTTATGAGTATGGCAAACTGGTGCAGGCGGCCACACGCGGGGACGGCGAAACCGGTGAGAATGTCACCGCCAACGCGCGGACCATCGACGACATCCCCCATGAGATCACAAACGCCCCCGATGTGCTGGAGATACGCGGCGAAGTGTACATGAGCCACGCGGATTTTGCCGCGCTGAACGAACGGCAAGCGGCCATTGGTGCAAAAACCTTTGCAAACCCGCGCAATGCGGCCGCAGGTTCGTTGCGACAGCTGGACGCCACGATAACCAAGGCGCGGCCCCTGCGCTTTTTTGCCTATGCGTGGGGTGAGGTTTCGACGCCTTTGGCAGACACCCAGTCCGGCGCGATTGCACGGCTGAACGCGCTGGGGTTTCCAACCAACCCGCTGACCCGGACATGCGACGGCCCCACGGCAATGATCGCCCACTACAAATCGATCGAGGCACAACGCGCGAACCTTGGCTATGACATCGACGGCGTCGTCTACAAGGTGGACGATCTGGGCCTGCAAGACAGGCTCGGGTTCCGGTCAACCACGCCGCGGTGGGCGATTGCGCATAAATTTCCAGCCGAGCTGGCCTGGACCGTGCTGGAGGCGATCGACATTCAGGTCGGGCGCACTGGCGCCTTGTCACCCGTGGCGCGGCTCCGTCCGGTGACTGTCGGCGGAGTCGTTGTCTCGAACGCGACGCTGCATAATGAGGATTACATCGCCGGACGCGACAGCACCGGTGCCCCGATCCGCAACGGGCGTGATATTCGGGTGGGCGACTGGGTGCAGGTCTATCGCGCGGGCGATGTGATCCCCAAGATCAGTGATGTCGATATCGCGCGCCGGCCTGCGGATGCAGTGCCTTACCAAATGCCGACAACATGTCCCGAATGCGGATCAGACGCGATCCGTGAAGAAGGCGATGCCGTGCGCCGCTGCACCGGCGGGATCATCTGCCCGGCACAAGCCGTTGAAAAGCTGAAGCATTTTGTCTCGCGCGCGGCCTTCGATATTGAAGGGCTGGGTGCCAAGCAGGTCGAACAATTCTATGCTGACGGCTGGATCAAGACGCCCGCCGACATCTTTACCCTGCGCGACAGGTTCGGATCGGGGCTGCAACAGTTGAAGAACCGTGAAGGCTGGGGCGAAAAGAGCGCGGCGAACCTCTTTGATGCGATTGACGACAAACGGGAAATTTCGCTGGCACGGGTGATTTTTTCCCTCGGTATCCGGCATGTGGGCGAAAATAGTGCCTCTCTTCTGGCCAATCACTATACCTCATGGAAAGCCTTTGAAGAGGCGATGACAACCGCAAAAGTCGGGTCCGGCGCCGCATGGGACGATCTGACCGGTATCGACGGTGTGGGTGAGGTCATGGCGACATCGCTGGTGACCACCATGCAACAAGAGGCCGAGCGCGCGCAGATCGACCGCCTGATCGCAGAGCTTCACGTCCGCGACGCCGAAGCCCGCGCAACAGACAGTCCTGTGGCAGGCAAGACGGTGGTGTTCACCGGCACATTGGAGCGCATGACACGTGCCGAGGCCAAAGCGCGGGCAGAGCGGCTTGGCGCGAAAGTGTCAGGCTCGGTCAGTGCCAAGACGGACATCCTTGTTGCTGGTCCCGGCGCCGGATCAAAGGCGAAGAAAGCTGCTGAATTGGGCATCGAAATGATGGATGAAGACGCCTGGCTGGCCCTGATCGGCGACGCATGAGCGGGCGCCCCGAAATCCTTTTTCCTCTCTTCGGTGCGCTGACCAAGCTGGACGGCATTGGCCCAAAATCTGCGCAAATTCTGGAAAGCGCCGGTATCGCCAAACCGCTGGATCTGCTGATGACACTGCCTCTTTCCGGTGTTGACAGGCATCGCCGCGCCAGCATCCGGGAAGTTGTCGCGCCTGCCGTGGCAACAGTTGAGGTAACGGTCGGGGAACACTATCCCCCGCGCACGCGCGGGCGGCCTTATCGCGTGCATGTCACGGATACACAGACATCCTTTCAACTTGTGTTCTTTCATGCCCGAGGGGACTATCTCCAGCGCCTTTTGCCAACGGGACAAAAACGCATCGTGTCGGGGAAGGTCGAAATCTTTGACGGTATTGCCCAGATTGTGCACCCTGATCATGTGCTGCCGGTTGCCGAAGCCGATGATATTCCCGCATTCGAGCCGGTCTATCCGCTCCATGCCGGTATCACGCAAAAGGCCATGTGGAAGGCGACACGCTCTGCATTGGGGTTGATGCCCGCACTCCCCGAGTGGATTGACCCCGCCCTGAAAGCTCGTGAACACTGGCCCGACTGGGCCGACGCCATGCGCAAGGTTCACAGCCCGCAGGCGACCTCTGATCTGTCACCTCATGCTCCGGCGCGCGAACGGCTTGCCTATGATGAGCTGCTGGCCCACCAGCTGACACTGGCCTTGGCGCGCGCGGCCGTGCGCAAGGCCAAGGGTGTGGCATCGCAGGCGACCGGAGTGCTGTCCCAAAAGGTTCTGGCATCTCTGCCATATACGCCGACGGGCGCACAGCAGCGCGCCTTTGCCGAAATCGCCGCAGATCTTGCCACCCCTTTGCGGATGAACCGTTTACTGCAGGGGGATGTCGGGTCTGGCAAGACACTGGTGGCGCTGATGGCTTTGCTGGATGTGGTCGAGGCAGGCGGGCAGGGGGTCATGATGGCCCCGACCGAGATTCTGGCCCGCCAACATCTGGATGGCCTGCGCCCTCTGGCCCAAAGCGCCGGTGTGAGACTGGATATCCTGACCGGTCGCGACAAGGGTGCTGGGCGCGCGGCGAAACTCAAGGCACTGGCCGAAGGGACGATCGAGATACTTGTGGGAACACATGCAGTCTTTCAGAAAGATATTGTTTTCCACGACTTGCGGCTTGCCATCATTGACGAACAACACCGGTTCGGTGTGTCGCAACGAATGGAGCTGGGCGCAAAGGGCCGTGCGGTGGATGTGCTGGTGATGACAGCGACACCCATCCCGCGCTCGCTGGCGTTGGCGCAGTATGGCGATATGGATGTGTCGGTTCTGGATGAAAAGCCGCCGGGACGGACACCGGTGCAGACGGCGCTGGTGTCGGCTGCGCGGATGGATGAAGTCGTTGAGAAACTGCGTCGCGCTGTGGCCGATGGCAGACAGGCCTACTGGGTCTGCCCATTGGTCGAGGAAAGCGAAGTTGTCGATATGACAGCGGCGGAAGAACGGTTCAAACGGCTGCGGGCTGCCTTGGGTGAGGGCGTTGTCGGGCTGGTCCACGGCCAGATGCCACCCGCCGAAAAGGACGCGGCCATGGCAAGCTTCGTTGCCGGAGAAACCAAGGTTCTGGTCGCGACGACCGTGATCGAGGTGGGCGTGAATGTGCCGAACGCGTCGATCATGATGATCGAACATGCCGAGAGGTTCGGACTGGCACAACTGCACCAGCTTAGAGGCAGGGTAGGGCGCGGGGCAGCGGCCTCTTCGTGTTTGCTCATCTACCAGCCGCCCCTGAGCGAAAGCGGGCGCAGGCGGCTGGAGATCTTGCGCGAAACGGAAGACGGATTTCGGATTTCAGAAGAAGATCTGGCGATGCGCGGCGCAGGCGATGTGATCGGCACCGCGCAATCGGGTATTCCACGGTTTCGCATTGCCGATCTGGAGCGGCAGGCAGGGCAGATGGCCGTTGCACAAAAAGATGCGCGTGCATTGCTGAACGATGACCCCAAGCTGGAAACGCCCCGTGGAAAGGCCGCAAGAACCCTTCTTTGGCTGATGGAGCAGGACAAGGCGATCCTTTTAATATCAGTGGGTTAACCCCGCTTTGCGCAAAATGTTCTCAAATGTTCCACAAAAGTTCTTTACAAGGCGTTAACGATATGAGAACAAAGTAGCAACAGAACATTAGAGGAACACAAGCCATGGCAGAAGAGATCAAATCCGTAATCGCAAGGTCACGCGACACGATTGTTGCTGACGCCTTGGGTGTGGCTGCCTTGATGGTCATGCTTGTTGTCGGATTGGCCTTGCCCGGGCTGATCTGACCTGCCGAACGGTTCCGGCCCGGTCCATCGCATTGCCCTGTCCCAAGAATGCAATGAATGATGACCTGCCTGTCTGACGTCCCAAGCGGGGGTTTTGCCTCTCCCCAAGGAACATAGGACCGGGCCTGATCGTTCTGAACCTGCCGCCGCCATCTGCCCGGATGTGCGGCGGTTTCTTTTATGCGCTGGCGTGCTGGGTTTGTAGGGCGTCCAGCGTGGCATCAAATGCCAACATGATCGAAGCGTGACGGTTCTTGTAGTCTTTCGCCGGCTGCAGGACTTCCAGATCACTGAAGGGTGCTGCCGGTACGGGGCCGTCAGATTTCAGCATCGCGAAAAGTGCGTCGCGCCCTGCCTGTACCTGTTCCAGCGTCAGCCCGACAATATTCGCGCCCACAACAGCCGCAGCCGCCTGTCCCAGGGCGCAGGCTTTTACGTCTTGCCCGTAATCGGTAATCACACCATCGGTCACAGTTACATCAACCGTCACCGTGGACCCGCAAAGTGGCGCGCGCTTCTTGGCCGTCGCTGTCGGATTATCCAGTCGGGCCGTGCGTGGCATATCGGCGGCAAGCGCCAGAATGCGCCCCGAGTAAAGTTTGATCAGATCGTTTTCCGCTGACATCGCGTTGCCCTTTTGATTACCCCTGTCTAGATAGTGCTGACCGCCCTGCTTGCAAAGGTTTTTGATATGCCCTTCGATCCTGCGACGCTTCGCTACAATGACGCCGGCCTGATCCCTGCGATTGCACAGGATGCGGCTTCGGGTGAGGTCCTGATGATGGCGTGGATGAACGCGCAGGCGGTGGCGCAAACACTGCAGACAGGTCGCGTCACCTATTGGTCGCGGTCCCGTCAGGAATTCTGGATCAAAGGCGAAACCAGCGGAAACACACAGGAACTGGTCGCCTTACGTGTGGATTGTGACCGTGACTGCCTGCTTGTGAGCGTCAACCAGTCAGGTCCGGCCTGCCATACAGGGCGGCGGAGCTGTTTTTATACCGAAGTACAGAACGGCGAAGAAGTTGAAATCTCGGCGGTGATGTCTGGGCATTAATCCACGAAACCGATCATCTGTTTGATGTCGTCCGGCGTGGCACCTTCGGCTCTGTACTTGGCGATGGCCTTGGATTTATCGATCTTGGCCAGCCGCTTGCCGCTTTCATCGGTGATCAGGCCATGATGATGATAGGCGGGTGTCGGGTAATCCAAAAGCTGTTGTAGCAGCACATGCAACGGCGTGACATCCCGCAGATCGGTTCCGCGCACAACATGGGTGATAGATTGCAGGGCATCGTCATGGACGCATGCCAGATGGTAGGCGGGATCGCCTGTGTCCTTGCGTTTCAGTATGGGGTCACCGATGCCGGACAAAAGCACGTTATGCGTGATGTCCACCCTCTGCGCCGTACCGGTGCCGGTTTCCCAATAGCCGAACTGGCCCTGCACATGCGCCAGCGCCTTGCGAAGATCGAGCCGGACGCCATCGCCTGCTTTGGCGTCACCCATCGTGCGGTGACGACAGGTGCCGGGGTAGACCATCCCATCTACGCCCGCACTGGCCCCCGCCGCGATGATCGCACGCCGCGTACATCCGCAAGGGTAGAGCAACCCCATACGCGCAAGCCGGGCCAGCACGCCATCGTAATCGGTATAATGATCCGACTGGCGGCGCACCGGTTCCGGCCAGCGCAGCCCAAGCCACGCCAGATCCGTGTAAATCCCGGCCTCGTGCTCAGGGCGCACCCGTGTGCTGTCGGTGTCTTCGATCCGCAACAGGGCTGTCCCGCCCAAATCATGCGCCACTTTCCACACAGTCAGTGCGGAATAGGCATGACCCAAGTGCAAGGGACCCGTAGGTGAAGGTGCAAAGCGGGTAATCACAGGCGGCGCAGAATGATGACGTCAGAGCCCATGCCCACATCATCCAGATGCGGGCCATGTTCGCGAAAGATGATTTCGGCCCTCGCTTGTGCGACTTCTGCGGCCAGCGCATCGGTGTAGGACAAATCAGCCAGTGTGGGATCGTTGAAGGACAAGGCCAACAAGCCGCCCGGATCCAGCTTTGCAACCAAAGGCGCCAAGGTTTCGGGCGGCGCGGCGCCGAGGCTGATTACACCCACGGCGACAATGGCCTGATAGACTCCTTTCTCAAAGGCGAATTCGCCCGGCTGGCTGAGCCATGTTTGCCCGTAAATCCCGCGTGCCGTTGCTTTCTGAAGCATTTCCGCCGTCACATCTGTGCCGTCGATCATTTCGAACCCGGCACGGTGCAAGGCGGCCCCGCTAACGCCCGTGCCACAGCCAAAATCAAGAACGGCAACGTCCCGTGCGGTATGCGCGGCCAGCGCGGCGGCAAGGCGGGCAGGGGTCTGATACCCGCGGCCCACAATATCGGCATCATAATTGTCGGCCCAGTCCGCGTAGACCGCTATCGTTTCCGCAACCGAACGCGGGGTCCACAAGGCGGGGCGCAAAACGTCTTTTTTCTTTGTCATGCTGGCAGTCTAGAAGCAGCGATCAGGCGGCGTCCAGTGCGGTCTGACCCAGCCATGCCTGCCAATCACGCTTGGCGCGATCCGTATAGGCCTTGTAACGGTCCTTGCGGTTGCGGCGACCACCCTTGACACCCTCCAGCGGCGGGAACAGGCCGAAATTCACGTTCATCGGCTGGAAGGTCTTTGCCTCGGCCCCGCCGGTAATATGCGTCACCAATGCCCCCATCGCGGTGGTGTCAGGCACCGGATCAAGTTTCTTGCCCGTCAGCTCGGCCACGGCCAGACGCGCGGCCAGCAAGCCCATCGCCGCGCTTTCGACATAGCCCTCGACGCCGGTGATCTGCCCGGCAAAGCGGATATTGGGCCGACTGCGCAGGCGCATCTGATCATCCAGCAGCGTCGGAGAGTTGATGAATGTATTGCGATGGATGCCACCCAGACGCGCGAACTCTGCATCTTCCAGCCCCGGAATCATTTTGAAAACAGCCTTTTGCGCGCCGTATTTCATCTTGGTCTGGAACCCCACGATATTATAGAGCGTCCCCAGCGCGTTGTCGCGGCGCAGTTGCACCACCGCATAGGGCTTGGTCGCGGGGTCATGGGCATTGGTCAGACCCACAGGCTTCATCGGCCCGAAACGCAGGGTCTCGCGGCCGCGTTCGGCCATGACTTCAATCGGCAGACAGCCGTCGAAATATCCCGCGGTTTCACCTTCTTTGAACTCGGTCTTTTCGGCCTCTAAGAGCGCATCAATAAACGCCTCATACTGGTCCTTGTTCATCGGGCAATTCAGGTACGCGGTGCGTTCTTCCTCGGTCTCTCCCTTATCATAACGCGACTGCATCCAAGCGACGTCCATGTTGATGCTTTCGTGATAGACGATCGGGGCAATGGCATCGAAGAAGGCAAGCGCCTCGGCACTTGTTTCCGCCTGAATGGCTTGCGCCAACGGACCAGAGGTCAGCGGGCCGGTGGCGATGATCCAATGCCCATCATCAGGCAGCGACGTAATCTCTTGATACGAAACAGAAATATTCGGATGCTGGGTCAGTGCCGCTGTGACGCTCTCGGCGAAGGGATCACGATCCACCGCAAGCGCACCACCTGCGGGAAGCCGGTGCCGATAGGCGGTCTGCATGATCAGACCGTTGGCCTGCATCATTTCCCAATGCAGCAACCCGACCGCGTTCTGTTCGTGGTCGTCCGAGCGGAAAGAGTTTGAACAGACCATCTCGCCCAGATTGCCGGTGCGGTGGGCAAAGGTTTCCACCTTGGGCCGCATTTCGTGAATAATGACCTTCAGGCCAGCATTTGCCGCCTGCCAGGCCGCCTCTGATCCGGCCATTCCGCCGCCGATGATGTTCAATGTATGCTGCATGCCGCGTGATGTAGAGCGCGGACGCCCGAATGAAAAGGCCCCGCGACGATACGCAGGGCCGTTTACTTAGGCTTCGGTGGCATCTGCCACGCTATCTTCTTCGCCCTGATCGGCAATCCAAGCGACACTGACGACGGTTTCGCCCTTGCCCGTATCAAAGACTTTCACGCCGCCGGCGCCACGCGAACGGAACGAAATCCCTTCGACAGGCACACGGATCGACTGCCCGGTCGAGGTGACCAGCATGATCTGATCGGACATTTCCACAGGGAAAGACGACACCAATGGACCACCGCGCATGGCCTTGTCCATCGCGGCGACACCCATGCCGCCACGTCCGCGCACAGGGTAATCATGGCTGGACGACAGCTTGCCGGACCCTTTGGCAGTGATCGTGAGGATCAGGTTTTCGGCCGCAGACATTTCGGCATAGCGTTCTTGGGTGATCGCACCGGCCACGGCCTCTTCTTCGTCGTCGACCTCTGCATCGTCGGCCAGTCCCGCCATGGCACGGCGCATCTTCAGATAGGCGGCACGCTCTTCGGCCTCGGCTTCGAAGTGGCGGATGATGGACATGGACACGACCTTGTCATCGCCCTGCAATCTGATGCCGCGAACACCGACAGAGGACCGCGAGTTGAAGACCCGCACATCTGTGGCGGGAAAGCGGATCGCGCGGCCACTATCGGTCACGAGCATCACATCGTCTTCGTTAGAAGCGATGCGGGCATTGATCAGCGTGGTATCGGCATGTTCATCCTCGAATTTCATGGCAATCTTGCCGTTGCGCATGACATTGGTGAAATCCGACAGCTTGTTGCGGCGTACAGTGCCCGCAGAGGTCGCAAAGACCACTTGCAGGTCGTCCCATTCTTC
>CAZTKF010000078.1:0-14026 GCA_964614205.1 uncultured Loktanella sp. | reverse complement strand
CAAACCTGCCGTTGGCTGACAGGTCAAGATGCTGCGCTCGCATCTCCGAAAGCAGACGTTCACCCAGCTTGCATTCCCAAAAAACCAGCTTAGTCCCTACTTCGACTTTGGAACTCTACTGCCGTTCACCTTTTCATAATGGTCACTCCAGCTATGCTGTCAGAACGTGCCTTCGTATTCGCAAGGCGAGACCGATGAATAGTGTCGCGAGTCCGATAAGCGCGAGGCTCCACTTCGCGACCGTCCAAAGGTGCGCCGCTGCGACTATCTCCGGTGTCAAGGTGTCGGCTCCGGTGCGCAGCAACGCGGCAATGGTGAGGTTCTCAAAAACATCGACAACGACATAGGCGAGCGCGCCCGCGCCTGCTATCAGCCGAAGCCAGCCTGTAAACAGACGTCGATAAACGATAAACAACACGGCTCCCAAGAGCGGTGGAAAGATCATGTCGAGCCAGAATTGCGCGCCGAGATACAAGGCGGCGCCCTCATCTCCCATCGCTTCGATGAAGTCATGCGCTTCAGCGAACGAATAGCCAGTGAACCGCATGTCGAGCAGGCGCAGGTCCCCTGCCAAATCCTCGATCCGTGGCACCGTGACGAGGTTCATCATCAGCCAAGCCACCAGCGTCGCCACAAGCAAGATCCAGAATATCCGCGACATCGTACCTCTCCTTTCGGTCATGGATCGACAGCCCTTCCCCCGGAGACGTTGCACCTGCGCAACCGAAGTCAGACCTCTTTTACAAGATCGTCGAACGGCAGCCGCGCACGCGGGCTGAGCAGCCCCTCCGGCTTGCCGGTTCCGGCGCAAATCACCATCGAAACTTCAGCGGACGCGGGCAGCCCGAGCAACTCGCTGATCCCATGCTTGTCGACACCGCTCATTGGACAGGATTCATAGCCATGTGCAGCGAGCGAGAGCATGAGATTTTCAGCGGCAAGGCTCGCCTGAACGTGGCCGTGGATACGGTGATCCGCGCGAGAAACGGGCTCTCGCGGGGTCGGCTCACTTCGGCCTTTGTACCAGAAGACGACCCGCCGCATCAGATTGTTGAAGCCCCAACGGTCGGTCTTCATCACCATCGGGACGATCCTCTCGTAGTAGTCCTTGACCGGACCCGCCAAAGGCTTTCGGCCATTGTCCGTCATGATGCTCATCAACTTGTCCAAGTGTTCACGCCACAGATCGACCCGCGACACGACGACGAACAAATCGCCTGCCGTCGCGGCACCCGGTTGATTGAGACAAAGATTGGCCAGTTCCTTCTTCTTTGCCGCGTCGCGCACCCAATAGAGTTCGTACGACTGAAGATTCGACGCGCTCGGCGCAAGGATCGCATCCCCCAGACAATCGCGTACCACCTCCTCGGGCATCGGTACGCCGTCAAACTTGCGAATGGCGCGTCGACCATGAACAGCCTTCTTGAACCCGGGCAGTGCGGACTCCTTGAACGATGGATTGGGCCGTTCGTCTGTCGAGACAACAACGGTTTCGAGTTTGCCGAGTTCGCTGAGCGGGTTGGGCGTACCGAGCATCGGGCTATCTCCATACTGTAGGTCGACTGATGTTGCGAATGTAAGCGACGACGCCAACGCCGCATTGACTTTGCTCAATGCCACAGCGCGCCAGTCTGTCAGACTCGGTCCACTCGAATTCACTGATGGAGTGGAGCCATGGAAGACTCACAGGAATACCAATCAGCTAAAAAACGGGTGGAGGCGAAAATGGGCTTCTACACGCACGCGTCGGTCTACGTTGCGGTCATCGCGTTCCTCGCGATCCTCAATTTTATGACCTCTCCCGGCACAATCTGGTTTCACTGGCCGATGTTCGGCTGGGGCATCGCGGTCGCGATTCACGCCGCGGTCGTTTTCGTCTTTCCGGGCCGCTTCGCCGTGACGGAGAAGATGATCGAAAAGGAAATGGGCCGGTCCTGAGGAAGGGTGAATACAATGTCAGACGACAGATCAGTGACCTGGGACGCTATCGTCGTGGGATCAGGTATGGGGGGTATGACCGCCGCGGCCGCGCTTTCCAAAAACGGGCACAAGGTGCTGCTTTTGGAGCAATACATGACCCTGGGAGGGCTCACACACAGCTTTTCGCGCGACGGCTTTTCCTGGGATGCAGGCATTCACTATCTGGGCTGCGTCGCTCCCGATGACCGGGAAAGAGGCATGATCGACTGGTTGTCGCATACGCCTATGGGCTTCGAATCCATGGGAGCCGTCTACGACAACATTCATCTCGGCGATGACCCGCCCATTGCCCTGTCCCGCCCCTTCGAGGCGCAGGAGCGCGATCTGAAAGATCGGTTCCCGGACGAAGGCGAAGCGATAGAGGCTTGGATTGAGGCGCTTCAAGATGGCATTGATGTGATGACCACCGTCTCATCCACCCGTGCATTGCCGGAGGTCGTCGGTGACATGATGGACTTGTGGAACAGCCGCGCCATCAACAAATGGTGCAAGCGCACGCTTCAGGAGGTCGCCGACAGCATCACGGACAATCCAGAGCTAGCGAAGGTGTTCATGGCACAATGGGGAGACCATGGCGGGCGCCCGCATAAGGTCAGCTTCGCCATCCATTCAGTCGTTTGCGGCGGCTATCTGAGAAGCGGCGCATGGTATCCGGTGGGCGGCGGCAAGAGCTTCGCCGATCATATCATCCCGACGATCACGGAAGCCGGTGGCGAGGCGCGCGCAGGTGTACGGGTCGAGACTCTTCTGACCGAAGGTGACAAAGTCGTTGGTGTGCAAACGTCGGACGGCGAAGAGATCAGGTCAGACGTTGTCATCTCCAATATCGGCGTCCGCGAGACCATCGACCAACTCCTACCCTTGGGCTTCGGTCCCGAAGACTGGAAGGATGAAATCTTCGCCCTTCCTTCTTCGATAGCCCATTTCAGCCTGTTCCTAGGTTTTGAGGGTGACATCGAGGAGGCGGGTGCCACGCGGTCAAACCACTGGATTTATCCGCAACGGGAAATCGATGCGGTTTGGGACACAGCCCCAGAAGGCGATCCACCGGGCTTTTTCGTCTCGTTTGCATCATTGAAGGATCCGCGTCACGATCCGGGACCAAAGCAGAAATACGCGGGCGAAATGGTTGTTTGGACCGATTGGAGCACAGTCGCTAAATGGGCGGACCTTCCGTCAAGCGAACGGGGTGAAGACTACAGGGCGTTCAAGCAAGAGATCGAAGACAAGATGTTTGCGCTTTTCAAGGCGTACTTCCCCGACCTTGCAAAGCTTGTGGTTCTGAAAGAGCTGTCGACACCCTTGGCAACCGCGTCGATCACGGGCCATCACGAGGGTCGGTTCTACGGTCTGGATGGAACGCCGGAGCGGGTCATGTGCGATGCTCTCAGAGCAAAAACCCCGATCGAAGGACTCTACCTCTCTGGGCAAGACGTGGTCAGCCAAGGCATTCAAGGCGCGCTATGGGGCGGCATTCTCTGCGCGGCGAGCGTCGATCCCCGGGTCTTCAAAGTGATAAAAGGATAGCTTCGCAATGCACTGGATTCTCCTCGCCATCGGCGTCGCCATCGAGATCGGAGCGACCGCCTCGCTTAAGCTCTCCGACGGGTTCACCAAGCTTGGTTTCGCCTTTCTGACGCTCGCATGTTTCGGAGCGGCATTTTACATGATGTCGCTCGTCGTCAAAACTATGCCTCTTGGGATCGCCTACTCCGTCTGGGCGGGGGGTGGCATCGCGGGCGTGACGCTTTTGGGCGCGGTGGCATTCGGCCAAACGCTCGACGGTTATGCTTACCTTGGGGTCGGCCTGATTATTGCAGGTGTAATTGTGCTGAATGCATTTTCAACGTCGGCGAGCGGCTAGCAGCGCGAGCGTCCGTTCGACAAAGCGCGAGGGTTGAAATCGCTGAGAGCCACCGCGACCTGGCGCTGTTCAGTCTCGCCGTCGACAGCAAACTGAGAGGATGTGACCTGGTCAAACTGATGGTGGCCGATGTCTTTGCCGCTGGTCAGGTAAAAGAGCGGGCCTCAACCATCCAGAGTAAGACAAAGAAACCTGTTCGCTTCGAGATCACCGAAGGCATGCGAAAATCACTCCTGCGGTGGATGGACGAGCCGTTGATGACCGGTTCTGAATACCTGTGGCCGGGGCGCTTCCACGAACGGCTTCACATTTCGACAAGGCAATACCCGTGCCTGGTCCGGGATTGGGTGAAATCAATCGGACTAGAACCAAGCGCCGATGGCACCCATTCCATGAGACGGACGAAGGTCGCGCAGATTTACCGGAAAATAGGCAACCTGCGCAGTTCAGCTCCTGCTCGGCCATACCAGGATGGACAGCACCGTCCGGTATCTTGGTGTCGAGTTGGAAGACACCTTGGCAATCGCAGAGGCCGTAGAGATTTAAGAGACCGGGCCGTCTTCCCGGAGGGCGGATAGCAGACCTTCGCTGTAGGAGCGTCCGCTCACAAAATGCGTATCCAGCGACTATGCTGCCAGAGGCTGACGTTGCCCTGATCCAGGGTTTCCGCTGGCAACGCTCGATATGTGGCAACTAGCTCTTGACGATGACGTGCAGTGTAGGACTTACAATCATTGCGGCGGCATGCCTGAAGCCTCCATCGCCACGAGCCACCGGTCGAGGGCATCAGGGGCCTTCCAGATGCGTTCTTCAATACCTCTGACACGTTCGACCGTCCAGTTGGGGTTTTCGATGAGGTAGTCGGACATGGCTCTCTTGGCCTCAGCTTCATTGCCGTTACAGTAGTGAATAGCGGCGAGAAGCTTGTTCGCAGCAATTGGCATCGACGGTGACGCCTTAAAAGCGTCTAATGCTGCCTCGCATTCGTCATTCTGCCAAAGTGCCCATGCCTTGTTCCAAGACAAATCAAAGTGCTTGAGTGGATCGATACGTTCGAGCTGCGCGAGAATTTCCAAGGCCTCGTCGGTTCTGCCCAGGTAGATCAGGGCGACAGCTAGCCCATTCCCAACAATGGTGGAGGAGGGGTTTAAATCAATTCCGCGCTGAAAAGCCCGCGTGGCGTCTTCGACTTCACCGTTGAACATCAATGCTCGTCCGAGGGCGTGGTAGGCAAGGAAATTATTTGGATCGAGTTCAACCCCACGACGGGCAAGGTCAAACATCCGCTGCCGCAGCTCTATCTCGTCACCTTCAACCCAACCATACTGTAAGCCGATCCTCAAAGAGATGGCCTGCCCCAGAAATCCCCATGCAGACTCTGGATAGTCCCGCATAGATTTTTCCTGTTCTGCGATGTTGATTAGGAGGTTTTCACGGGTGAAGCCACGCATAATGCGGCTTTGCGCCGCGTTCGAGATCATCAAGGCGCTGACATCACCGGCAGTCATGCTGGCTCCGGCAGTATCAATCACATTTGATCCGACCGCCTGAGCAATCATACGGCTGATTTGACTGTTCGCCTCAAGCATCGCCTCCAATGGCACATTGATCTCGTCCGCCCAAATATGGGCTTCTGTCTCACTGTCGATCAATTGGGCCGTTATCGTCAGTCGCGAGCCATCATACTGCTGGCTTCCTTCAAGGACAAAATCGGCACCCAGGGCCTCGGCAATTTCAGATATCCCCTGAGGAGAGTCTCGAAACTGAAAGCTGGAGCGGCGCGAGATGACGGCCAACTGGGGGAACCGTGCAAGTGCCGTGATGATATTTTCACTGATGGCGTCGCTGAGGAATCCTTGGTGTGGTTCGATTGAAAAGTCGTTGAAGGGCAGAACCGCAACCACGGGTGCATTTGGCGTGTCGTCTTGCGACGTCAGAAAGTTGGCGCCGATCAATGCAACAAGAATCACGACCACCAACGGCAAGGCCCTTGGCCTATGCCAGGATGCAATCCTGTCACTGTCAGGGGGCGCCAAGACCAACCTGTATCCCTCTCTCGGGACCGTTTCGATGATACGCTTGTCGGTATCATCCAACGCACGTCGGATCTCCGCTATGCATTGTGCAACGCTGTCAGCGGCAACAGCACGCCCGGACCAAACACCGTCGATCAACGCTTCACGCGAGACAATATGATTGGCATCTTTTGCCAATGCAGCAAGGACTTCTCGGGACTGGTGCCGCAGTTCGACTTCGTTGCCTTCGATATCATAAATGCGGCCGGTCAACCGGTCGGCAATCAAGCCCCCAAGCCGGATTTCAGAAGATTTCAAGTTATTTCGTTTGGGAAACCACACCCACTGGTCCTCCAATACAACTATGACGAGGACTGCCGATCCGATTGCTCTGACGGTGGCCTCCGCCAACGAGAAGCAGCAATGCCTGTCCATCCACAGGAGGATACTTCATGAAACGCACGACGGGAATAGTGTGTCGAAAACCGGCAAGATCAGCGCAGTTTGCTGGGATGTTGGGGACACTCGCAATTTTGGTTACGGTTATGATTTCCACCCAAGCGCATTCTCAGACCTTTGAGCTGAACGCCCCGCGCACTGGCACCCCTGTTCAGCAGCCGGACGGGAGCGAATTTTTCCAGCTCTTGCCAGGCGAGTGTAGCGATCAGGAGTATTTTTCGACAGAACTAAAAGGAAACGTGTCCGACTGTGGCCGCGGGCGAAATCGGATTGAGTACTACGAAACAACTACCGCCAGCGCCGGAGACCGGCTTTTGTACGAGTGGGAGATTCTGATCCCAGAGGACTTCAGCTACAATGCAAACGGTGCCCGACTAACAGCTGTACAATTCGAAACTGGTACAGACATGCTTTATGGGTTCGAGCTGAACAACGATGGCCTGACTTTCAGGACGCGCGACTGCATCCCTGCAAATGAGTTTGGAGAGTGGCACAGCATCTCTGTGCGGATCCAATATGACTCAACGCCTCGCCGATCTCTCAAGGATCAAACACCCGGCGTGTTTGTCGTCGAGTGCAATGGCGAAGTCATTGCTGACTCAACCGGCAGGCCCAATCTTGCTGAGGGTGGCGAAGTTCAGTTCCGCTATGGTTTGTTTGGCGCCATGGACATCCCGGTCTCTGACAATGCTGCTGTTTCCTATCGAAATGTCCGGATTTCCGAATGGTAGAGGGAGCGGGAAGCCACCGAAGACATTCTTTTTCTACGAAATGGACGGCCTGACATTTGAATCAACAACTCTCTGGTAAACCCAGGACGGTTCAGGATGATGCAATTCCTGAAATTCGGCTGTAACGTAGAATTGCAGGAATTTTGATGGGAAGAGCTCATGGCTCATGACTTGTTGAGGAAACTGGGAGCGCAGAAGCCAATTCTCTCTGCTCCTATGGCTGGTGCAGCTGGTCCGGAATTAGTCGCAGCCGTATGCAATGCCGGCGGATATGGGATCATACCGCTTTGGACAAAATCAGACGATCAAGTGGCTGCCGGTATTGAAGAGCTGCGGGCGCTCACAAATGGGAACTTTGCCGTCAATCTCAACCTTTCGTTTTCCTACAATGACCAACTAGAGGCTTGTATCGATTGTGGGGTTCACGGTGTATCGCTTTTCTGGGGCATGGACACCGGAGCTATTGAGCGTGCGAAAGCATGTGGTTTGATCGTTTTGGTAAGTGTCGGATGCGCCGCAGAGGCCAAGATTGCTGCCGATGCGGGCGCAGATGTCATTGTGGCGCAGGGATGGGAAGCGGGAGGACATGTTTGGGGGCAGGTTTCGACGATTGCACTGGTTCCAGCGGTCGTGGATGCGGTGGACGTCCCAGTCATAGCGGCAGGAGGAATTGCGGATGGGCGCGCCATGGCCGCCGCCATGTTGCTCGGTGCATCTGGGGTATGGGTTGGGACGCGTCTGCTTGGAAGCAAGGAAGCAACAATTCATGAAACCTATAGGAAGCGTCTGTTGGACGCGTCAGAGGCGGATACGCAGTGGACTTATGATTTGTACGATGTTGACTGGCCTAATGCACCTCACAGGACACTCATCAATTCGACCTCGCAGGCCTGGCAAATGGCAGGGAAATCTGCCCCGGGCGACCGCCCAAACGAAAACGAGGTACTCGGCCGTCGGCCTACAGGTGAGCCTATAGTTCGATATCAGAGTTACACTCCTCTACCCGAAACATCCGGAGAGGTAGAGGCAATGTCCCTTTGGGCAGGACAAGGCGTAGCGCAAATCCGAGAAATCTCCTCCACGGCTGAAATCATTGAAGAAATCTACCAAGATGCAAAAAAGCACCTCCAATATGGGGGCTCATACCTTCGATGAAATTTCTTGACGAGTTGATTTGATGCACCATCGACAGTTTCAAGCCGCGCCTCTTGCCGGAGGAGATCTGTACTGTCTTGGCGAATGCCGGCTTTGTCCGCGCTGCTAACCCTCGCCGGTCCGAAGACTGGCGCCTGCGGCGAGAGTCCGGTCTCACCGGCCGCACCGCAGCTATGAGTAGACCGGATGAGCGGCCGCGAAGGGCCGTGCTTGAGGTTTATGAACAACCTGAAGGGCGAGATGCAGCGACAGATCCAATCGCGGCAAGGTGCCCTTTCCCAAAATATCCCATTGACCGGGTCCCTCTGTTTGGCGCCTAATTGGGCTTCTTACTCCGGCAGGCCGGCAAGCCTCAGTCCTTCAATGACCGCCTCTCGGTAGGGAGGGTGCTCGATGTTGGTCACCTGCATTATGCCGTTGATAGTGGCGACCCCGCCCAAGGCCTCGTATTCCATAACCAGCCAGTCAGCGTCGTCCAACTGTCCCATATGACCGTAAGTTGCGATTAGGATCCGCAGGGCATTCTGAAGGTTCGGGTTGCGCTGGAGGAGTTCAGTTAGCGCAACCTCCGCCGCTTCATAGTCGCCGAGGTAGAAGTTGGCCAGTCCAAGCGGCATATAGTACCAATACGGCGGGACGGGATTGCGCGCGAATGCTTCCGCAATGGTTTTCAGCGCTTCCTCTGCCCGCCCATCGGACACCTGCACGATCGCGTAAAATGCGTAGGCGTCTGTATAATTCGGGTCAAGTTCGATAGCCCTCTCGAACTCAGCGCTGGCACCTAAAAGGTCCGCGATGAAACTTCGGGACAAGAGCCGCCCGAGCGCGAAATGTGCAAAGGGCAGATCGGGTGACAGGGCCACCGCCTGTTCGGCATGCTGCACGGCCCTCGCCAAGGTGTTAGTCACATCGCTTGTCCAGCCGTACTCGACCCGCATGCTCAGAACGATCGAAAGTTGCGCATGGGCTGCGGCATAGTCTGGGTCACGGCGGATGGCCGCCGCAAAGGCGTCTTCTGCTTGTTCATTATGGCTCGCGGTTAGGAAGCCGGCCAGCTCTTTGCCCCGAAGGTAATTGTCAAAGGCATCTGCATCGCGCGTGCCCAGAACCCCCAGACGCTCACGCTCTTGCTTGGACAGACGGACCGACAATACACGCACGAGTTCGGAGAGAACTGCCTCTTGGAAATCGAACACATCTGCTTCGGCCCCCGCATAGCTGTCAGCCCAGATGTTTTCGCCGTTCGCGCCGTCAATGAGCGCTGCCGTGATCCGTAGGGTCTGACCCTCGCGGCGCACACTACCGTCCACGAGGTAGGACACGCGCAATTCCTGGGCGATCTGTCGCGGATCGCTCGCGTTCTGTGCAACCGAGAAAGACGCAGCGCGCGACACGACCCTCAGATCGGCGATCTTCGAGAGATTGACGACAAGCTCCTCTGCGAGGCCGTTGGAATAGTAGGCCTGCTCGTCATTGCCGCTGAGGTTCTCGAAAGGCAGTACGGCGATCGACTGGACCTCCGATGCGGCCTGCTGGCGGGGCGTAAGCAAGAACGCCGAAAGCGCGAGAGCAGCTGAGATCAGCACCAGAGCGGCAATCCGGACTGACTTGAGTAGGGGCAGGCGAAGTGGCCGCACGTGCGACACATCTAGGCGGTAGCCCTGCTTCGGCACCGTGCGCAGTAGCGCGCCCGCATCCGGACCAAGTGCTTTACGGATTTCAGAGATGCACTGGACAAGGCTGTCATCGGTTACATGTGTGTCCGCCCAGACCCGTTCCATCAGGTTGTCCTTCGAGACAAGCTTCCCCGCCTGCCCGCTCAGAATCGAAAGAACGCGAAGAGATTGCGGGCGCAAGGACACCAAATTTCCGTCAGGGTCATGCAGCTCAAGTGGTCGCTGATGAAAACGAAAACCTTTGATATCAATAGTTTGATCAGATTTCGGCATTTTTCGTGGCCGCTTTCGTGACTTTCGCTGTGGCTTTGAGGCCCCACTGGAAGAGGGCGCTCGCCAGCAAAGGGCGCCTCGAACTCAACCAACGGAGGACACGATGACAATTATTACAAAATCCACAGCCTTTGTCGCCACTTTCGCGCTATCGATGACAGTTAGCACTAGTGACTTACTGGCAGCCCCCAAGAACTGCCCTACGATGACCTTGCTGAACGCCAACGGAGAGCAGGTCGAACTGCCCGCTGATACGGCCGCGCAAGTGACGATGCTGCAGCAGTATGGTGCTCGATACGCACGGGTGATCGACTTGATCCTCGAAGAAAACACCATGCCCGAATGGACCTTCGTGGAAGATTGCCCCCCACAAGGTGCTGACGTGCTTTCAATGACCGAGTGATAAAAGCCTGGCGGGCGAAACGAAGTACCCAGTGGAGCCTGCCAGCCCCTATGGAGAGCGCGGGTCTGATCCGTCGGTGGCCTACGGTTGCGCGTCTTCTCTCGTCCACAATTGTTGACGCCGATGATCGTGTGACTGTTAGGGGAGGAAATACGATTCATGACGACAACGATCCGACGGCTGATCACAGGCATGACAATTGCCTGTTGGCGCGGTCTCTATGAGTCGTGGTTTTTAGGGTTATCAAGCACATCGAAATGCCTTGCGTCGAGTTCGGTACCGCGAACTCGGAACTTCTATCTCTGACGAATGACGCGGATATCTCGACGTTCTTCTTTGAAGCGAATGGCGTGAATCTCGACAGCACTCATGAATGAACCAATACTGACGGGTGTTTGGATCACTCGTCGTTTTCGATGGCGAAGCGTGTCTCGAATGTTCCGGCACCCGGCGCGCAAGTACTTTCGACCGGGTCATCGTAAAGTGAATCCTGATAGCAGAACGTCGCAGTGAACTCTCCGTTTGCTCTGCCTTCTTCTTCGGATGCCATCTCAAGCGAGTATTTGATTTCGATGTCGCGCGCTTCCCAAAGCGGTCCGGTTATCCCGCCCAAGAGTCGAACGATAGAAACGTCTGTCGGCCTGTCGTAATTCACCGCAGTCGGCGCCCCGATGGGGCGGCCAAAAACCAAAGAAATATTGAACCGCTCATTGGAATTCGGCTCCACCGCATAAGCTGTAATCTCGAACTGATCAAAGAGATCTCCCTTAGAAAGCGTAGCCGAGTTTCTGATCCTCCCCCGCACTTCGCGAGAAATGATCTGCCAGCGCGTAGTCTCGCCGCCGGCTTCGAAACTGAGTTCACCGAGCGTGTCGGCAGACTCGACCGGTGACGCCATCGAAAAGAACGGGAACGCGGCCATTGCACAAAGGAATGGTATTCTGCACATGGTAGTTGCGATCGGGTCGCTCTGTGTTTGGTGCCGGCCTGAAAATAAGATGCTCATAGTCGCTCCAAAGTCGCTTCAAAGTCGCCAGTCACTTCCATCGGGGAGGACATGTCGATATCGCGCCCGAAATTCACTGTGGTACCCATCATGCAAGCAAATCTGCCCTTGAGGGTCATCAGGTCACCTTCCACACTGGTTTCCTCGATATCCAAGGACAATTTACCTTTGAATTCTTCACTTTGACACGCGAAATAGGTCCACTCGTCGTCAATCTTGCCCATCAGGTCAGCCTGCTCTCCGCGGACAGCGCCGCCACCGAGTTCGAAACCTATACTGAGCTTGGTGAAGCCCGTTTCATTTCCTTCGCGTGGAGCGTTGAATACCATGTTGACGGACGGGAATTGCGCGGAGCCAGCGAAGTCGCTCTCATTTGAGAGGGGAAAGCTCTGCGTGGTTCCATCTATCGTCAATGATGCAGCCCCTATCTCTTGGGCGAAAACGGGAGTCGCCAGAAAGGGCGCTATCAGGACGAGCGGGATGGTCTTTCGCATTTTTTCGACCCTCGATCTTTCTAGGCTTGTTATTTAGCATTGCGATTTCGCCGGGACTCGGTGGAAGTGGGAGATGCCGCGAAAGCAACAGTCACCGTGAAAGCAAACTGCTCCGCCGTTTCAGAGCCACTAGCTACCTCGCAGCTGCAGCGCTGTTTCGAAGACGCCCGATACGTCAATACAGTCGTCCATATCCGGCGTCTCGTAAAGCTCCGATACAAGGCAGAGCCTGCCAGAAAATGATCCCGATGCTCGGCCGGTTTCTCCATCAATCTCGAACACATCAAGAGTGATCGTAGGCTCGCCCCCTACTTGGTCGGTCGTATAGAACGGATTCCTCATGCCGTCAGGAAGAAACAGTATTTCTACACCAGTTAGCGGCTTGCCCTCTTGGTATCCACCGAACCAACTGCCGGAAACAGAGATGACATCCGTGGTCGTAAAGCGGGGCTCGGGGTGTGCTTGCAAGTTCAGCGATGGCAGTTGCGGGTGATCAATGTAGCCGGCCGACAGCATCGTCCGTTCGCCGCGTGTGGCCGAGATGAAATGAAAGGTTCGCTCGGTACCGTCCATCTGGACTGTCATAGTGCCGATCTCTTCGGCCAGCAGCAGGCCGGGACAAAGAAAGATCACAAAAAAGGAAAATAGCCGCTTCATCGATCTGGCTCCTAAATCCAAGAAACAATGAACAAAATGTAAATCCGTAGAAGTGGAGTTAAGCTTAGACGCGCATCCGGCGCATTTCAAGTTGCTGGACTGCGTTGCTCACCTGTTGTGCGCTGTCGGTGTTGAATGGTTAAGGCGCTTTCGACCTTGTCAATCGCGTACCGTTGCAGTGTCCCGTCTGCAATCGTTCCAGTTCGGGGGATTGTCGTAGGGCGGATGTGGAACTACTCACTATTGCGGGTCAATGTTACCGGCGCACGGGCTGCGCCGCTGGCGCCTTGAATTTGCACTCTGAACTGGATGATCCCGGTGGCCCAATTGGGCGAGCCGAATTGCAGCACAAGTGCGAGGACAATATCGCCAGGGACGCCTTCGACGAAATCACCAGAGCATCGCTGATTCCGAGTTTCGTCCTCGATGGTGACCCAATCCTCGGGTTCAAAATCTTCGGCGGTCATCACCCGCCCCGATGCCTCAATATAGCTGATTAAGTTCCCGTCCGAGTCGGTTACCGCAATTGTGTCGAGGAGAGGATCAAACTCAGCGCAAGCTTCAAGGCTAATGTCGCCGTCGCTAATAACAATTTTGTTGCCGGTATATCCGCCGCTATCCAGCGCATAGCTGTTTGTTCCGATGAGCGTGGGAACGCGGTTCAGATCACAATTCGTCTCTTGCGCCCGAAGTATCTCCTTTTCGTCGGGTGTAAGGAAGAAAACGCCTGCTTCGGAATAGTCAAAAGACACTTCGATCAGGGCCATGCTTTCGCCCGCGTGCCGCATGAAAATGACGCCGGTTTCGGCGTCGTATTCGAGGTTCACCTGCTGAGGTGGTTGCGGCGGAAGTGGAAAAGGCAGCACCGTGCCACCGATGCCATATCCTGCGCTTTGCTTGAACGTCCAGGTGCCTTCGAGTTCGGCAAGAAGCCCATTCGAACGCATGTCGCAGAAACCGTCTTCATCTTGAGCGACAGCAATACTCGCCGTGAGCGCAATGACTGCCGCCATCAAAAAGGTGAAAAACTGCTTTGCCACAATGCGTACCTCGAATGATTTACAATCCGAAGTCTAAACGGGCAAAAGCACAGTACTCAAGATGAAACCCGGAGGCACTTCAGGGATATCCCCCCAAGCCGTAGCAATTCCTACCACATGTGCATGCGCTTATTGATCAATCTGGTGCCGCGCCCCGCTCGGATCAAAACCAGTGCGGCCTTTCTCGAACACAGAATGATACGGCACCCGATCAAAACTTGTCTCTTGAGTAAATGACGACTGCCTCTCTTAAACACGACGAATTGCCTAGCA
>CAZTKF010000077.1:9421-14059 GCA_964614205.1 uncultured Loktanella sp. | reverse complement strand
TGGCCCGCCTTTTCCTCAAATCGCCGGATCAACAGCATTTCACGGTAATGTCCCAGCAGTTCCTCGGCTGAGACGTTGGGTTTCGCGGCGGCCTTCTTGGGCGGCATGTGCTATCCTCCAGCGTGTTTCTATATAGTTTAGTATTAAACTATCTTCTAAACCATGCGCGCAAAAATTGCGAGAGTCAAAGTGACCTATGGTCAAACGATGGCGGAATAGCAGCTTTGCACCTGCCGACTGTCTCTGGTGACTAGCGAATAACGATCTCGTCGGCGCGGATCATGCCAAGAACATCGCGCGCCTGCTGGTCCAACAGGTCCAGATCAAGAAAGTTATCCGAAAGGCGCGTTGTCAGGTTTTCCATCCTTGCAACCTCGGCCTGCAAGGCCGCAAGCTCGATACGCAGGGCATCGCCTTCGGCATTCACTTCGATCCGCTTGAACAGGCCGTAATCTCCTTGCACGGCGGCAAAGGTGAAATACAGCCCCAGCATGATCATGCCGAGGAAGTAAAACAATGCACCAAGTTGTGTGCGGCCGCGTCGGATCATAGGTTTGCCTCAGGTGCGGCCTCTTGCGGGTCGCTGGACGCAGAGTCGCATATCTGATTCGCGAAGGGAATCCCCTATTTTGAAAAAACCGTCGTGGCGCGGTCTTTCCGGCCGGATGGTCAGTCCACCACCGGATCAAACCCCATAAGATGGGTCAGGGGCGCGTGATCGTCGGTGAGGATGCCCGCCTGCTTCTGTTCGAGGATGGCGTTCAGGAAATCGGTGCCCAGCGGCTGAAAACGCACCGGCTCGGGCGCCCGTGCATCGATGGCCGATACAGGGCTGTCGGTGGCGCCTGCCAGCAAGATAAAAGTGCGCCGCTCACCAGGGGCGGGGCGGCTGGCCTCTGTCCAGACTTCGACGCTGGGAAAGACCTCGCGCAGGGTGGCTACCACGGCGGCCAGAGCGTCAAGCCGGTCCACATTGTCGATGAGGTTCATTGCAAAGACCCCACCGGGCAAAAGGCGGTCGGCAACGAGATTGAAAAACTCCAACGTCACCATATGCTCGGGCGCTGCGATATCGGTGAAGGCATCGCCGACGATCACGTCAAAGCGTTGTGTGCTGTTGCGCAGTGCCAGACGCGCGTCGCCATGCAGGATTGTCGCAGTGTCAGGCGCAAACCAGAACGTGTCGACGGCCATCTGTGTGACCTCGGGGTCAATCTCGGCAATCGTGATCCCGCCAATCCCCCGATCCGCCCATGCACGCGGCACCGAGTAAGTACCCCCGCCGATATGGAAAGACGTGAAATCCGTGCGCCCCATGCGCATACGCGGCAGGGCATCCAGCATGGCCGCATGTTCGGTGTACATGACCCGCGGCGCGTCGCGTGCGCTGATCCCATGCGCAAGGTGATCCACGACCATCAGCCGCACCGGATCAGCTGGATCGTCCGACAGCGCAACGGCTCTCAGACAGTAATAGCTGCTTTCACGATCACAGATCTTGGGCAGGCTCAAGGCACCCAGACCTGCCAGAAACGCGAGTCCGATCCCGCCGACCGAAACCAGCATCTCGCGGTGTGTGGCACCCCCGAGCCGGAAGCAGAGCAGAGCGGCAACCGCATAAACCCCCGCGATGACCAGCAGGGTGGTCACAGAGCCGAACCAAGGCACAAAAAGGAAACCCGCCAGAAGCGTGCCTGCAATCGCGCCAATCGCGCCGGCGGCGAACATCGCGCCAAGCGCCCGTTCCGATTGCCCGCGGTCCCGCATGGCGGCGACCGTCAGTACGGGGGCAGGCACCCCCGCGAAAAGCGACGGCAAAAAGAAGGCGAGCGTGCTCAAAGTCGTGATTGCAGCCAGAGGGTGCGACAGGTTGGCGACAACAGGCCCTGCGAAGGCCCGCAGCAGCAATGTCGCACCAGCGGTGGTGCAGGCCGCAGCAATCATGGTCCAGCCCGTGATCCGCAACGCGCGGTCCGTCGGCCGCGCAGCAATCCGCCCGCCCCACCAATGGCCGACCGAGAACCCCGCCAGCACCACAGCGATAATGGATGTCCATGTATAAAGGCTCATTCCGACATAGGGCGCGATCATGCGCCCTGCGACGATCTCGACCACAAGGCTGGACGCCGAAATACCCGCCTGAAGCAGGATCAGCAGCCAAAGCGGAATCAGGGCGGGGATACTCTTGTTGTTCATGTATCTGGCAGTAGCCCACTGCCGAAAATTCCGTCAATAGGCATTTGCTGCAGCCGAGATTCATCCTGCCACCGCCATGGTCTGTCCCGCCGCGGCTCTCTACCAGAAGGCAGGGTCGTTGAAAGCCGCGACACAGCGTGGCCTTGCTCCAAGCGGTTTCAGGTCCTGCCCGTTCAGTGATTGACCAAGCCAGCCTTCAGGGTGCTGCAACGGAAAGGGGGCAGGGACATCGGCTTCTTTGAGGGGGCGAAAGCCGACCCGCCCGTAAAACCCTGGATCGCCGTAGGTCACCACGATGTCGACACCTTCATCGCCAAGCATATCCAGACCATGCCTGATCAGCCTTTGCCCGATGCCCAGTCCCTGCTTTTCGGTCGCAACAGCGACGGGTCCCAGTACAAACACGGTCCGGTCGTCGCCGTCGTAAGACAGCCGCGAAAAGATGATCCCGCCCACAACAGTGTCTCCCTCCCGCGCGGTTACCACGCGCAGGTCGGCTGGGGCCGTTTCCGCCATAAGGCGACAGGCCAGCGCGGCGATCAGGGCACCTTCCTCGGCACCCTCGGACGCCGTGAAGGTTGTGCCAAATAAACCGGTGATCGTCTCTTGTAAGGTTCCGTAATGATCGGAGAATTCTAACATGAGGTCAAAGCAGCAATGCGCTTCAGTCTTTCCCGCGATAGATTTCAACCAACTTGCCCAGCATCGCCATCGCGTCCGCGCGGCTGCGCTGGAAAGAGTTGCGCCCGATGATCGACCCGTTGCCACCACCATCGCGGATCGCACGGGCATCGTCATAGACCGCATCTGCGCCTTTGGCCGCGCCGCCCGAAAAGACCATCAACCGCCGCCCGTCAAAGGCACTCTGGACACAGTGGCGGACGCGGGCCGCTTGCGTTGCGATGTCGATCCCTTCCGCCTCATAGACCTTCTTTGCCTCCGGCAGGCTCAGGTGATCGGTGCTCAGCTTGATCTTGATGATATGCGCACCAAGTAAGGCCGCGATCTGGGCTGCATAAGCGCCGATATCGATCGCCGTTTCGCCCTCCTTGTCGAGGGCCTCACCCCGCGGATAGGACCAGATCACCGTGGCGATCCCTTTGGCGGCGGCCTCACGGCGCATTTCGGCGATATCGCCAAACATATCCAGTGCCGCCGATGAGCCCGGATAGACCGTAAATCCGATCGCCGAACAGCCCAAACGCAGCGCATCATCGACCGAGGCGGTGATCGCCTGCGTTTTCGGCGCGTCGGACGGAATCAGGGAGTTGGCCGAGTTGACCTTCAGGATCGTGGGGATCTGGCCGGCAAAGGTATCCGCCCCCGCTTCGATCATGCCCAAGGGGGCGGCATAGGCATTCAATCCCGCATCAATCGCCAGTTGGTAGTGATAGTGCGGATCATAGGCCGGCGGATTTGGCGCAAAAGACCGGGCAGGCCCATGTTCAAACCCCTGATCGACTGGCAGAATGATCATCTTGCCCGTCCCGCCCAGCTTTCCGTTCATCAGGATACGGGCCAGATTGGCCTTCACACCGGGAGTTTCACCCTCGTAATTGGCAAGGATTTTCTGAACGGTTCTGGTGGTTTTCATCGGTGGCCCCTTTTTGGTGTCGCGACATCGTTACACGACCGATAGGGGCCTCGGCTGGCGGTTGCAAACGTGTTAGCGCAACCGGCGAAAATGTTACCGCAAACACCGGCAAAGTCCGGCGATGAAAGACCGTTCGCACCTTCTCATGTTCGGCAAATACCTCGGGGGCCGCCGCAGGCGGCGGGGCAGCGCCCCTCGGAAGGGGCTACTGGCTCAGGGCAGCGACACCGGGCAATACCTTGCCTTCCATCCACTCCAGAAACGCGCCGCCCGCAGTCGAGATATATGTAAAATCATCCGCGGCACCTGCCTGATTGAGCGCCGCAACGGTGTCGCCACCACCGGCAACCGAAATCAGCTTGCCCGCTTTGGAAAGGGCTGCCGCCTTGGCAGCCGCCGCGTTGGTGGCCGCGTCGAAGGGTGTGATTTCGAATGCCCCCAGCGGGCCGTTCCAGACCAGCGTTTTCGCCTTGTCCAGGACTTCGCCGATATAGGTCACCGTGGCAGGCCCCGCGTCAAGGATCATCGCATCGGCAGGGCAGGCATCGGGCGTGCATGTCTCGCTGGCAGCGCCGGCCTTGAATTCACGCGCCACCACAATATCGCGCGGCAGGATGACTTCACAGCCCGCAACCGCGGCCTTGGCCAGAATGTCGCGGGCGGTATCGCCCAGATCATGCTCGCAAAGCGATTTGCCGACATCAATGCCTTGAGCGGCCAGAAATGTGTTGGCCATGCCGCCGCCGATCACCAGCGCATCGACCTTGGCGACCATGTTCTCCAGAAGGTCGATCTTGGTCGAGACCTTTGCGCCACCAACACTGGCGACCACCGGTTTCTGCGGGTTA
>CAZTKF010000077.1:0-9411 GCA_964614205.1 uncultured Loktanella sp. | reverse complement strand
TGCCGCCGCCGATCACCAGATGATCGACCTTGCCGACCAGATTGCCCAGCAAATCAAGCTTGGTTGACACCTTCGCCCCGCCTACGACGGCCACGACAGGGCGTTCGGGCGTGCCAAGGGCCTTTTCCAGCGCGCCCAGTTCCTCGGCCATCAGACGACCTGCGCATGCGGGCAGCAGGTGCGCAATCGCCTCGGTGCTGGCATGGGCGCGGTGTGCGGCCGAAAAGGCATCGTTGACATAAATATCGCCAAGGCTGGCCAGACGCCTGGCAAAGGCCGGATCGTTCTTTTCCTCACCGGGGTTGAAGCGCAGGTTTTCCAGCAACAGCACCTCGTCGCCTTCCATTTCGGCCACGGCCTCGGCGTAGTCTGAATTCACCCAAGTGACCGGCAGACCCAGTACATCGGCAACTGTGGGCGCAATGATCTCCAGCGACATATCAGGTACAACCTGACCTTTCGGGCGTCCGAAATGCGCCATCAGGATCACCTTGCCGCCTTTGGCCTGAATATCGTCAACAGTGGGGATGATCCGTTCAATCCGCGTGGTGTCGGTGACAACCCCGTCCTCGACCGGCACATTGATATCCACACGCACCAAGGCGCGTTTGCCCGCAAAATCCATATCGTCGAGTGTTTTCCAAGCCATCGTCCTGCTCCTGTCAGTGTGCCGTTTGATACGGGTGTTGCGGCAATCGGGCGCCCGCGTCAACCGGACCGCCTTGGCAATCGTCTCAATGGGTCATATGTCAGGTGGGAACGACAGATCAAGGAGGGCCCCATGGCCGATATCAAAGACCCCGAAAACACCATCATCATGACGCTCAAGGGCGGTGACGTGATCATCGAACTGCTGCCTGACGTGGCGCCAGCACATACCGCGCGTATGAAGGAACTAGCCCGCGCCGGTAAATACGACAATGTGTGTTTTCACCGGGTGATTGACGGTTTCATGGCCCAGACAGGGGATGTGGCCAACGGCAACATGGAAGACAACTTCAATCTTGGCCGCGCGGGCACCGGCGGGTCCGACCTGCCCGATCTGCCTGCCGAATTCTCCAAGATCCCCCATGCGCGCGGCTCGCTCGGCGCGGCACGCTCTGCCAATCCCAATTCGGCCAACAGCCAGTTCTTCATCAACTTCAAGGACAACGACTTCCTGAACGGTCAATACACCGTCTATGGTCAGGTCATCTCGGGCATGGAGCATGTCGACGCCATCACGCGCGGCGAGCCGCCAATGAACCCCGACCGGATGATCAGTGTGAAAGTGGCCGCTGATGTATAAGTTTGCCGCACTTCTTGCCCTTGCCGCCACGCCCGCACTCGGTGCCGGCCTCGAGATCGATATCGAAGGAGAGGCCAATGGCACCATCGTCATCGACCTTTATGAGGATACCGCACCGCTGCATACCGCACAGATCACCGCGATCGCTGCGGCTGGCAGCTATGACGGTGTGGTCTTCCACCGCGTGATCGACGGGTTCATGGCGCAGACAGGCGACGTCCAGAACGGTGTCATGGGCATGGACTTGTCCCGCGCCGGCACCGGCGGATCCGAGTTTGCGGATATCCCCGCTGAATTCTCGGACATCCCGTTCGAACGCGGGATCGTGGGCATGGCCCGTGCGCAGAACCCGAATTCGGCCAACAGCCAGTTCTTCATCATGTTCGAACCCGGCTATTTTCTGAACGGTCAGTACACGGTTGTCGGTGAAGTGACCGAAGGAATGGAGATTGTCGATGCGATCAAGCGCGGCACCGGCGCAAATGGCGCGGTGATCGGCAAGCCCGATATGATGGCCGCTGTGCGCGTCATCGACTGAACCGGTGCAGAGCGCGCGGCAAGATGCGCGCGCTCCTCTTTCCTTGACGGGACGGCTCTCGCTTCACCTTGCCCCGAAAACTCTGGGGGGCGGCCGTAGGCCGAAGCGGGGGCAAAGTACCCTTCTTCTGGGGTCACATCGCAGCCCCGCGCCGCCCCTGCCGCTCTAGGGGCGGGCATCGTCAAGATGACAAGGCATTGTTTCGCTTGACATCCGGACCCTGCGCGCATGATCTCTCGCGGATGGAAAAGAAGTCCCAAATTGATGCCTTCGGGGCCGTGGCTCTGACAGGTTTCGCGTTGCTGCTTGCCTTCAATCAGGTTGTGATCAAAGTGACCAATGGCGGGTTGCAGCCGGTTTTCTTTGCCGGCCTGCGATCTGCGGGGGCGGTGCTGTGTATCTGGCTCTGGTTGCGCTGGCGGGGCATCCCGTTGCGGTTCGAAAAAGGAACACGGGCCGCAGGGTTTGCTGTCGGTTGTGTCTTTGCTTTCGAATTTTTGTGTCTCTTCGTCGCACTGGACTTCACCGCAGTCAGCCGCGCGAGCGTGATCTTCTATTCGATGCCTGTCTGGCTGGCGATCATGGCGCATTTCGCGATGCCCGATGACCGCGTCACGCCGCTCAAGGCGCTGGGGCTTGGTCTGGCGCTGGCTGGCGTTGCTGTGGCCATCCTGACACGTGATGACGGGGCGGGCAGTCTCTGGGGCGATCTGGCTGCGCTTGGTGCGGCTGTGGGATGGGCGCTGACGGCGCTTTTGGCCAAGGCGTCGTCTTTGTCGCGGGTGCGCCCCGAGATCCAGCTGATGTGGCAGGTTGGCGTCTCGGCGCCAATCTTGTTGGTTGCGGCGCTTTTCTTTGGACCCTTTATTCGCGATCTGGAGCCGGTACATATCGCGGGGCTGCTTTTCCAGATTGTGGTGGTGGTCAGCGCAGGGTTCATCTTCTGGCTGTGGCTCTTGTCGATCTACCCTGCCTCCGGTGTTGCTTCTTTCAGCTTCCTGTCACCGGTGCTTGCCGTTGCCTTGGGCTGGCTGATGTTGGGAGAAGATGTCGGACCGAGCCTGATCGCGGCATTGGTCCTTGTTGCTGTCGGTATTGTGCTGATCAACCGGCCCGTCAGGTCCCGCAGAATGTCCGCGTGACCTGTTCGGCTTTGCTGGGCGCGCGTGCATAGGGGGCGGTTGCACTGGTCATGGGCGCATAAGGGGCGGTGATCGCCGCCAGAAGGGCATGAAAAGGTGCGTAATCCCCGTTGCGCGCTGCCGCGATGGCCTCTTCGATACGGTGGTTGCGGGGAATGATCCGGGGGTTGGCCTGTGCCATAATGGCCGCTGCTTCACCGGACTTACGTATCTGCCACTTCGCCGCCCAAGCGTCAAAGGCATCACGGTTGATAAACTGGTCATGCGCCTGCGCAGTGTTCAGATGCGCGAAGGTATTGGTGAAATCGGCACCATCCTTGGCCATCAGATCAAGCAGCTCAGAGACAAGCGCGCGGTCTCCCTCTTGTGGGTCGGCAATGCCCAGCTTGGCGCCGAACACGCCAAGCCACTCTGCCTCGTAAATCGCGGGCATCGCGTGAACGGCAGCAGTGAACCCTTCGATCGCAGTGTCGCGGTCGGGCATCAGCGGGATCAGCGCCGTCGCAAACTGCGCCATGTTCCACACCCCGATGCCGGGCTGGTTTGCATAGGCATAGCGTCCGAACTGGTCGATCGCACTGAAAACGCTATCAGGGTGAAAATCGTCGATAAAAGCGCAGGGGCCATAGTCGATCGTTTCACCCGCAATCGACACATTGTCGGTATTCATCACCCCGTGGATAAAGCCCAGCCCCATCCATTTGGCAATCAGCGCGGCATAGCGGGCAATCACCTGTTCCAGCAGGGCCGCAGGACCTTCGGCGGTGGGATAATGCCGGGCGATCACATGATCGGTCAGGGCCTGCAAGGCGGCAAGATCACCGCGGCTGGCAAAGAACTGGAAGGTGCCGACACGGATGTGGCTTTGCGCCACGCGGGTGATCACGGCACCGGGCAGGACCTCTTCGCGGTAGACAGGCTCGCCCGTGGTGACAGCCGCCAGCGCGCGGGTCGTGGGCACGCCCAAGGCATGCATCGCCTCGCTGACCAGATATTCGCGCATCACAGGGCCCAGCCATGCCCGACCGTCGCCGCGCCGCGAATAGGGGGTGGGGCCTGCCCCCTTGAGCTGGATGTCGCGGCGGATGCCATCGGTGCCGATCACCTCGCCCAAGAGCACAGCGCGCCCGTCGCCCAGTTGCGGGTTCCAGTTTCCGAATTGATGCCCCGCATAGACCTGCGCAAGCGGGGCTGCGCCATCGGGAATGCGGTTACCTGCAAAGACCTGCGCGGCCTCTGGCGTTTGCAGCAGCGCGGGATCTATCCCGAGGATTGCAGCCAAATCGGCGTTGGCGGCAATCATCCGCGGCGCTTTGACCGGCGTTGGCAATTGTGCCGTATACATCTGCGGCGGCAGCTTGGCATAGGAATTGTCGAAAGGAATATGCATTCTAGAGCCGCGCCAATCGCGCCGCGAGCAGCGCATAGAACCCCGAGGCGTCAATATCTTTCATGAACATCGCATTGGCGGGGCGGTCGGTAACCCGCCACCAGTCGGCCACGGTCATGCCGAGGGTCAGTTCGGCCTCTGTCTCGATCTCGACGTTGATGTAGCGGCCTTCGAATAGCTGTGGTTCGATCAGATAGGCGATGGTGCAGGGGTCGTGCAATGGCGCGCCTTCCGATCCGTATTTTTCCATATCGAAGCGTTCAAAGAAATCGGTCCATGCGGCGACCATATCGCCCACTTTCGTGTGCATGGAGCGGAAAGCGTCAATCCGGGTGCGTGTGGTCAGGGCTTTGTGCGTGACATCCAGAGGCATGATAACCAGCGGCACACCCGCGCCAAAGACGATCTTGGCGGCCTCGGGATCAACATAGATATTGAACTCGGCGGTGGGGGTGATGTTGCCCACCTCGAAATAGGCGCCGCCCATCAGCACGATTTCCTGCACGCGCGCGATGATGTCGGGCGCCCGTTCAAAGGCTGTTGCGATATTGGTCAGCGGCCCGATAGGGCAGAGTGTCACGGTCCCGCTTGGTTCGCGGCGCAGGGTTTCGATGATGAAATCCACCGCGTGCTGCTTTTGCAGGGGCATCGTCGGGTCCGCCATCTGCGGGCCGTCAAGGCCGGTCTTGCCGTGGACATGCTCTGCCGTGACCAGCTTGCGCTTCATCGGTGCGTCACACCCTGCGAAGACACGTGTTTCGGGTTTGCCTGCCAGTTCGCAGACAATCCGCGCATTCTTTTCGGTCAGCGGCAGGGGGACATTGCCTGCCACCGCAGTGATCCCCAGCACCTCGATATCCTCGGGCGAGGCAAGAGCCAGCAGGATCGCCACGGCGTCGTCCTGTCCGGGGTCGGTGTCGATGATGATCTTGCGGGGGGCCATATCTGTGTCCTGTCCTGTTTGTCCCTAAGGTGGGCCGAAGGGCGGGCAGGGGCAAGGGGTCAGACGCGACCTTCTGCCTTCAGGCGCTGATAAAGCACCTCTGAAACCGGATCGCCCTTTTCCAGCGCAAAGACATAGGCGTGGGTCAGAAAGAAACAGGCCGCATCCACGTCATTGGCGGTATCTGCCGCTTCGGCATAGAGCGCAATCAGCCCGGTCCGGTCATCGCGGGCGTGGGCGTCAAGCAGGCGATCGTGCAGAGCTGTCATGCCACCGGATCATATGCGGCAATCTTGCTTGCGATCCAGTCGTGAAAGCAATGGGTCGGGCCATCCATCGCAGGGCTGAAGCGGCCACCGTCAAACCCGGGCGCGGCCCGGCCTTTCTGCATGCCTTCGACGACAAAAATGTCCTCTTCGAAGACGCCTTTCCATTGGGTCGCGTTTTTCTGACGCAATGCCTCGTCGGTCTGGGGCGCGGCATAGAACAGATGGACATGTTCGTCCGTATGGTCATGGTTCTTGGGTTCCAGCACAATCACGAAGGCATGGTCGCGCTGCACGCCCAGCAGGACATTGGGATAGACGGTGATATATTCGCCGCCTTCATCCCACTGGGAGCTGAGGTTTTCGAAATCGGGGAAAGTGATGTCGTCCATCCCCTTCAGTTGGCGATAGACCAGCGTGCCCTGACCGGAATAGCGGCCCATTTCGGTGATATTATAGTGGTCTTCCAACCGCGAATAGCTGTTCAGACCGGGGTGGACCCACGGCAGGTGATAGCTTTCGCAATAGTTCTCGACGGCCAGTTTCCAGTTGGTCTTGACCTGCAGCGTAAAGCCGCTGTCAAAGCCGCCGTGATACATCGGCTGGTCGAATTCGGCCCAGCGGTCCAGAAGTTCGGCATGGACCTCTTCAAAGGCGGGGGCCTTGCCGTCGATGTTGATAAAGACAGTGTTGAACCAGATGTGGCTCCGCACTTCGATCAGACCCAGCAGCGATTTGTCGATGGCCTCGTGCGTGTTGTGACCAGGGCCGCCGACATGCGGGGTCGAGACCAGTTTGCCTTCGGTAGAATAGCACCATGAATGATAGGGACAGCGGATCGCCCCTTCGATCTTGCGCGGCTCGGCCACAAGGATCATGCCACGGTGGCGGCAGATGTTCTGGAAGACGCGGACCTGCCCCTGACGGTCACGGACCAAAAGCAGGGGAATGCCCAGAAATTCGACCGGTTTAGCATCGCCCACTTCGGGCACGTCCGCCGTGACGGCAAGGCCGGACCAACTGGAAAACAGCACAGCGTGTTTTTCCAGCTCGAAAACCTTCGGGTCGGTGTAATGCGCATTCGGCAAACCATGGGCCGTTTCAACAGGCTGACGCACGGCATCAAGGGTCTCGAGGGGTATGTCTTTGGCCATTTGTTCCATCCTTGCTATGGACAGACTGTACCATCTTTCTGCGCCTTGTGCGGTGTCAGGTCGCGACCGTGGCTTTTCTCACAGCGACATCACGCAGCGCCGATAAGCCGAAGTTTGCCATCTGCTGGCGATGCGATGGGACAACACTTGCCTGTCGGGTCAATGGCCCGAAACTTCAGCGTGCTTTTGCGCATCACCGCAACGAAATCTGGCGTCAGAGCGCCGCAAATCTTCTCTTTTCCGCTGGACTATGGAAAGGTCGGGAAAGGACCTCCAATTGTTTCGATGAGGGCGACAATACCCTCTTCATATCCTGATAGGAGAACGAAAATGACACGTAGACTGAAGCTGATCGCACCAATCGCCGTTCTGACTGTGCTGGCTGTTCCCGGCTTTGCCCAAAGCGCAGAGATCGATATCAACGGCGATGGCATGTACAGCTATCCCGAGCTTCAGGCAGTGATGCCTGAAATGTCCGAGGATGACTTTGTCGCGATGGACACCTCGGGCGATGGCCTGCTGGATGCAGATGAAATTGCTGTCGCGACCGAGGCTGGCCTGCTTCCCGCATAAGAGTGGTGCGCGCCACACCAGCCTCGGGTCTGGCGCGCCTCTGCGTCCCTCGCGTCATGCCCCAATCGGGCGCGGGGGATTGCGGTCAGGCGACAGCCCCGCGCGACAGGGCCGCGACGCCGGTCCGCGCGATTTCCTCTAGACCGAGCGGGCGCATCAATTCAGCGAATGCGTCGATCTTTTCGGGCGTGCCCGTGATCTCGAACACGAATGATTCCAACGTGCTATCGACCACACTTGCGCGGAAAATATCAGCCAGACGGATCGCTTCGATGCGGTCATTGCCGGTGCCGCTGACCTTGAACAGCGCCAGTTCGCGTTCCACCGACGGGCCTTCGACGGTCAGGTCATTCACTTTGTGAACATCCACGATCCGGCCCAGCTGCGCCTTGATCTGAACGATGATCTGGGGGGTGCCTGTGGTCACGATGGTGATGCGTGACCGGTGACCCAGATGGTCCACTTCGGCCACTGTCAGGCTGTCGATGTTATAGCCGCGCCCTGCGAACAGGCCAATCACACGTGACAGAACGCCGGGTTCGTTTTCAACCAGAACGGCCAGCGTGTGCTTTTCCTCTTTGTCGGAAAACGTGGGCCGCAGGTCATAGGCGGAATGGCTGGTCGAGCCTTTTTTGATTTTGAGCGGTGACATGTGATGTCCCTCTTTTCGTTATATCGTCGGTAAGAAAGGTGTTGTGCTGGCCGTCAGACCATCACCGCCCCGTCCGCTTTGATTGCATTCGCCGTATCCGCGTTTTCGCCCAGCAGCATTTCGTTGTGCGGCTTGCCGGACGGGATCATCGGGAAGCAGTTTTCGTGCTTTTCCACCAGACAGTCGAACAAGACCGGGCCATCGTGGTTCAGCATCTCCATGATCGCATCGTCCAGATCGGCAGGGTCGGAACAGATAATCCCTTTGGCGCCAAAGGCCTCGGCCAGCTTTACGAAATCGGGCAGGGACTCGGACCAGCTTGAGGAATAACGCTCTCCATGCAGCAATTCCTGCCACTGGCGCACCATGCCCAGACGTTCGTTGTTGAGGATGAACTGTTTGACAGGCAGGCCGTATTGCATGGCTGTCCCCAGTTCCTGCATGTTCATCAGCCACGAGGCTTCGCCGGCGACGTTGATGACCAGTGCATCGGGGTGGCCCATCTGCACGCCGATCGAGGCCGGGAAGCCATAGCCCATTGTGCCAAGACCCCCAGATGTCATCCAGCGGTTCGGGTCCTCGAACCCCATATACTGTGCCGCCCACATCTGGTGCTGGCCGACTTCGGTCGTGACATAGCGGTCACGGCCCTTGGTCAGTTCTTCAAGGCGCGCCAAAGCGTATTGCGGTTTGATGACCTTGCCTTTTTGCTCGAACTTCAGGCAATCGACCTTCTTCCAGCCGTTGATCTGGTGCCACCATTTCTGGACCGCTTCTTTGTTGGTCTTGCGGCCGCGGGCTTTCCAGATATTCAACAGGTCTTCCAGCACATGTGCCACGTCACCCAAAATCGGGATGTCGACCTTGATCACCTTATTGATGGATGAGGCGTCGATGTCGATATGCGCCTTCTTTGATCCGGGGCTGAAGGCATCCAGACGGCCGGTGATCCGGTCGTCGAAGCGTGCGCCGATGTTGATCATCAGATCGCAGTCGTGCATCGCCATGTTCGCCTCGTAAAGGCCATGCATCCCCAGCATCCCGATCCAGTTGTCGCCAGATGCGGGATAGCACCCCAGCCCCATCAGCGTGGATGTGATCGGAAAACCTGTCGCGGCCACCAGTTCGCGCAGCAACTGGCTGGCCGCGGGGCCCGAGTTGATGACGCCGCCGCCGGTATAGAAGATCGGGCGCTTGGCCGTTTCCATGGCCGCTGCCAGTTCGGTGATCATTTCCATGTCACCTTTGACCTGCGGATTGTAATGGGTCTCGACCTGACGGGCCTCGGTATAGGTGCCGGTGGCGAATTGCACATCCTTGGGAATGTCGATCACAACGGGGCCGGGGCGGCCCGAGGTGGCGATATGAAAAGCCTCGTGCAGCACTGATGACAGCTTGTCGGTTTCCTTGACCAGCCAGTTGTGCTTGGTGCAGGGGCGGGTGATGCCCACGGTGTCGGCTTCCT
>CAZTKF010000076.1:0-14097 GCA_964614205.1 uncultured Loktanella sp. | reverse complement strand
GGGCTCAAACCAGCCATTCGCTGCTCAGCCCCCCGCATACCCCAACGGCTTCAACGCTTCCTTGATCTCGTCCAGAATCGCCGGATCATCAATCGTTGCGGGCATCTTGAAGTCTGCGCCATCGGCGATTTTCACCATCGTGCCGCGCAGGATCTTGCCGGAGCGTGTTTTCGGCAACCGGTCCACCACAGCGACCAGTTTGAAGGCTGCAACGGGTCCGATTTTGTCGCGCACTAGTTTGACGATTTCCTTTGCGATGTCGTCATGGGGGCGGTCGCAGCCATTGTTCAGGCAGACGAAGCCCATAGGCAGTTGGCCTTTCAACTCATCGGTGACACCGATGACCGCGCATTCGGCAACATCCGGGTGGCTGGCCAGCACTTCTTCCATGGCGCCAGTGGACAGACGATGGCCTGCGACATTGATCACGTCATCGGTACGCGCCATGATGTAAAGATAGCCGTCTTCGTCGATCATCCCTGCATCGCCGGTTTCATAGTAGCCGGGGAAGGTGTTGAGATAGGATTTGATGAACCGATCTTCGGCGTTCCACAGCGTCGGCAGTGTCCCGGGGGGCAGGGGAAGTTTGACCGCGATGGCACCCAGTTCACCCGGTTTCATCTCATGGCCGGCCTCATCCAGAATCTGTACGTCATAGCCGGGCATTGCCACGGTGGGCGATCCGATCTTGACCGGAAGTGCCTCGATTCCGGCAGGGTTGCCCGCGATGGTGTAGCCTGTTTCGGTTTGCCACCAGTGGTCATAGACCGGTACACCCATGATGCGCTGCGCCCATTCGATTGTGTCGGGGTCGGCGCGTTCGCCGGCAAGATAAAGCGCGCGCAGACCGGAAATATCGTAGTTCTTGATCAAATCCCCTGCGGGGTCTTCGCGCTTGATTGCCCGAAAGGCCGTGGGCGCGGTGAAGAAGGATTTGACCTTGTGTTCTTCGATCACTCGCCAGAACGTACCTGCGTCCGGTGTGCCGACGGGCTTGCCCTCGAAGACCACGGTTGTGTTGCCGTGGATCAACGGCGCGTAGCAGATATAGGAATGGCCCACGACCCAGCCTACATCGGACGCGGCCCAGAAAACATCGCCCGGATCAACGTCGTAGATCGCTTTCATCGTCCAGTTCAGGGCAACCAAGTGGCCCGCAGTGGGACGGACGACGCCTTTGGGGGCTCCCGTTGTGCCCGAGGTGTAGAGAATATAGGCGGGGTGATCGCCTTTGACCGGAACACATTCGGCGGGAGTGACGCCTGCCTGAAACGCATGCCAATCGTAGTCGCGTCCGGGGATAAGGTCGGCAACCTCTTGTTCACGCTGGAAAATCACGGTGAAATCCGGCTTGTGCTTGGCCATTTCAATCGCGCCGTCGAGAAGCGGTTTATAGTGCACCACACGTCCTGGCTCGATCCCACAAGACCCCGCGATGATCGCCTTCGGGGTCGCATCGTCGATGCGGACGGCCAGTTCGTTGGCGGCAAAACCACCGAAAACAACTGAATGGATGGCGCCAAGACGTGCGCAGGCCAGCATGGCTTCCAGTGCTTCGGGGATCATCGGCATGTAGATAATGACGCGGTCGCCTTTTTCGACGCCTTTCGCCCGCAACGCGCCGGCAAGCGATGCAACGCGGGTTTGCAGTTCCGCATAGGTGATTTCGCGTTTGGTGTGGGTAACCGGGCTATCGTAGATGATGGCGGCCTGATCGCCACGCCCGTTTTCGACGTGCCGGTCGACGGCGTTGTAGCAGGTGTTCACCTCTGCATCGGTAAACCAGCGATAGAGCGGGGCGTTGCTGTCGTCGAGCGCTTTGGTCGGGGGTGTGACCCAGTCGATTGCCTTGGCCTGATCCATCCAGAACCCCTCTGGATCATTCTTCCAAGCACCATAAACGTCAGCATATCCCATGATTTCCTCCCAAAAGATACTGAGAGGAGTGTTAAGCCCGCCAACATGGCCCTGCAAGCGCGACAAGAGTCGGCGCCCGCAGAACTGTCAAAAACTTAACTACCCGTAATGTGCGACAGGTGTTCCCGCGATGGCCGACATGTTCAGCAAGCCACGCGCGGTGATTGACGGGGTCACGATATGGCACCTGTTGCCCATGCCCATCAGGATTGGACCGACCTCCAGCCCGCCACCTTTCATTTTCAGGATGTTACGCACGCCCGATGCAGCATCGGTATTGGCGAAAACAAGTGTATTCGCCGCACCGGGCAAGTGCGCGGCAGGGAAGATGCGGCTGCGCAATTCGACATCGAGGGCGGAATCGACATGCATCTCGCCTTCATAGTCAAAGTCACGCGGCGCGCTGTCGAGGATTTCCATAGCGGCCCGCATGCGGCGACCGCTGTCACTGTCAAGATTGCCGAACTGGCTATGGGAACATAGCGCGACTCTGGGCTCTACCCCGAAGCGGCGCACGTGTCGCGCTGCCCCGATCACGGTTTCCGAGATCTGCTGTGGGGTAGGTTCCGGATGGACCTGCGTATCGGCAATAAAAAGCGGTCCGTCCTCGAGGATCATCAGGGACAGGCCGGCAATAGGGTGGAATTCCTTCGTTCCGAGGATCTGGCACACGTAGTTGAGATGCCACAGATACTGGCCAAATGTGCCGCAGATCATGCTGTCGGCCTCACCACGCTGTACCATAACTGCGGCAATCGCGGTGGTATTTGTGCGCATGATGGCCTTTGCAAGGTCCGGTGTGACGCCCTTGCGCGCCATCAGATCGTGATAGGTCCCCCAATAATCGCGATAGCGGGGATCGTTTTCAGGGTTCACGATACTGAAATCGACACCGGGCCGGATCTTGAGCCCTGCGCGCTCGCAGCGCCGTTCGATCACTTCGGGGCGCCCGATCAGGATTGGCGTGTCGGTCGTTTCTTCCATGATCGCTTGCGAGGCGCGCAGCACGCGTTCGTCTTCGCCTTCGGCAAAGACGATGCTGCGGGTGGCGGTGCGGGCCGCATCAAAGACCGGCCGCATGATCATGGCAGATTTGAAGACTGATCCGTCAAGGGCGGCTTTATAGGCCGCCATGTCCGCGACTGGGCGCTTGGCAACGCCGGTCTTGATTGCAGCACCCGCGACCGCGCTGGCGACAACTCCCATGAGCCGCGGGTCGAAAGGCTTGGGGATCAGGTAGTCCGGTCCGAAGGTCAGGTGCTCGCCTTTGTACGCGGCTGCGGCTTCGGCACTGGTGGTCGCGCGGGCGAGGGCGGCGATCCCCTCGACACAGGCAATCTTCATCTCGTCATTGATCTCGGTGGCGCCAACATCAAGTGCGCCGCGGAAAATGAAAGGGAAACACAGGACATTATTGACCTGATTTGGGAAGTCACTGCGGCCCGTGGCAATAATGGCGTCCGGGTTTGCCGCGCGGGCGTCTTCAGGGTCGATTTCGGGGTTGGGGTTTGCCAGCGCAAAGATGATAGGACGGTCAGCCATTTTCCTGACCATCTCCGGCTTGAGCACACCTGGGCCGGACAGACCGAGGAAAAGATCGGCACCTTCAATCACATCACCCAAGCTCGCTGGCGTGGTGCCTTGCGCGTATTCTGCCTTTTGTGGCGTCATGTCCTTTTCGCGACCTGCGTAGACAAGGCCTTCGATGTCGCACAGATAGACGTTTTCACGTTTCACGCCCAGCTTCAGCAACATGTTGAGGCAAGAAATACCTGCCGCTCCGCCACCGGTGCTGACGATCTTGATGTCTTCGAACTTCTTTCCCGCGATGCGCAGGGCGTTGGTCGCCGCGGCGCCTACGACAATCGCTGTGCCATGCTGGTCATCATGGAAAACAGGAATGTTCATCCGTTCATTGCAGAGCTTTTCGACGATGAAACAGTCTGGGGCTTTAATGTCTTCGAGATTGATCGCGCCGAATGTGGGTTCCAGCGCGCAGACGATGTCGGCCAGCTTTTCGGGGTCGGGTTCATTCAGTTCGATATCAAAGCAGTCGATATTGGCAAATTTCTTGAACAGTACCGCCTTGCCTTCCATGACCGGTTTTGAAGCCAATGCGCCGATGTTGCCAAGGCCAAGAACAGCCGATCCGTTTGTCACGACAGCCACAAGATTGCCGCGCGCGGTATAATCCCGCGCGGTGTCAGGGTCGGCCTTGATTTCGGCGCAGGCCTCGGCCACGCCGGGGGAATAGGCGCGCGCAAGGTCGCGGCCAGTGGCCAGCGGCTTGGTGGCGCGGATTTCGAGTTTTCCGGGTTTGGGGAACTTATGGTAATAAAGCGCTGCCTCTCTCAGGCTGTCTTTTGCGTCGTCTGTCATGGCGTCCTCCAAATATGGTTTAATATTAAACCATTTTTCTTCCCTTAGGGAAAGCGCTCTGCGGGGTCAATCGCGTTTCGGCTACTCTTGCAAATATTTCGCGGCAAGGACAGGGTGCAAAATATGACAGAGACATATGAAATTCGGGCCGAGGTCTGCCTGAGCACGACTGACTTGCGTGCCGACCTTGGATTTTTCGGCGAAACATTGGGCATGCGGCTCGAGATGATCTATCCTGCTGATGATCCTTCGGTTGCGGTTTACGCAGGGCACGGATTGCGTGTACGGCTGGATCAGAACGCCGGAGACCCACCTGGCCTGCTGCGTATTCTGACCGATGATCGCAGTTTTGCGGATGGCGCAACTTCGCTGGCCTCACCCGGCGGGACCCGGGTGGAGGTGCATCCGCTCAATCCGCCGCTGGAACTGCCTGAAACGGATCATGCATTCGTCGTGCGTCGTCTGGCGGATCAGGCACCATGGGTCATTGGCCGTGCGGGGATGCAGTACCGTGACCTTATTCCCAGTCGGTTGGGGGGCTCGATTATTGCCAGCCACATCCGCATCCCTGATGGCGGACCGGTTCCGGATATGGTGCATTTTCACAAGGTCGGATTCCAATTGATCTTTTGCTACCGCGGCTGGGTTGATGTCGTCTATGAGGATCAGGGGCCACCGATCAGGCTGACAGCTGGCGATTGCTTTATCCAGCCGCCCGAGATCAGGCACAGGGTGCTGGAAGCGTCAGACGGGATCGAGGTGATCGAGATCGGTGTGCCGGCCGAACATATCACCGAGATTGATCACGAAATGAAACTGCCAACACCACAACTGCGCCCCGATCGTGAGTGGCAGGGGCAGAGGTTTGTCTTCAACGAGGTGGCAAAGGCCGTCTGGCAGCCCGCGCGTCTGCCCGGTTTTATTGCGCGCGACACAACAATTGCGACAAACACCAAGGGTGTTGCGGGTGTGAATGTTCTTCGCAAAGGTCAGGGTGATCCGGTCTGGACCAGCCATGATGCGGATATTCATTTTACCTTTGTGATGGAGGGGACGATGACCCTGCAAGGCGAAGGCAAAGACCCCTATCGGCTGGCCCCTGGCGATGCCTTTGTGATCCCGCCGGGGATGCAGACCCGCTATGCTGATCCATCCGGCGATCTGGAACTGCTCGAGGTGACGCTTCCGGGGAACTTTACCACGACCTAACCCTCTTGCATCCGCTGGCGTCCCGTCACACTCTGGCATGAACAAATACTGGAGGCCTCATGTCACTGATCGAGAATGCGCGTGCGGTGCGGGAAAATGCCTATGCGCCCTATTCAAGGTTCAAAGTAGGAGCCGCTTTGACGTCGTCGTCTGGCACAGTCTACGTGGGCTGCAATGTCGAGAACGTAGCATATCCCGAAGGGACCTGCGCCGAAGCTGGCGCAATTGCAGCGATGGTTGCAGGCGGTGATACGGCGATTGCAGAGATCACGGTGATTGCCGATAGTCCCAAGCCCGTAAGCCCCTGTGGCGGCTGCCGCCAGAAGATTGCCGAATTTGCCAAGGGCGACGTCAAAGTGACGCTTGCGACGATGGATGGCGTCGTCCACGAAACGACTGTCGCGGCCCTTTTGCCCGGTAGCTTTGATGCCGACTATATGAGCCGCGTCTGATATGGACGCGCGAGCCATCATCGCCAAGGTGCGGGGAAAGGAAACCCCCAGCCGTGAAGAACTGGCTTGGTTCGCAAAAGGCCTGGCCTCGGGTGCGGTCAGCGATGCGCAGGCCGGTGCCTTTGCTATGGCCGTTGTGCTGAACGGGCTGAGCGATGCTGGCCGTGTGGCGTTGACCCAAGGCATGCGCGACAGTGGCGATGTAATGACATGGGATTTGCCCGGACCGGTCATAGACAAGCACTCTACAGGTGGTGTTGGCGACTGTGTTTCCTTGATCCTTGCGCCGGTGCTGGCGGTATGCGGGGCATATGTGCCGATGATTTCGGGGCGGGGTCTGGGCCATACGGGCGGGACGTTAGACAAGCTCGAAGCGATCCCGGGGATCAACATCAACGTCACCGAAAAGCAGCTACGCCTGATCACGCGCGAAGTGGGCTGCGCGATTGTCAGTGCCACCGGACAGATCGCCCCGGCCGACCGCCGCCTCTATGCGATCCGCGATGTGACGGCGACGGTCGAGAGCGTAGATCTGATCACCGCCTCGATCCTGTCCAAGAAACTTGCCGCAGGGTTGGAAAGTCTGATCTTGGACGTCAAATGCGGCTCTGGTGCCTTTATGAAGACCCCCGACGAGGCGCGCGCACTCGCCCACGCCCTTGTCGATGCGGCAAATGGGGCAGGGTGCAAGACAGCCGCCCTGATCAGCGATATGAACCAGCCGCTTGCGCCTGCGCTGGGCAACGCGGTTGAAGTGGCCGTCTGCATGGAAGTCATGGCAGGCAATACCGCAGTGGCACCACGGTTATACGATCTGACCGTCGGCCTTTGTGCCCAGCTTTTGATGATGCAGGGTGATGATACGGCGTCAGCGGTTGAAAGGGTGAAAACAGCCATCAGTTCCGGTGCCGCGATGGAGCGCTTTGCGCAGATGATTGCGGCTTTGGGTGGCCCGCCCGATATGGCGCATGATTGGCATACACATTTACCCAAAGCCCCTGTCGTGGGCGAAGTCACCGCCCCCGCCACCGGTTACATTGCCGCAATGGATGGTGAGGCACTGGGTCTTGCTGTTGTAGGATTGGGCGGCGGACGCAGGGTTGAAACAGACCTTGTGAACCCCGCTGTGGGCCTGACAGAGATGATCGGTCTGGGGGCGGCGGTGACCCGTGGCGATCCGCTTTGTGTGGTCCATGCTGCCGATGAAGATGCGGCGGTCGAAGCTGCCATGGCCGTGCAGGCCGCCATCACGATTGGTGATGCGGTCACACCCGGTCCATTGGTTATCGAGGGGATCACCTGATGCCGCGCGCCTTCCTGATTGTCATCGATAGCGTCGGAATTGGCGGCGCACCGGATGCGGACCAGTTTTTCAACGGCGACATGCCGGATACAGGGGCCAATACCGTGGCGCATATCGCACGTGACGCGGGGCTGCGGGTGCCGACACTGGATGCACTGGGCTTGGGCGCAGCCGTCAGGCTGGCCTCGGGCGAGGATGCCGCTGGTCTGGGTGCCGATCCCACTGGTGCATGGGGAGCCGCAACCGAAGTGTCGCGCGGCAAGGACACACCCTCGGGGCATTGGGAACTGGCCGGTGTGCCGGTGCCATGGGAATGGCATGTGTTTCCCGACACGGACCCCGCTTTCCCTGCGGATCTGACGGCCTTGATCTGCAAACTGGCAGGAACGGACGGGATTTTGGGCAATCGCCATGCCTCGGGTACGGTCGTGATCGAGCAAGAAGGCGAGGCCCATCTCAAGACCGGATGGCCGATATGTTATACCTCGGCGGACAGTGTCTTGCAGATAGCCGCCCATGAACAGGCGTTCGGGCTTGAGCGACTGCTGACCCTTTGCAAAGACCTTGCGCCGACGCTTCATAAGATGAAGGTCGGACGGGTCATCGCGCGCCCATTTGTCGGAGAAGTCGGCAATTTCAGCCGCACCGCAAACCGCAAGGATTTCGCCATCGCGCCGCCGTCACCGACAATCTGTGACTACGTCCATGATGCTGGCCGCACCGTCTATGCGGTGGGCAAGATCGGCGACATCTTTTCGATGCGGGGCATTGATGATCTGCGCAAAGGCCGGGATGCCGTTCTGATGCAGCATATCAGCGACTTGGTGGACGAGGCGCAGGACGGCGCTCTTGTCTTTGCCAATCTGGTGGAATTTGACAGCGAGTATGGCCATCGCCGTGATCCGGTCGGCTATGGCAAGCACCTTGAATGGTTCGACGGCGCACTAGGCAGTCTGCTGCCCGGGCTGCGGCCTGATGATCTGTTGATCGTCACCGCTGATCATGGCAATGACCCGACATGGGCGGGTACGGACCATACCCGAGAGCGCGTGCCGGTCTTGGTCCATGGGCTAGGTGCGCGGCCCTTGGGGCAACTGGCGTTTGTCGATGTCGCCGCCACGGTCGCCGCCCATTTGAATGTGCCTTACGCGGGCCAAGGAAAGAGCTTTTTATGAATTTCCAGACGATGCCTAAGGTTGAACTGCATACCCACCTAGAGGGCTGTGCGCCGCCGGCCTTTATCAAACAGCTTGCCCATGAAAAGAAGATTGATATCAGCGGCATATTCACCAGTGACGGCGGCTATGCCTTCCGCGACTTCGATCATTTTCTGAAAGTCTACGAGGCCGCTTGCACGACATTGCAGACCCCCGAAGATTTCCGCCGTCTGGTAATTGCGGTTCTGGAAGAAACAGCCGCGCATGGCGTGATCTACATGGAAACCTTTGTTTCGCCCGATTTCTGTGGCGGCGGTGATCTGGTGGCATGGAAGGATTATCTTGCCGCGATGGAGGATGCCGCGCGCGAGGCCGAGAATAGGCTCGGGATCACCCTGAAAGGCATTGTGACCGGGATTCGCCATTTCGGGCCAGAGGCCTGCAAACCCGCCGCCAGATGCGCGGCTGAAACCTTTGGCTCTTTTGTCACTGGCTATGGCATGGCAGGCGGTGAAATGGTGGGCCGTCCGGCTGACTATGCCTACAGCTTTGATATGGCGCGCGAGGCGGGTATGCCGCTGACCTGTCATGCCGGTGAGTGGGGCGGGCCGTCAATGGTGGCCGAAACGATCCGTGATTTGCGGGTTTCCCGCATCGGACACGGGATCGGTGCGGCGCAGGACCCCGCTCTGGTGGAACAGATCGCCGAAAAGGGAATTGTGCTCGAAGTGTGCCCGGGGTCGAATGTAGTTCTCAATGCCGTTGACGGCTGGGGGAACCACCCTATCGCCAGACTGCGCGGCGAGGGGGTAAAGGTGACAGTCTCGACCGACGATCCGCCTTTCTTTCATACGACCATGACCGCAGAATATGAAATGCTGCATCGCACGTTTGGCTGGGTCGAAGAGGACTTCAAAGCTCTTAACGATACCGCCCTGGCCGCTGCCTTTTGCGATCAAGAGACAAAGGCCCGCGTGGCCAAAAGACTGGAGCCTGTCCAATGACCGATCATGTCACCCACGTCACCCATCCGCTGGTCCAGCACAAGCTGACACTGATGCGCCAAAAGGATACATCCACAGCCGTTTTCCGGCAGTTGTTGCGCGAAATCAGCCAGTTGCTGGCCTATGAGGTGACACGTGACCTGCCCATGACAACCAAGCGGATCGAAACACCGCTCGAGCCGATGGATGCGCCTGTTATCGCGGGCAAGAAACTGGCTCTGGTGTCCATCCTGCGCGCGGGCAACGGGCTTTTGGACGGTGTTCTGGAACTGATCCCTTCGGCACGCGTGGGTTTTGTAGGGCTTTACCGCGATGAAGAAACGCTCAAGCCGGTGCAGTATTACTTCAAGGTTCCCACCGAGCTTGAAGATCGCTTGGTGATCGCTGTTGATCCGATGCTGGCAACGGGTAACTCGTCTGTTGCCGCGATCGACCTTCTGAAAGAAGCGGGCGCGACAAACATCCGCTTTCTGTGTCTTCTTGCAGCACCCGAGGGGATTGCCCGCATGCAACAGGCCCACCCTGATGTGCCGATTGTCACTGCGGCGATCGACAGTCATCTGAACGAGCATGGCTATATCGTTCCTGGCCTCGGGGATGCTGGCGACCGGATGTTCGGGACCAAGTAAACCCTAGGAATTGCAGATATTGCGTAGGCTTACCCAATCGCTGTCATTCAGGATTAGCGGGATGGACCGGCCCGTCAGTGGATCACCGCCAAGATCGGGCATGTTACCGGTGCGCGCATCCGTCGCGGCCAGATACGGGGCTTGCGGTATCTGCGCGCTGGCGAATGCATCGCGGAGCGTATCCGGCGCAGGCGTTAACGCGCCCATATCCAACATGGCGGTTGCCTGCTGGCGCAGGATCGTGTCCGGAATATCGCCAGTGGTGAGCAAGCGGAACGTCGTGCCAAGGCCGGCTTGGTTCAGCAGGTCTTCTAGCGGGTCTGTCCTTTCGGCAGACGCGTGGGCGGCCAGCACAAAGCCCGCTGCAACCGCAGGATCATCTGCCAACTGCAGCAAACCATAGTCAAGCACGACCAGATCACCGGGCAGCGTCATTGCCCCAGTCGAGAGTTGCGGCACCACAACGATCTGCACGGTCGTTTCACTGCCGAAAACACGCTGCGCCAGCCGCGATGCCGCCACATTGGCCCGCCGCGACTGGCAGGCGGGACCGGTCTGGTTCTCCAGAAAGCCAAGCATGTCGAATCCGATCTCGACCTGTTTGGGTGTCGGCATGACAGCCAGCGCCTGACGGGTCAGCGCGTCAGGGAGCCAGAATACCGCCAGTCCAAGTGCGGCGGCGACACTGCCTCCGGTCAGCCAGTGCCGGAGCTTTCCAGGGCGGGGGCGGGACTTGGCAAGGGCTCTGCGGACCTCTTCAATGGCGTCAACCATCGTTGTATCCGCAATCTCAAGGATCTCGCTTGCGTCGTCATCAGGGGCGTAGAGTGCCGGTGCATCATGCGGATTCTGACGGATCAAGGCAGGCAGCGACCAGTGGGCCAAGGGGCGACCGGTGGCATCGGCAATGACCAAGGTGGCGTCTCCGAACGAGATCGTCACATCGCGGCGTTGTCCGTTCGGTTCCGCCCGCCAGAGCGCCTCGCTTTCCAGTCGGACATATCGATCAAGTGCCGTCATTTGCTCATCTGCCCTTTTCGCGTAAGGGTAGCTGTCAATGTACAGATTGTCATGCCGGAAAGCGCGTTCCGCCGGTGGTATCAGAACCGCGCGCTAGCAATCCTTTGCCAGCTTGCGCAGCTCAAATTTCTGGATCTTGCCGGTCGAAGTCTTGGGCAGCTCAAGAAAAACGACCTTCTTTGGGCATTTGAAACCGGCAAGACGTTCGCGAACGAATGCGATTATTTCAGCCTCAACGGCGCTGGCACCATCTTTCAGTTCGACAAAGGCGCAAGGCACCTCGCCCCATTTTTCATCCGGCTTTGCCACGACCGCGCAAAGATTGACGGCAGGGTGGTGCATCAGCGCGCCTTCGACTTCGACAGAGCTGATGTTTTCGCCGCCAGAAATGATGATGTCTTTGGCCCGGTCCGAGATTTGGATCGACCCATCAGGGTGCTGGATGGCCAGATCTTCGGAGTGGAAATATCCACCTGCGAATGCCTTTTCGGTGGCCTGCGCGTTCTTGAGATACCCTTTCATCACAGCATTGCCACGCATCACGATCTCGCCTTGGGTGGCACCATCGCGCGGCACTTGTCCCATGTGGTCATCGACAACGGTGACGTCTTCCATCATTGGAAAGGCCACGCCCTGGCGTGCCTTGATTGCCGCTTGTTCGTCCTCTGGCAGGGCGGACCAGGCATCATCCCAGATGCACTCTGTCACATGCCCATAGGTTTCGGTCAGGCCATAGACCTGTTTCACGTTGAAACCCAGCTTGCCGATCGCGGCCAGCGTTGCGGGGGCGGGGGGCGCACCTGCGGTAAAGACCTCGACCGTGTGATCAAAGCTGCGTCGCTCGTTGTCCTTGGCGTTGACGATCATGTTCAGCACAATCGGTGCCCCGCCGAAATGGGTGACCCCTTCGTCGGCGATGGCGTCATAGATGTTTTGGGCCGTGATATCGCGGCAGCAGACGGCAGTGCCGCCCAAAGCAGGCAGCATCCATGTGTGGTTCCAGCCGTTGCAGTGAAAAAGCGGCACGATCTGCAAGTAGCGCATGAAAAGGGGCAATTCCCAGCTGATCGGTGTCCCCATTGTCATCAGATATGCGCCACGGTGGTGATAGACGACACCCTTGGGGCGGCCTGTTGTGCCGGATGTGTAATTCAGCGCAAGGCTTTCCCATTCGTCCTCAGGCAGGACCCATGTGAATTCAGGATCACCGGTCGACAGGAAATCTTCATAGTTCTGCTGTTCGGCTATAGCATGGACGCCCGCCTGATCGTCCGGCACTTCGATGATCAGCGGCGCTGGCCCTTCCATCAGTTCAACAGCAGCCATAGCCAGCGGCAGGAACTGGCTATCGACAAGGGCGACCTTTGCTTCACCATGATCAAAGATGTAAGCGACAGTATCAACGTCAAGTCGTGTGTTAATTGTGTTCAGCACCGCACCGCAGGCAGGCACACCAAAAGCGGCCTCGGACTGGGCGGGAATATTGGGCAGGATCGTCGCCACCACATCGCCCGGCTGCACACCGACTTTGGTCAGGGCCGATGCAAGCCGCGATACCCGCCGATAGTATTTGGCATAGGTCAGCCGGGTCTTGCCATAGACCAGAGCCTCGCGGTCGGCAAAAATCAATGCGGCCCGTTGCAGATGTGACAGCGGTGTCAAAGGCACATAGTTGGCCGTCCGCTTTTCCAATCCGGTTTCGTCCCGCATCCAACCCATTGCATATTCCTCCCTTGTTGGTGGCATAAGAGCGGAAAAACGAATGTCTGACAATTCCCCACAGCGGGGATTAGGCGGTTTCCAAGGTGCGGGACATTGTCGTGCCGCAAAAAGCCTGCGGAATGGTGATAATCCGCGAGGGGCGGTGTTTTGTGCGAATGTTCGCGGCGGAATGCACCTCGAGGCATAACTTAGCTAATTAACTAAGCTTTATCGGCTATTGTACAAAGACCGGATAGCGTATCCAGACTGATAGTTAATGCATTGATATAAGATAATAATCACTTTTCCGCCGACGGTTGCGAAGTGGCGCGCCCCGGTCAGGGACGCGCCATGGTATCTAGGCGGCTTTTGCAATCGCTCCGAAGCGCTTGTAGAACTCCTGACCCTTGTCGGCCATTTCGCGCAGCAAGGCGGGCGTTTTGAACCGTTCCCCGAATTGCGCGCTCAGCTCGTCACAGCGTTCTGCCGCATAGGGCGCACCGATCATGTCAAGCCAGCTGAACGGGCCACCGGACCAAGGGGCAAAGCCCCAGCCAAGGATCGCGCCGACATCGCCTTCGCGGATGTCTTCCAGCACGCCTTCCTCCAGCGCGCGCACCGCTTCGAGCACTTGGGCGAACAAAAGGCGGTGCTGAACCGTGATCAGGTCGGGCTGGTCTTCCATGGCGGGGTATTGCGCGGCAAGCCCGTCCCACAGGCCCTGACGTTTACCCTTGTCGTCATAGCTGTAGAAGCCCGCGTTGGATTTGCGGCCCAGACGGTTCTGATCGAACATCCAGAACAGGACCTCATCCACCTCACCATCAGGATAGGCATCGCCCATTGCCGCTTTGGTCGCCTTGGCGATCTTCACGCCCAGATCAACAGAGGTTTCGTCAACCAGTTGCAGCGGGCCCAGTGGCATGCCGACCAGCTTGGCGGCATTCTCGATCAGCGCAGGCTCGACACCCTCCTTCACCATCCGCACCCCTTCGTTGATATAAGGAATGATGCAGCGGTTGGCGTAGAAGAAGCGCGCATCATTGACCACGATCGGCGTCTTGCGGATCTGGCGCACATAGTCGAGCGCCTTGGCCACGGCCCGGTCGCCGGTTTTCTGGCCCTTGATGATCTCCACCAGCAGCATCTTGTCCACCGGCGAGAAGAAGTGGATGCCGATGAATTTATCCGCATCCACCGATGCCTTGGCCAGTTCGGTGATCGGCAGGGTTGATGTATTGGTTGAAAAGATGCAGTCAGGGCCGGTGACGGCCTGCACCTTGGCGGTGACTTCTGCCTTGACGCCCACATCTTCGAACACGGCCT
>CAZTKF010000075.1:0-14250 GCA_964614205.1 uncultured Loktanella sp. | reverse complement strand
GCCTGCACCTTGGCGGTGACTTCTGCCTTGACGCCCACATCTTCGAACACGGCCTCGACGATCAGATCACAGCCCTTGAGTGCATCGTAATCGGTCGTGGCGTTGATCAGGCCAAGGACGGCGTCTTTTTTGTCCTGGGTGACCTTCTTGCGGGCCATGCCTTTGTCCAGATGTGCGGTGGTATAGGATTTGCCCTTGTCAGCGGCCTCTTGCGTGCTGTCGATCAGGACAACTTCGATGCCAGCCAGCGCCGAGACCAGCGCAATGCCTGCACCCATCATGCCTGCGCCAATGACGCCGACCTTTTTGACCTTCTGGTCGGGGGCTTCGGGACGGTTGGCACCTTTTTCCAACGCTTCCTTGTTGATGAAAAGGCTGCGGATCATGGCCGAGGACGAGGGGTTCATCAGGACATTGGTGAACCAGCGGGCCTCGATTTTGAGAGCGGTGTCAAATGGCACCAGCGCCCCTTCGTAAACGGCAGACAGCAGCGCCTTGGCCGCAGGATAGACACCCTGGGTCTTGCCGTTGACCATTGCCGATGCGCCGACGAATGTCATGAACCCTGCCGGATGGTAGGGCGCACCACCGGGCATTTTATAGCCCTTTTCGTCCCATGGTTTGACGATATTCGGCTCTGACAGAACCCAGGCCTTCGCAGCAGAGAGCAGTTCATCCGCAGGGACGACTTCGTCAATGACACCCGCAGCCTTGGCTTTCTTGGGGTCATTCAGCTTGCCTTCCAGCAAGAGCGGCGATGCACCCATCGCGCCCAGTTTGCGGGATAGACGGGTTGTACCGCCCGCGCCAGGAAAGATACCGACAAGGATTTCTGGCAGGCCGATTTTGGCCTTCGGGTTGTCGGCGGCAAAAATACGGTGACAGGACAGCGGAATCTCCAGACCGATGCCCAGTGCTGTGCCGGGCAGGGCCGCGGCAATCGGCTTGCCGCCCTTGTTGGTCTTGGCGTCCATTCCTGCGCGTTCGATTTTGCGCATGATGCGGTGGGCGTTCATGATGCCGTCGAACAACCCCTTGGCAGGATCGTCGCCCGCCATTTCCTTCATCTTGGCGATGACTTTCAGGTCCATGCCGCCAGCAAAGCTGTCCGGCTTGCCGGATGTGATGACAGCCCCCTTGATCGCCTCATCGCTCAGCACCTGATCAACCAGAGCTTCAAGATCATCCCATGCGTCCAACGTCATGACGTTCATGGATTTGCCGACCGTGTCCCAGACGATTGTTGCGACGCCGTCTGCGTCTGTGGTCATTGTGAAATCAGTCATATCAGGGACTCCTTACACGCGTTCGATAATTGTGGCCGCACCCATGCCGGATGCGATGCACAGGGTGGCAAGACCGGTGCCTTGGCCTGTCCGCTCCAGCTCGTCCAGCAGGGTGCCGATGATGATCGCACCGGTCGCACCCAGCGGGTGCCCCATGGCGATCGAGCCGCCGTTGACGTTGACCTTGCTATTGTCGACGTCAAAGGCCTGCATAAAGCGCAGCACGACCGACGCGAATGCCTCGTTGACCTCGAACAGGTCGATGTCACTGATGCTCATCCCGCTGTCTTTCAGGATCTTTTCGGTCACTGGAACGGGGCCAGTAAGCATGATCGTCGGGTCCGTGCCGATCTTGGCGGTCGCTTTGATCCGCGCGCGGGGTTTCAGGCCCATCGCCTCGCCCCATTCCTTTGAGCCGATCAGAACGCCAGCTGCGCCATCGACGATACCCGAAGAGTTGCCCGCATGGTGGATGTGGTTGATCTTCTCAAGGTGCGGGTACTTCATCAGCGCGACCTTGTCGAAACCGGGCATGACTTCGCCCATGGCCTGAAACGCCGGGTTCAGTGACCCCAGCGTCTGCATGTTTGTCTCGGGGCGCATGTATTCGTCATGATCCAGAATAGGCAGGCCATTGATGTCGCGCACGGTGACAATGGATTTGTCGAAACGCCGCTCGTCCCACGCCACCTTGGCGCGCTTCTGGCTTTCCATGGCCAGTTGGTCAGCATCATCACGGCTGAAACCGTATTCAGTGGCGATGATATCGGCGGAAATGCCCTGCGGGACAAAATAGGTTTCCATCGCAATCGAAGGATCAACCGCAATCGCCGCCCCGTCAGAACCCATGGCCACACGGCCCATCATTTCGACACCGCCCGCGATATAGGCCTGACCTGCGCCGCCTTTGACTTGGTTGGCGGCTAGGTTCACAGCTTCCATGCCGGAGGCGCAGAAACGGTTGATCGCAAGACCGGGGATGGACTGGTCCAGATCAGATGCCAGCACAGCCGTCCGCGCAAGGCAGCCGCCCTGTTCGCCCACTTGCGTGACATTGCCCCAGATCACGTCTTCAACGGCGTGGCCTTCCAGATTGTTGCGGTCTTTCAGCGCGTTCAGCACACCTGCGGACAGGCGTGCGGACGTCACCTCGTGCAGGCTGCCGTCCTTGCGGCCCTTGCCGCGCGGGGTGCGGATGGCGTCATAGATATAGGCTTCGGTCATAGGGTCCTCCAATTGGATCGCGTCACCCAAAGGCGCGCGGCATTAGGTCATAAGGGTGTTGCCAACCGGGCTGGGCCGCGATTGCGTCCAGCCAGCGGTCGATGTTCGGATAGGCTTTGCGGTCGAAGGTGAAGTCTTCGGGGTAGAAGAGGTAACCGCAGCAGGCGATGTCAGCGATCGTGATATCATCGGCGGCCAGCCATCTGGTTTCGCCCAGCTGTGTTTCCATGATTTTGAGCGCAGAGGCGAGCCGCATCGCCAGAAAGCTGTTCACATCCGCGTTGCGTTTTTCTTCTGGCAGAAAGTTCATGTTGAACCGCAGGGTGCCAGCCATGCCCGACACCTTGTGATTGTCAAAGAACATCCAACGCAGCACATCACGGCGCTCGGCGGCAGATTTCCCGCCCAGCTTGCCGGTTTTGGAGCTGATGTAATCCTGAATGACGCCCGATTGGGTCAGGATCAGATCGCCGTCTTCCAGCACGGGGACTTCACCCATGACATTAAGTGCGCGAAATTCCGGCGTGCGCGTGGCGCCTTTGAAGAAATCGACAAACACAGGCTCCCACGGTTCTTCGGCAAGGGCGAGTGTCAATGCGGCTTTGTAGGCGTTTCCGCTTTCGCCAAAGCAGTGTAGTTTCATCATGTCGTGAAGGCCTCCCAACCCAGTGAGTGGCTACGGGTAGTATCCGTAGCTGACAAAGGCGCGCCGAAATTGGCGCGCCTTGGGCAAGTTTAGAAATTCGCAGCCTCAAGCGCCATAACGGTGTCGCCACCCGAATTGATGCGGGCCAGATGCATCGCCGTCGCAGGCAGCTGACGGGCCATGTAATAGCGGCCGGTCGCGATCTTGGTCTGGTAGAATGCGGTGTCGGACGCGCCGCTTTCCAGTGCCTCCATTGCCGCTTTCGCCATACGCGCCCACATCAGGCCCAAACAAACGTGGCCCATCATGTGCATGAAATCATAAGACCCGGCCAGTGCGTTGTTCGGCTTGGTTGCGTTCTGCATGAAGTACATGCCAGCCGCCTGCAGATCCTTTGATGCCGCCTTCAGCGGTGTTAGGAAGTCCTTGTTCAGCGCCTCATTGCCTTCGTTTTCCTTGATGAAGGTTTTGATCATCTCGAAGAACGCCATCACATGCTTGCCGCCGTCCTGCGCCAGCTTGCGGCCTACAAGATCCAGCGCCTGTACACCGTTGGCACCCTCGTAGATCATCGCGATTCGTGCATCGCGGGCGTATTGGGACATGCCCCATTCCTCGATATAGCCATGACCGCCATAGACCTGCTGGGCGGCGGTCGCATATTCAAAGCCCTTGTCGGTCAGGAAGCCCTTGATGACAGGTGTCATCAGCGAGATCAGGCCGTCAGCTTCGGTATCGCCGTTCTTGTGTGCGCGATCGATCAGGTAGGCACCCCAGAATGTAAAGGCGCGCGCACCTTCAACAAATGATTTCTGGTCCATCAGGTTGCGACGGATGTCGGGGTGCACGATCAGCGGATCAGCTGGTCCGTCAGGGTTCTTCGCACCCGTCACATCGCGCCCTTGCAGGCGGTCGTTGGCGTAAGCCACAGCGTTCTGGTAGGCTGCTTCCGCCTGCGCGTAACCTTGCAGACCCACACCCAGACGGGCCTCGTTCATCATGGTGAACATCGCGCGCATGCCCTTGTGTTCTTCGCCAACAAGGAAACCGGTCGCCTCGTCATAGTTCATCACACAGGTCGAGTTGCCGTGAATGCCCATCTTTTCTTCGATCTTGCCCACGGACACGCCGTTGCGCGCACCCAGCGAACCATCCTCGTTGACCATGAACTTCGGCACGATGAACAGCGACACACCTTTGATGCCCTCAGGCCCGCCCTGAATTTTCGCCAGAACAAGGTGGATGATGTTTTCCGCCATGTCGTGCTCACCAGCCGAGATAAAGATCTTCTGGCCGGAGATTTTGTAGGTCCCGTCACCGTTCGGCACAGCCTTGGTGCGCATCAGGCCCAGATCTGTCCCACAATGCGGTTCGGTCAGGTTCATCGTCCCTGTCCACTCGCAGGACACCATCTTGGGCAGGTATTTCTGCTTTTGCTCTTCAGATCCGTGCGCATGGATTGCCGAATAAGCCCCGTGCGTCAGGCCCTGATACATGTTGAAAGCCATGTTGGCAGACACAAAAGGTTCCTGCGCTGCGGTGTGCATCACATAAGGCAGGCCCTGACCGCCATATTCAGGATCGCAATCCATCGCCGTCCAGCCACCGTCTTTCATCTGCTGGAACGCTTCCTTGAACCCCGTGGGCGTGCGGACCACGCCGTTTTCCAGCACACAGCCTTCGGTGTCGCCTACCACGTTCAGCGGATGCAGCACTTCAGAGGCCACCTTGCCTGCTTCTTCGACAACGGCACTGGTAAAGTCACGATCGAGGTCCTCGAACCCTGCGATGTCCTGCTCGCTTACTTTCAAAAGGTCATGCAGCACGAACTGGATGTCTTTGGTAGGTGCGTTGTAGATCGGCATCTTGTGTCTCTCCGTTTTGTCGTTGTCTCGGGGCGGGCCGGATCAGGCCGCAGCGGTTTTGTCTTTGGCCAGTTGCGCCAGCTTCTCAGCGCCCCATGCCATTTGTTCTTTCAACTCGCCGATTGCCTCTTCCAGTTCGGCCTTCTGGGCCTCCATGTCGGCAAGGTGCTTTTCGGCAAGGATGTATGTTTTCGACAACTGTGCTTCTTGCCCGTCATTCATATGATAGAGGTCCAGAAGCTGGCGGATCTCTTCGAGGCTGAAGCCAAAGCGCTTGCCGCGCAAAATCAGTTTCAGCCGCGCGCGGTCGCGCTTGGTGAACAGGCGCTTCTGGCCCTCACGGACCGGGGACAGCAATTCCTTGGCTTCGTAGAAGCGAAGGGTGCGTGGCGTCACATCGAACGCGTCACACATCTGCCGGATGCTAAGTGTGTCAGTCGTCATCTTTTCATTCCTTTCAGGCGTGTCTTCAGGTCACGCACTTGCGAAGAACAGGATCACTATACAAGCAAAGTTGACGCGCACGTAAACGTAACGTGGCGTCATTGCAAAGTTGACGAAAGGTCAGCAAAGAAGTCTGGCGGTCAAGCGCAATAAAGATACCCCGTTGCGGTGGCTTTCTGCGCTGGATGCGTTGGGAAGAAGGCAGTTTTCAGACTATGCGGCGTTGTTCTTTGCCGTAGCAAAGCATTGGATTTGCCCTGAACACCCTGTGCCGCGTCTCCGGATTCCAGCAAAGTTGTAAAACGTGTAGCGGTGCGCGCGGCGCTAGCTGATCGTGTCCGCTGTTGTGTCACGCAGGTTTTGCAGTTCGGCGATTGTGTCTTCCAATTGCTTCTTCTGTTCGGCCAATTCGATCAGTTGCCGATCTGCAAGGGCGACCCATTCACGCATTTGTGCCTCGGTCCCTTCGTGTTCATAGATCAGCAACCATTGCCGGATGTCTTCCAGTGAAAACCCAAAGCGCCGTCCGCGCAGGATCAGTGTCATGCGCGCCAGTTCCTTGGGTCCGTAGAACCGGGACCGACCTTCTTTCTCGGGCTGCAGCAACTCAATGTATTCGTAATAGCGTAACGTCCGTGGCGTTACGTCGAATTTCGCGCACATCTCTTTGAATGACAGGCGGGTTTCCGACATGTTTCTCTCCCTTGATATGATCGTAGCGGGATCAATTAGGGGGGGCAACAGGTGGATGATGGTCGGGGTCGTGTTGACGGTGGTCAATCGAGTCAATCAGGGATACGCAAGAGTAGAACTGTTCAGGAGCGCATATGTCTGATGCACAAGAAAACCGCCGCGGTGCACTGGTTCGCCAATTCATTACGGCGATCCCTCATGCCCGTGAGCTTGGCATGGAGCTGACCGAAGTTGACGATGGCAAGGCGGTTATCGCGATGGATTATGATGCGCGACTGGTGGGCGACCCTGAAACGGGAGTGATACACGGGGGGGCGGTTTCGGCCTTGATGGACACCTGCGCTGGGGCTGCGGTCATGTCGCATCCGGCTGCCGCTGTTGCGACGGCAACGCTTGATCTGCGGATCGACTACATGCGTCCGGCCACGCCGGGCGACCGGATCACGGCCACGGCAGAATGCTATCATGTGACACGCTCGGTCGCCTTTGTCCGCGCGACAGCCATTGATGCGGATCCAACGCGCCCAGTGGCCACTGCGACGGGCGCTTTCACGATCGAAAGGGCCAAGTCATGAGCCGCCGTCCCGAACCTGTGCAAGTGGTCAAACAGCGCCGCGATGCGACGCTGCAAAAGCTGGTCTCTGGTGTTCCTTATATCCAATTTCTGGGCATTCAGATTGACCGGCGCGGGGATGAGCTGACGGCGGTCCTGCCATATGATGACAAGCTGATCGGCAATCCCATGCTGCCGGCGCTCCACGGTGGCGTGACAGCAGCTTTTCTAGAGGTCACCGCAATCATCGAACTGAGCTGGGCCATGACATGGGAAGACATGGAGGCAGGCAAGGTCAGCGATGACGCCCCGCGCATCCAGCTGCCCAAGACGATTGATTTCACCGTCGACTATCTGCGTTCGGGCCTGCCGCGCGATGCCTATGCGCGGGCAAGGGTCAACCGGTCCGGCCGGCGCTATGCCTCGGTCCATGTGGAAGCATGGCAGGACAATCGCAGCCGCCTTTTTGCGCAGGCTACAGGGCATTTCCTGATGCCGCAGCGCCTTGGCTAGGGCACTGACCCACAGGCGGGTACTGGCGATTGCCCTGCCGATTGTGCTGTCCAACGCGACAGTGCCGATTCTGGGTGTGGTGGATACTGCCGTCGTCGGCCAACTGGGCGAGGCGGCACCGATTGGCGCGGTCGGGATCGGTGCGATCATCCTGTCCGCCGTCTATTGGATCTTCGGTTTTCTGCGCATGGGAACAACAGGCCTGACGTCGCAGGCCGCAGGGGCAGGGGATACCGACGAAGTTGACGCGCTCTTGTCACGGGCCCTGATGATCGGCATTTCGGCTGGTCTTGTGATGATCGTTGCGCAGGTGGCGATTTTTCACGGGGCCTTCTGGGTGTCGCCCGCCAGTGCCGAAGTCGAGGCGCTTGCCCGCGACTATATGGTCATCCGCATCTGGTCAGCCCCCGCGACGATTGCACTTTACGGGATCACCGGCTGGCTGATCGCGCAAGAACGCACACGGGCCGTGCTTGTCATCCAAGTGGGCATGAACGGTCTGAACATTGCCCTGAGCTTTCTGCTGGGTCTGAAACTGGGCTGGGGGATCGAAGGCGTGGCATGGGCCACCTTCACCGCTGAATGGGGCGGGCTTGCGCTGGGTCTTTGGTTTTGCCGCGGCGTCTTTGGCAGGCCAGCCTGGCTGTCCGCCGCACGTGTTTTCGACGCGAACCGGCTCAAGCATATGGCGCTTGTGAACACGGATATTCTGATCCGGTCCGTGCTGCTGCAGGCGATCTTCGTGAGTTTCATGTTCTTCGGGTCAGACTTTGGCGACGTACAACTGGCGGCGAACCAGATCCTGATGCAGTTCCTGCAAGTCACCGCCTATGCATTGGACGGCTTTGCTTTTGCGGCAGAGGCGCTTGTGGGGCAGGCGCTGGGTGCGCGGGCGCGGGAAGCCCTACGGCGCAGCGCGGTTCTCAGCAGTCTGTGGGGCGGGATCGTCTGTGTGTTGCTTGCCCTGTCATTCGCGCTCTTTGGCGGGGCCATCATCGATACGATGACAACCGCCCCCGACGTGCGCGACATCGCGCGTGTCTATCTGCCCTATATGGTGGCGGCCCCTGTTGTCGGGGTCGCGGCATGGATGCTGGATGGTATTTTCATCGGCGCGACCCGCACGAAGGACATGCGCAATATGATGGTTATTTCTGCGCTGATCTATTTCGTGACGGTCATCCCGCTGATGGCCGCTTTCCAGAACCACGGGCTTTGGATCGGGCTTTTGCTGAATTTTGCGGTTCGCGGCGCAACACTCGGCTGGAAATATCCCGATTTGGAGGCCGAGGCGGACAAGCCGCGCCTAGCTCCAGTCGCTACGGCCTGAGCCGACGGCCTCTGCCACATTGGCAAAGCCGTCGCGTTCGAGTAGCGCATCCAGCCCCTGTGCGATTTCGCCAGCAAGGGAAATGCCACCATAGACAAGCGCGGTATAAAGCTGCACCGCTGACGCGCCTGCGCGGATTTTCTGATAGGCCTGCTCTGCGCTGCCCACCCCGCCCACGCCAATGATCGGAAGCGTGGTCAGCCCCGCAAGCTGGGCCAGAACGCGGGTGGATTTTTCGAAGAGCGGCTGGCCGGAGAGCCCGCCTGCTTGCGTTTTATGCGGCCCGTGCAACCCGTTGCGGTCCAAAGTTGTGTTCGTGGCGATAATGGCATTAATGCCCGAGGCATTCGCCACTTCTGCGACGTCACTGATTTCGTCATCGCTCAGGTCGGGGGCAATCTTGAGAAAGACGGGGACCGGCCTTGCAAGCCCCGCGCGCGCATCCATCACACCGGCAAGCAGCGCGGCCAACGCCGCCTTGCCTTGCAGGTCGCGCAGTTTTTCGGTGTTCGGCGAAGAGACATTGACCGTCGCGAAATCAATGACCGGACCGCAACGTGTGAGGACAGTGGCGAAATCCGTCGCCTTGTCGGTGCTGTCTTTGTTCGCCCCGAGGTTCAGGCCAATCACGGCACCTTTCGGGCGGGCCGCAAGACGGTCTGCTATCGTATCCATCCCGTCGTTGTTGAACCCGAAACGGTTGATCGCGGCTTGGTCCTGCGCCAGCCGGAACAGGCGCGGCTTGGGATTGCCGGGTTGTGGGCGCGGGGTGGCGGCGCCGACTTCAAGGAAACCAAAGCCGGTTCTGGAAAGCGCGTGCAACGCTGTCGCATTCTTGTCAAAGCCCGCGGCAAGACCAATGGGGTTGGGCAGGTCCAGCCCTGCGATCTGTGTCCGCAGACGCTCCGAGGTCACAGGCCCCGTGCGTGGCCCCAAGCCGGCATTCAGCGCCTTGAGGGCGAAACCATGCGCAACCTCGGGGTCGATCCGGCGCAAAACCAAGAGGCCAAGGTGCTCTAGCGCCTTCATGAAAGTTCCGGAAACTGATGCATGCCGTCCTGCAAGGGCAGCGGTTTTGCCCAAACCACATCGTCCATCCGCATTTTGCGGTACAGGTGCGGGAACAGGACGCCCTCGCGGGCGGGTTCCCACTTCAGGGGCGTCAGTTCTTCGGTCTCAACCGCCAGAAGGACAAGGCCTTCGACACCTGCAAAATATTTGGCGGCGGTTTCGGCGACAGTCTCGGCGGTAGAGAAATGGATATAGCCGTCCGCCACATCAATCGGGGCGCCGACGGTCTCTCCGTCGGTCTGCAAAGTGGCCCATTCATCGGCCCGGAAGATTTTGTAAATCAGCATGTGCGCGTCATGGCCTTTGCGCAAAAAATGGTCAAGCACCCAAGATCAGACCAATTGACGTAAGGGCGGGTCGGATGACTGTTTATTCGGTTTGACTCTGGCATAGCCCCCCGCCAAGCTGTGAGCATTCCAAACTTGGGGGACCTGATCCTATGATTTCACGTATCATGACAACGACATGTGCAATGGCCATGATGGCGAGCACAGCGGCGGCAGACTACACGTTGCATATCATCCACACGAACGACCTGCACAGCCGGATCGAACCGATCAACCGCTTCGATTCGACCTGTAGCGCTGAAGACAACGCGGCCGGCGAGTGCTTTGGCGGTATTGCGCGGGTCATCACGAAAATTAACGAACTTCGCGAAGAACTGGCAGGTGAGAATGTCATCGTGCTTGATGCGGGCGACCAGTATCAGGGCAGCCTGATGTACACCACATACAAGGGCGATGTCGAAGCCGAGTTCATGGAACAGATCGGCTATGACGTGATGGCAGTGGGCAACCACGAATTCGATGACGGCGACGCCGGTCTGCGCAAGCTGACTGATGCCGTGTCCTTCCCGGTCATTTCCGGCAACATCGATGTGTCCAGCTCGAACATTCTGGCCGGTCAGGTGGAAAACCACGTTGTCTTGGAAGTCGGTGGCGAGCAGATCGGCATCATTTCGGCCCTCGCTGTTGATACCGCCGAAACATCGAGCCCATCCGACGCCGTGATCTTTACAGACGAAGCTGAAAGCCTTGCTGCGGATGTCGCAACACTCGAAGAAGCGGGCGTGAACAAAGTGATCGCGCTGACCCACGTTGGTGTGACGAAAGACATGGCTCTTGCGGAAAGTGTTGCCGGGATTGACGCGGTTGTCGGTGGTCACTCGCACACACTCTTTTCCAACACCGAAGAAGGGGCGATGGCCTATCCGACAATGGTCAGTGACGTGCCAGTCGTGCAGGCCTATGCATACTCCAAATACATTGGTCATCTGACGCTTGTGTTCGACGATGCAGGCAATCTGACGTCTGCGACCGGTGACACCATTTTGCTTGATGCCAGCGTGGCCGAGGACGAAGCTGCTGTTGCGCGTGTCGCGGAACTTGCCGGTCCTATCGAGGAAATGAAAACACGCGTCGTTGCCGAGAGCGCCGATATCATCAATGGCGACCGTGCTGTTTGCCGCGCGATGGAATGCCCGATGGGTAACCTTGTGGCGGACGCGATGCTGGATCGTGTAAAGGATCAGGGCATCCAGATTGCAATCCAGAACGGTGGCGGTCTGCGCGCATCCATCGATGCCGGAGAGGTGACCATGGGTGAGGTGCTGACAGTGCTTCCATTCCAGAACACGCTGTCCACGTTCGAGGTCACAGGTGAGGCGATCATCGCGGCGCTAGAGAACGGTGTGGGCCAGATCGAAGAGGGTGCAGGCCGGTTCCCGCAGGTCGCTGGCATGTCGTTCACTGTCGATGCGTCGGCCGCGCCCGGTTCACGCGTTTCCGACGTAATGGTCGGTGGGCAGCCCATTGATCCTTCTGCGACCTATGGCGTCGTTTCAAACAACTATGTCCGTAACGGCGGTGACGGATACAGCATGTTCGAAGACGCGATGAATGCCTATGATTATGGCCCTGATCTGGCTGACGTTACTGCGGAATACATTGCCGAGAATGCGCCGTATCAGCCTTACACCGATGGGCGCATCACGATGAAGTAATCGGCATCCTGCCGAACGACAAGCGCGCCGCGGGAAACCGTGGCGCGTTTTTCGTTGTGTTTGCAGGCATTGATTGCGCTGCATGTACAACAATGGCGGGAAGAGGCTGGCGTAAGTTGACCGGCGCTCTTAAGTAACATTCAATCTTGACGCGCGAAAAGAAAAAGTTTCCGATGTAAAGATTGAGGTGGTGAAAGCAGAGGACGAAGCCATGTCTGAGAAAAAGATCAGGAACATGGAAGAGTTCTCGGTCATCAGCGGGATCTCGCGGCCGACCGTGTCGAAGTATTTCAACGACCCCGAAAGTGTCCGCCAGAAGACCCGTGAGAAAATTGAAAAGGCGATCGAGGAACACGATTATCGTCCGAACATCTTTGCCATGAACCAGAACCGCAAGCTGACCAAGAATGTTGGCATTGTGGTGCCCCTGCTGACCGACCCCTACTTTGCCGAGATCGCGCGCAATCTGGAACAACGCTGTATTCATGCAGGCTACCGGCCAACCCTGTTCAGTGCGCATGGTGATCCCAGGCTTGAAGTCGAGGTGCTCGATACACTGCGCTCGATGAAACCTGCCGGTGTTCTTTTGGCGCCACTGGGGCGGGCATCGGACGTGCCCGCGCTGGAAAAATTTTGCGACGACGTGCCAACGCTTATCTTTGACAGCAGCGTTGCCGAGCTGGGTCTGGCCTTTGTCGGTTCGGACAATTTCCAGTTTACCTCGCATATCACCGATTATCTGTGCCGCACCGGCGAGCCGCCATGTTTCTTTGAGATGAAGACCCCCGCAAACCCCAACGCGCACCGGCGCAGGCAGGCCTATCTGAGTGCGATGGAGACGTTCGGTTACGAACCTCAGGTGATTTCCGTCGAGGGTGAAGGCTGGGGCTTTGAAGAGATCGGTCGTCTGGGGGGGCATGATGCATTCGCGAAAGACCGGTTTTCCACAAATACGATCCTGTGCAGCAATGACCGTCTGGCGATCGGTCTTTTGACCGCCTGTTACGAGCGCAAGATCATTGTCGGGCGCGGTCCCGAGTGTTCGATTCGTGTGGCCGGGCAGGACGGGCATCCGCACTCGCGTTACACGTGCCCGCCGCTGACGACGATTTCGCATGACTATGACGCTGTTTCAAAGCGCGCGGCTGACGCGCTCTTTGAGGCCATAGATGGTGAGGTATCACCTTGGAAAAGCACAAGAATAGAAGGCAAGCTCGTCCTGCGTGACTCGGCCTGATCTGATGAATACTTTACGCGCGTAAAATTTTTGTTGACGTCGCGTTGTCCTTTCCCTTAGCGTGAGTACATCACATCCAATAGGGAGGAATACCGGATGTCTTTGAAGAGCACACTTTGTGCTGCCACTGCGCTTACGCTGGTCACAGCTGGCGGCGCTTTCGCAGATGCACACTCCGCAACGATCACCATCGCGACCGTAAACAACGGCGATATGATCCGTATGCAGGGCTACACCGATCAATTCACCGAAGAGACTGGCATCGCCGTCGAGTGGGTGACACTGGAAGAAAACGTACTGCGCCAGCGTGTGACAACCGACATCACCACCAAGGGTGGTCAGTTCGACATCATGACAATCGGCATGTACGAAACGCCGATCTGGGGCGCCAACGACTGGCTCGTTTCTTTGAACGATCTGTCCGCCGAGTACGACGCGGCTGACATTCTGCCCGCAATGGCAGGCGGTCTTTCCCACGACGGCACGCTCTATGCGGCACCGTTCTACGGCGAAAGCTCCATGGTCATGTATCGCACAGACCTGATGGAAGCAGCTGGCCTTGAAATGCCGACAGCTCCGACATGGGACTTCATTCGTGAAGCGGCAGCGGCGATGACCGACCGTGACAACGAAATCAACGGCATCTGCCTCCGCGGCAAAGCCGGTTGGGGCGAAGGCGGCGCGTTCATCACAGCGATGTCCAACTCGTTCGGCGCACGCTGGTTCGATATGGACTGGAACGCACAGTTCGACACAGAAGCATGGGCCAACACCCTGAACTTCTTCAAAGGCATGATGGACGAATCCGGTCCGTCCGGCTACGCGACCAACGGCTTCAACGAAAACCTGAACCTGTTCAACCAGGGCAAGTGCGGCATGTGGATTGACGCCACAGTTGCGGCGTCCTTCGTGACAGGCGACGGCTCGACTGTTGCTGACTCGGTTGGTTTTGCACTGGCACCCGACAACGGTCTGGGCAAGCGCTCCAACTGGCTCTGGGCATGGGCACTGGCCATCCCGGCAGGCACCCAAAAAGAAGCAGCTGCGAAGCAGTTCATCGAGTGGGCCACTTCCAAGGACTACATCGAACTGGTTGCAGCCAACGAAGGTTGGGCAAACGTTCCTCCGGGCGCACGTACATCCCTGTACGAAAACCCCGAGTACCAGGCCGTTCCGTTCGCTCAGATGACACTGGACTCGATCCTGTCGGCTGACCCGAACAACTCCACAGTCGAACCTTCGCCTTACGTTGGTGTTCAGTTCGCAGCGATCCCGGAATTTGCGGGCATCGCGTCTGAAGTAAGCCAGGAATTCTCGGCTGCTTATGCCGGTCAGCAGACCGTCGAAGAAGCGCTCGAGAAAGCTCAGGCGATCACAAACGAAGCA